>DASVLI010000250.1:0-3732 GCA_036384955.1 Occallatibacter sp.
GGAACGCGCCGTGACTGCGTGCAAATAGCGCTTTGTTGCCGAACCGATGCGTGGTGTACTGATGGCGACACCTGCCGAGCCCGAATCCATTGACCTCAGAACCTGAACTCACGCAGCCTTCCGCACCGCAAACCGCATCGCCTGTCCCCGACCAACCCTCCGCGCCGCGCGGCCTTGCGCCCTGGTGGCACACGGCTGTGCTGGTGCTGGCCATCCTCGCGCTCTCCTATCGCGGTTCTACACGCATTGCCGGCTATGCGCAGTCGCCACGGCATCTGTGGATGTACGGCTCCACCATTGTGGTGCAGCTGGTGATGCTGGGCTGGGTGGCGCTTGGCCTGTGGCTGGGCAAAACCCCCTTCCGCACGCTGTTTGGCCGCGTGGGCAAGGGCGCAAAGGCTCTTTTCATCGATATCGGCATTGCCATGGTCTTCTGGATCTTTTCGATGACGGCACTCGGAACCATCAACATCGTCTGGTTCTCGGTGGATGCTGCCGTGCATCATCGTCCGCTGATTTCGAGCGATGGACACTCCGTGCTGAACGACCCCGAACGAAGAGCCGATGCCCAGCGCATCGCGGCGCTGGCCCCTTCCAACGGCATGGAGGTGGGCGGATGGATTCTGCTGTGCACAGTGGTGGGCTTCGTTGAAGAGACCGTCTTTCGCGGCTACCTGCAGCGCCAGTTCACCGCGTGGGGGCGCGGAAAAGCCGCGTGGGGCGTGGTGTTTTCCGCACTTGTCTTCGGCGCGGCACATGGATACGAAGGCCTGCACACCATGGTTCTGCTGGCCGTTTACGGTGCGCTCTTCAGTCTGCTTGCGCTGCTGCGCGGCAGTTTGCGCTCGTGCATGATCGCGCATGGATGGCACGATCTGTTCTCCGGACTCATGCTCGCTTTGCTTCGCTCACAACATCTGCTGTGAGCCGAAGCGAGACGATGCGCAAGAATGTGTCGAAGATGTTGCCACTTTTTCCACTTCACCTACGTTTTTTTCTTGACACTGAGTTTGCATAAATCTATACATTCCTCAACTGCAATTCATATTGCAGCTTCGATGCAACCCATCGAAAAGGGAGAATAGGCAAATGGCAACCAAGAAAGCAGCCAAGAAGGCACCCGCGAAGAAGGCCGCGAAGAAAACCGCGAAGAAGAAGTAACGGGTTACCCAACCAAGTAGGCAACGCCGAGGGGGATGCTTCAAGCATCCCCCTCAGTGTTTGTGTACGCGATAGACTGAATAGCGGAAAGGTGCATGGATACAGGCGAATGACGAGACGACGCTGGATTGCCGACCAATGGACCGAGGACGCCGCGACACTGAGCGGAGCGCAGGCAGAACATCTTGCGCGCGTACTGCGCGCCGAGCCCGGCATGCAGGCCGACGTTGTCGCCGGCGGCCGCGTCTTCCACGCCGAGGTCGCTTCGGTCTCCACACCGTCGCAAACGCAATGCGAGGTGAGCTTCAAGCTCATTGCTGAAATCGATGCCGACCCCGCACTGCCCGTTACGCTCGTAATGGCGGTCTACAAGTTCGATCGGATGGAGTGGGCCATCGAAAAAGCCACCGAGCTCGGCGTCGCCGCAATCGCTCCGGTGATTGCGCGCCGCACCGAGAAGCATCTTGCGCAGGCCGCGGCCAAGCGCGTGGAGCGCTGGCGGCGCATTGCGCACGAGGCCGCGCAGCAGTCGCGCCGCAGCGATGTGCCGGAGATTCTCGATCCCGTTCCGCTTGCCGAGAAGATTAAAAGCGCCACAACCGCGGTTCGTCTGGTGCTGGCCGAGCAGGAGCGCGATGTGGCGCTGCGCGCGGCCCTGGAAGAGCTGTTGGGCGGCAACGACGCGGCACTGCCTGAGTTTGAAATTGCGATTGGCCCCGAGGGCGGTTGGGCGCCAGAGGAAGCGGCGCTGTTCGACGCCAATGGCTGGCGCGCGGTTTCGCTGGGCCCGCGCATTCTGCGCGCGGAGACCGCGGCACTTACTGCACTGGCGGTTGCCGCCTCCATGCTGGAGAGCTGAACTAGAGCGAAACCCCGCGCTTCCAGGGGATGAAGTCGTTCTGCCCCAGCTGCTCGGCCCTGGTCAGCCGTTCGCCGTTCGCCACCTGAATCGAAAACTCGAGCAGTTGCTCAGCGCAAGCCGGAATCGATGTCTCGCCGGTGATGATGCCGCCCGCGTCGAAATCGATGATGTCGCCCATGCGCTCGGCCAGTGTCGAATTGGTCGAGATCTTGACGACCGGCGCAACGGGGTTTCCTGTTGGCGTGCCGAGGCCCGTGGTGAAGAGGACAAGATTGGCTCCCGCGCCGGCCTGCGCCGTCACGCACTCCACATCGTTGCCCGGCGTGCACAGCAGCGTGAGGCCGCGCGTGGCTGCATACTGCGGAAAGTCCAGCACGTCGCGCACCGGCGCCACTCCGCCCTTGCGCGCAGCGCCCGCGGACTTGATGGCATCGGTAATCAGACCGTCCTCAATGTTGCCCGGCGAGGGATTCATCTCAAATCCGGAGTGCACGGCCCTGGCGCGCGCGCTGTAGGCCTGCATCAGGTTGTAGAAGCGCTGCGCCAGCTCGTCGGTGGCACAGCGGTTGATCAATTCCTGCTCCACGCCATGCAACTCGGGAAACTCGCTGAGCAATGTTTTGCCGCCCAGCTCGCCCAGCAGGTCGGAGAGGTATCCCAGCGCCGGATTGGCGGAGATGCCGCTGAAGCCGTCCGAGCCGCCGCACTTCAAGCCCACGGTCAACGCGGAAATCGGCGCCGGCGTGCGAGAGATTTCGTTTGCCGCCGCCAAACCAGCGAAGGTTTCGTCGAGCGCGCGGCTCATCAGCACCTGCTCACGGCCGGATTGCTGCTGGTCAAAGATGAGCACGGGCTTGGTCAGCTTGGGATCGCGCGCACGCACCTCGTCCATCAGCATGGAGGCCTGCGCGTTCTGGCAGCCCAGGCTCAGCACCGTGGCTCCAGCCACGTTGGGATGATGGATGTAGCCAGCCAACAGTCCGCAGAGCGCTTGCGCGTCCTGCCGCGTGCCGCCGCAGCCGCCTTGATGCGTCAGGAAGCGAATGCCGTCTACATTGGGAAAGACGCGCTCGGCGCGCGCTGCAGAAAGCTCGGCGGCAGCGTTGCCGTTGCCCGTCGCGGCCTGCTCCACCAGCTTGCGCACATGGCGGCGATAGCTATTCTGCGCGACGCCGTAGCCCAGTTCCTCTTCGAGCGCCTCGCGCATACGCTCCACGTTGCGGTTTTCGCAAAACACCAGCGGCAGCACCAGCCAGTAGTTGCGCGTGCCTACCTGGCCGTCGGCGCGATGAAAGCCGTTGAAGGTGCGCGCGGCCCAGGCCGCAGCATCGGGTAAAGGAAAGCTCACCGGCTGGCGCTGCGCGGTGTAATCGCCCGCGCGATGACGCACGTTCCGCGTGGAAAGCAGGCCGCCGCGGGGAATTGCAGCTGTTGCCTCGCCCACCACCATGCCGTACATCAGCACTGTATCGCCCGGCTGCAGGTCAGTCAGGGCGAGTTTGTGCTTGGCGGGAATATCGTGCACAACGTTGACGGTGTGCGTGCCAAACTGCACCGTACTGCCAGCCGCAAGCGGCGCCAGCGCAACCAGAACATTATCGCGCGCATCGAGTTGAAGAACGTTGGTCTGCATGGGCTGGGCCGGGCGGAGCCATCGGCTCCACCTGCAAAGCATACAACGGCGCACTGCAGGCAGAGCGGGCACTCCG
>DASVLI010000251.1:0-2414 GCA_036384955.1 Occallatibacter sp.
TCCAGGTGCGCCTCGCTTACCCACTTTAGATTGGGCTGAAAGTACGGCCAAATCAGCATCAGCCGCAAGTGGTCCGCACCCAGCGCGGCAATCGCGTCCAGGTCGCGCCGAATGGGGTCGCCGTTCCAGTCGTTCCAGCAGAACCACCAGTTGTGCGAGGGCGTGTAGTTCACGCCGAAACGATGCAAGCCCGGATCGAGACTCGGCCTCGCATAGTCAGCCGCGGCCAGCGTCGCGTATGCGCGCGTAGTCAGCGTGGAAGCGCCCAGCACCGCCGCCGATCCAGAAACAAGAAAACTCCGCCGATGCATACGTGCCCCTTTGCTCAACGGGCAAGCCTACATCAACGGAGTCCAGTGGTCGAGCGACTTCGTGAGGGCCTGTTAGCAGGCCCTAGTTGTCGTGCTTCTTCGCGCTCGGCGTCAGCTTGCGGATGACGAATTCCTGCACCAGTGTGCTGGCCACGCGTGTGCCGGTATCCAGCAGAAATGTGGTGAAGACCAGCGACGGGCCGCGATTCGACGACGGGTAATACAGATTCGACAGTGAGGCCGAGAATAAATCTCCGCCGATGCTGGAGTAATTGATTTGCCGTTTGCCGTTATCGCCCATGCAAATGAACGGCGCCGACATGGCATGGAACGCGCGTGAGCGCGCCGTGCCTGTGCCCTGATAGTAGTAGCGCGGATCTTGATGCAACAAAGCCGGCAACACCGCGCCGCCCAGGATGAGATCGGTGAATCCGTCGGCGTACACCGCGCCAAATCTCTGACCGTAGCCTTTCGCGCCCTGCTGATAATTCGGCGTATCGCCGGCCTGGTTCATGCCGGCCAGCGCGGCGGCGCCCACAATGTTTACCGGGTCAATCAGCACGCGCCACGCCAGCTTGTACTTCAGCTTGGCCGGCAGCGGCACGGGATTCTTGTCGTACACCACGTAAAAATTCGGAATGAATCCAAGCACGCGCTGCTGCTCGGCCACTTGAATCTGTTCCAGCGCAATTTGCTCGTTCGACCCCGAGACGGTAATCGAAGTTGCCTCGCCCAGAATCGGCATGCGCCCCTGCGTCACGATGTAGAACTGGCCAGGGTCCAGCGTGATGTCGTCCGAGGTCCACGTGACAAAGCCCTTCGCGCTCATCGCAATGCGGTATGGAAAGCCCGCTTTCAACCCTGTAAAGCGAAATCCACCGTCGCTGTCGGCGGTCGCTGTGCCTGCGGTGTTGCCCGCCTGCAGCAGCGTCACCGTTGCGCCGGGAACGATGTCGTCATTGGTATCGGTGACCGTGCCGCTGATGGAACCGGCCTGCTTTGCATCGCTGGTCTGCGCGGTTTTGGCCTGCGGCTCGTCCGGCAGTGCCTCGGTGGAATCCTCATGCACATGAGCGGACACGGCTTGTGCCGCGGCCGGCGCGGGCAAAGCCATCAGTGCGCACAGCATCGCGAGCGTGAGGCACACTCGGTAAAAAGAAAAACGCATTCATACTCCGTTATTTCATCCTTGGTGATGCAAAGGACGCTCTCTTTATCCATCGGCAGGGAAAGAAGGCTTCCATGAAAAATGTGGCAGCAAATCTGCCGTAATATCCTGCTCCCGGAATGTATGTGGCTTGCGTAAGCCTTCCGCCTAGATTGGACGTTTCACACCTGTGGTTGGACACATTTATTGCGTAGGTTGTTGCGCAAAAATTACCCAGAAATAGCGCCGGCTATCCATATAGACACAAAAGAAAAGGCTCCCCGGCGTGAGCCGGAGAGCCTTTGAGTGAAGTTGCAACTGCTGCTTACGCAGCCGAGCGCTTCTGTTTCGATCCCCAAAGTCCGTAGTAGGCGATAAACAGGTAGCAGACAATCGGAATCACCAGCGAGTGCTGGAGAGAGGTCATGTCGGCGAGCTTACCAATCAGCAGCGGCACAATCGCGCCGCCCACAACCGCGGTCATAATCAGGCCCGAACCCTTGCTGGTCATCGGTCCAAGACCGGCGATGCCGAGAGCAAAGATGTTCGGGAACATGATGGAGTTGAAGAACCCGCAAATGATGATGGCCCAGATGGCCACCTGGCCGGTAGTGAGCATGGAAACCACCACAAACAAGGCCGCGGCAAAGCCAAATGCACCGAGCAGCTTGCCGGACTTGATTTTGGTGAGCACCCAGGAGCCCAGCAGACGGCCCACCAACGCGCCGCCCCAATAAAGCGAAACCAGGAACGAAGCGGTGCTGGCGCTGTCAACGCCCTGCGCCTTGAAGTAATTTACCGCGATGGATGCGAGGCCGACTTCAACACCTACATAAAGGAAGATGCCGAGCGCGCCGAGCACTGTGTGACGGTAGCCCCAGATGCTTCGGCCAAGCACAGGATCGCCTTCCTTGCCGGGACGGAATTCCTGGGTCTGCGCAATGTGCGGCAGGTTC
>DASVLI010000252.1:0-16199 GCA_036384955.1 Occallatibacter sp.
AGCCGCAGCTCAGGCCGGCAGCGCCAATCCCGAGCAGATGCGCAATGCGCTGGCCTCCGGCAAGGCTCTGGCAGGCGCTTCGTTCGTCTCCACCGGCGAGCCGCGCACCAACTAGCCTCACAACTCTCACGCAATGAAGAAGGGCAGCCCGAGGGCTGCCCTTCTTGCCGTTCTGGCCGTTGGTTTACGGCAGATAGTAGCGGAGCGAGGTCTCGACAATGTTGTCGGTACCCATGGCGCTGCCGCCGGGGTTGGTGGTGCCACCGGCGCCCGACCACAGATTGCGGATGATGTAGCTGTACTGCAATCCCTGGCGCAGACGGCCCTTGGGTCCGTTGTAGAAGTTGTACCAGTAGCCGAAGGTGGCTTCCTGCACATCCTTGTTGTTGCCACCGCAGTTGGCAGGATTGCCTGGCGTAAAGTTTCCGCCCGGCGCCGGCTCGGTGAGGCAACCGCTCATGTTGGCCAGCGGGTTGCCGTAGCCCACATTGGCGGTGGTGCTCAGGATGGCGCGGCTGATGTAGTCGCCACCATAGTTCATGTACACGCTGAGACGCGGCGTCAGGTTAGCCTCAACCGTGCTCAGAGCCGAGAAGCCATGCAGCGGCAGAATCTCGCCGTTGGGCTTGATGGTCACGTCGGCAATGGTCGAGTCGCCGTAGCGGCCGATGCCCTGGCCCCACAGACCCTTCAAGCCAATGGACAGCTTCTTGTTGAACAGCGGACCACGGAAGCCGCCGCCCAGGCCAGCGCCCACGGCAGTGGCATTGCGCGGATCGCTGCCCGTGACATAGATGCGGTCACGGAAGTTGCGCTCGATGCCAAACAGTTCCCAGTGGCCCCAGCCCGGCTCTGCCACCAACTTCACCACGAAGTCCGGAGTGTAGTTGAACGAGTAGTTGGCCGTGGAGTTGTACAAGCCGCCGCCCACGCCAGCGCTGCCCAGCAGGTAGGTGGTGCCTGTGTTCAGCACGATGGTGCCCGCCGGGTTCAGCGTCTCGGCATTTTCAGCCGAAGCCGCAAGCCAGAATCCCTTGGCGATCTTCTGGCTGACGCGGAAGCCATACTGACGGCCCCATACGAAGCCCGCCGTGTACTGCGGATCGATGGCGCCAGGAAGAATTTCCGTACCGTTCGACGTGCCCTTGGTGGTTTCTGCAGCCAGCGACCACATCTGACCGGCGCTGATGGTCAGGCCGCTATGCAGAGCCACTTCAGACCAGATCTGGCGCTGACGCATCACGTAGCTGTTCGACTGGTTGTTGTTCGAGGTGATGCCGGTGCCCAGCCAGTCCATTTCGTAGTAGCCGGTCAGCGTGCCCCAGGGCAGCTTGCCCACAGCCTTGATGGCCAGGCGCGACTGGCGGCCCGATCCGAAGAACTCACTCATGTTGGCCGCATCCGCGTGCTCCAGCGGAACACCCGTGAACGGCGTGTTGATTCCGCCGCCGGTTGCCGCGCTGCGCCACACTGTTGCGCCTTCAATAAAGCTGCCCGCGGGCGAAATCGTTATGCCCTTGTAGTTCAGAACGTCGGGGCTGGCGATGGCCTTCTTGATGGCCGCGGTCTCATCGGTAAGCGAGGAAACCACGATGGCATTGACACTCTTCATGTCATCCACCGTGCTCTTCAGGCTGCTCACGGCTTCCGCATTCGCGGAGTTGGCCTGCTGCTGAGCGCTGGCCGCTTCCTCTGCCTTGGCAGCTGCCGCTTGTGCATCGGCCGCTGACTGCTGTGCCTGCTTCAGCGCCGCATCCTTGGTGGCCAAATCAGTCTTCAGGCCGTCTATCTGCCCCTGGAACTCCTGGCGCAGAGCCTGAATCTGATCGTCCACTGTTGGCTTGGGAGCCTTCTTTGCCTTTGCGGCAGCCGACTGCTTGGAGCCAGACTGTGCGGGCGGCGCCGCGAGCGCGAGCGTTCCCGACAAACTGGCCGCCACGAGCAATGCAGCAACCGAATTCACATTGAGTTTCATTGAGCCTCTCTTTGACTTCGCAAGACGTTGATGAAATCCATAACGCCGCACTTCCGCAGAACCCCTGATAAACAGCACACGGCACCGGCGGCATTTCTAAAAAGAGGCTCGCAGAGTTTGATGAATAGATGACGAATTCATCCATTTTTAACAACTGAAGTTATGCCCGAGCGGGAATGTTACAAAACGATGAATGCACGCAAAAAGGCGCGCCATTACTGCGTTTTCACGCACCACAGCGCGCAAAATCGTCGCGTTTTTCCCTAATGAGATGCACTATTTTGACCGGCGCTGAGTAAGTTGGCCAGCAGCCGGTAGGAGCCCGGAACTAACTCCGGCAACTGCCGATAAAGCGCATAGGCGGCATATATATAGGTGCCCTTGCCCGGATGCGTCTCCAGCAGGCCGCCTCGTTGCGGGTCCTGCCCAGGGTCAGCCGTCTCCGTCAGCGCCGTGTAGCCCTTGTCCCACGAGTCCAGAAAGGAGTGCCCGCGCTCCTCCACCCAGCCATCGAAGTCCGCCGCGGTGATGGCATTGGGTGTAGTCAGCAGCGCATCGCCCGGCTCCAGCAGCTTCACCGGCGCGTTCTCGTCAATCACCCGCTCCGGCATGCGCCCCATGCTCAGCGGCAGCGGCGCCGGAAAATTGCCGCTCTGATATTGCACGATGAGCGTGCCGCCGTTGCGCACAAAGGCGTCCAGCCGCTGCTGATTCGCCGCCAGCTCACGTCGCACCGAGTAGGCGCGGATGCCGATCACAATCACGTTGTACGCCGAAAGATCGGCCGACTTCACATCGTCGGCGCTCAGCAGCTTCGGTTCAAGCCCCATGCCGCGCATCGCCTCAGGCACCAGATCGCCCGTGCCCATCACGTAACCAATGCGCAGACCCGCAGCCACCTTCACATCAATCTTGCGCGTATGCAGCGTGGCCGGCAGGTACTGGTTGTATGGCCGCAGCCCGGCGTAGCCAATGCTCTGCCAGCCGGACTCATAGCTTTTGCCCGCGCTGGAAGCCACCGCCTGAATGGTGTACGCGCCGGTGTGTGCAGCCGAAGGCGTCACTGAGAACAGAATGGGCGAAGAGTCCTCCGCGGCCGCGAGCTTGAACGGTACCGATGCCGGCTGCGCACTCCAGCCTTCCGGCAAATGCAGCTCCACCGTGCCCTCCGCCGCTGCCTGCGCATGCACCGTCACGCGGACAGGAAGCGCCGCGCCATCGAGCGGCAGAATCTGCGCCGCCGGATCGATGCGCAAACCGATGCGCGGCGTTACCACCAGCGGCTCGTAGATGCCGCCCGGCCCCGCGACCCGCGCCAGAGTCTGCACCACTTTGCCTACGCGAATCGGCAGCCCCTCGAAGCTGAACTCCGCCCACGCCGCCAGCGGCCACGGCGCAAACGAGCGGCCAAGAAACGCCGGATTCGCCACGTCATAATACGGCTGCTCAATGGAGGGCCGCGTGAAATACGGCTCCGTCGGCGCGGCGTCCTCAGGCACCGTGACAGAAAAAATGGGATCGGCAACCGGCGCTGTCGGGTTGGGCTCGCCAGCGGTCATCTCGTTCGGCCACACCGTGCCGTAAGTTTCAAGCCACACATGCGCCAGGCGCGTCTCTCCCGTAGCCTGCGCCGCATGCACCCGCACATTCAGCTTTTCGCCCGGAGAGACCGACCGCGCCGTCTCATCGGCAGACGCACCACGGAAGCCGCCTGAAGTTGCACGCGCCTCGCTGGTGCGGAAAGCGATCATGTCCAGCCCCAACTGATCCGCCAGCACATCTTCGAACTCGCCAATCTTCTGGTCGAGCTCGAAGCCGATGTCGTCCTTCGCTGCACCGCTCAGGTCCTTCGCCGCCGCAACCTTCGCCCGCAGCTCAAGCGTGGCGCGATAAATGGGCGCAACCGCACGCGCCGAATCCACGCCAGCCTTGCACGCGCAGTGTGTCTCCAGCTCGTGCAGTTGTGCATCCAGTGTGCTCAGTCCCGTGGCAAGCCACGCCGGCGCATTTGTGCCGCCCAGCGCAGCCAGCGTGGTGCACACGTGCACCTTGTCGTTGTCGAACAGGCTCGCATTGCCGCCGTGCGCATGCCCGCAAGCCGTCGCGCGCTCCGCCACGGCCCACAGGTGGTAGCGCGTGTCATCGGGCCCGCTCAGCGTGGGGTTGGCGCCGCCATTCTGCGACTTCTGCATGCCCCAGCCCTCGCGCGCAATCTGCGTGTAGCTGCGGCCCAGCGCAGGGTCTAGCGTGCCCACCTGCATCGTCACATCTGTCGACGGCGCGCCGGTCGTCACCTGCCCCGTCACGTAATTTCTGAACTGCGCCGGCGCCCACTTGCCCGTCGCGTAGTCGAACATGCCCTTGTCGGTCACCGGCGCAAATGGCGTCATCGAATAAACCGCGAGTGGCTGCCACACACTCAGGCCAAGGCCGCCCTCGCGCACCGGCTTCAACTGGTCGGGAAAAATCTTCGCATCGGCGGCTGCCTTGAAAACCTCCTGCGCAATTTCACCGGAGACCTGATGCTGCCCGTGCCCGTCCGTAATGCCGCCCACAAAGGTTGACACGATAATCTGCGGCCGCTCGCGCCGCACCGCCAGCACCGCGTCGTACAGCACGCGCTCATGCCCCCACTTGCTGAACGACTCCTCCTGCGTCTTCGAGAAACCAAAGTCCGCCTGAGTGCCCCACAGCTGCTTCGCGCCGTAGTATTCGCCGGCCTTCAGCAGCTCATTGGTGCGGATCAGCCCCAGCGCATCGTACGTGTCGGCCGACATCGCATTCTGCCCGCCTTCACCGCGCGTCAGCGTAAACAGCACGCAGCGCACGCCAAGTCCGCGCGACAGATACGCCAGCAGCGCGCCGTCCTCGTCGTCCGGATGCGCCACGATCATCATCAGGCTGGCCGTCGTACCCAGCCGCTTCAGATCCTGCTCCAGCCTGGCCGCGCCGCGATCTTCGGCCAGCGGCAGCGCAATGGATGAAGCCTCGGTGTTGGGCAGCGTGAACTGCGGCGCAGCCTGCGCACGCAATGCGGGCGCGGCCAAAACAAATGCAAACGATGCGGCGATGGGGATAAGACGCAGGCGATTCATGCTTGTGCCCAGTGTACAATCCGTGAAGCGCCGCTGCGTAATGAGCGATCCCCTTTCCACTCCGGCTTCCACCGCGCCGCTCGAACGCCGCATAGGCCTTCGCTCCGCTGTCCTGTTCAACATGCTGGAGATGATCGGCGTTGGCCCGTTCATCACCCTGCCCCTGGTCATCGCCGCCGCCGGCTACCAGATGAGCGTATGGGCGTGGCTGCTGGGCGCGGCCATCGCCGTGGCCGATGGCCTTGTCTGGGCCGAGCTCGGCGCAACCTTCCCCCGCGCCGGCGGCTCCTATACATTTCTGCGCGAAATCTACGGCCCCACCCGCGCCGGCAACTGGCTCAGCTTTCTCTTCGTCTGGCAGCTCAGCTTCTCCGCGCCGCTCTCCATCGCCTCTGGCTGCATCGGCCTCTCCGGCTTTCTCGCCTGGTTCTGGCCGGTGCTCGATCAGGCGCCCATCGCCGCGCTGCCCATACTGCATTACTCCAACTTCACCGCGGCCGCCGCCTGCCTGCTCATCACCGCGCTGCTCTATCGCAATCTCAAATCCACCACCCGCCTTGCCTGGGTGCTCTTCGCCGGAGTCATGGCAGCCATGGCCGGTGTCATCGTCTCTGGCTTTGCACGCGCCGCCATGACCGGCGGTTGGCACATGCCGCATTCGCCCGCGCTCTCCGCGGGCCTCGCCGTGCATGGCCTCGCCCAGGCCACTCTCATCGCCACCTACGATTACTGGGGCTACTACAACATCACCTTTCTCGGCGGAGAAGTGCGCCAGCCGGAGAAAACCATCCCGCGCGCCATTCTGATTTCCGTTGTGTTCGTCGCCGCGCTCTACGTGCTCATGAACATGGCCGCACTGCCCGCCGTGCACGACGCCGCAAAGGCCGCCGCCGGCAGCGCCTCGGTTCGCATGCAGCTCGTCGCCGACATTGCCGGCTCAGCCTTCGGCCACTGGGCCGGCATGCTCGTCGCCGCGCTCATCATCTGGACCGCCAGCGCCTCGGTCTTCTCGCTGCTGTTGGGCTACAGCCGCGTGCCCTACGCCGCCGCGCGCGACGGCAACTTCTTCTCATTCCTCGGTGCGATTCATCCGCGCCACCACATCCCGCACCGCTCGCTCATCGCGCTCGGCCTGGTGGCCACCTGCTTCTGCTTCTTCAGCCTGCAACAGGTCATCACCATGCTCGTCATCACGCGCATTCTGCTGCAATATCTGCTGCAGCATGTCGGCGTCATTCTTCTGCGCGTCCAACGGCCAGAGCTCGCGCGGCCCTTCCGCATGCCGCTCTATCCGCTGCCGCCGCTGCTCGCAATGGCCGGTTTCATCTTCGTTCTCGTCAATCGCGACAAGGCATTCCAGGGCCTGCTGGTGGCTGTCGCCATCGGCCTCAGCGGCACACTAATTTATCTATGGCGCGCACGCCGCCTGCGCGAGTGGCCCTTCAACGCGCCATCCGGCAACTAATTCTTCGTCTGCCAGTGCTCGGGAGAAAGCGTCACCGTGGCGCAGCCCATCGAATAGTTGAACCACGCATGCTCCGTCGTAGGCAGCACGAAAAAGCCTTCCAGCCCGCGCTCGGCCGCAATGCGCGAAACAAACGCGCGCGTGCCGTAGAAAAGCGTGAAAAAGCTGTCCCAATCCACGGTGAAGAGAAACGAATGGTCGGGCGCCAGCAGCGTACCCCGCGGCGGAAACGGCGCCTCTCCCGTGCGCAGCTCATCCAGAGTCAGCGTCACCAGCGGATCGGCGCTGGGAAACTCCGGCACATAGATCAGCTCACTCGCTCCGGCGGCCTCAAACGTAAACAGAAAATCCGGCCGCAGCAATTGCTCAAAGTTGCCCTCGGTCGGCATCCACACCGGCTGCTGCTCTAAAAAATGCTGCAGGCGATCGCGCCCAAACGGGTCGGCCAGGTGGTCGGGCAGCGATCCAATCGCCGTCAGCAGCGCCTGGCTGATGCGCGCGCACGACGAAAGCCCGGTCGCAGCGGCCGCCTCCATCCACGCGCACTTGCTGCCATGCTCCGCAATCTCCGCGTCGCTGGGATACTTGTGCCCCGCGCTCCACGCCAGCTCGCGCGGCACACGCACAAAGGGATGCAACACGACAAAAGCCGCCTCAAAGCGGCTCTCGTAGGCCTCCACCAGCGGAATGCTGTGGGGCGGATAAGTGAATTCCGTAGCCAGCACGCGACAGAATAGCAAAGCCGCGCCACGCGCCGGTGTGACGGCTGACCACAGCCGCGCCCGCAAACAGCAAGGCCGCGGACGTTGCGCCCGCGGCCTCGTCAAAGCAGCCGGCAGTTACATCTTGCAGCCCTTCTTCAGGTTCTTGTAGGGAATCTCCACGGTCGCCCAGTCGGAGATTACCTTGTTCTGAATCTCCGCGTCGTCAGCCATCGAATTCAGCGACGAGCGCGCCAGCGCCACGGAAACCTTCACCTTGCTCTTCATACAATAGGCGTTCAGCAGGTGCGCCAGCCCCTTGTCGGCAATGTCAATCGTATCGGCCGAAAGCTTGCCCTCGGTGCCGGAGATGTCGAACGGCGACAGAATCACCTGGTTCAGAATCAGGTTGTCCGACTTCACTTCCGACGAATCGTATTTCACCACCAGCGTCACGCGATGCTCCAGCGCGTCGGGATTGGCCGTGAACTTGACGTTGGGCAGAGCGACGCCCGCCGGATTGGCCTTCGCCGCGGCCGTGTCAAAGGTCAGCCGATAGGCCGGTCCCTTCCACTTGGGCCCCACGGGAATGCCGGGCTCCTTGCTGGAACTGCTGTTGCAACCCGCCACCAGCGCCATCGCGCCCAGCGCCAGAATCATGATGCTCTTTTTCACTGAGTCCTCCCCCAGTTCAGAAAAATTCGACGCGCCAGAATACCATTCCCGCGCGTCGTTGGGGAGTGATTCGCGTTGCATGCTTCAGCCTTCGCTTACGCGGCCCGGCGCTTGGCCTTCCCACGCTTGGCCTGCGCAGGGGCCTCCACCACCGTAAGGCGCAGATTCATGGCATTCAACACTGCAATCAGCGTCTTCAGCGTGGGATTGCCCTTCGGCGAAAGCGAACGGTACAGCGACTCGCGGCTGATGCCCGCGCTGGCGGCAATCGTTCCCAGCCCACCATAAGCATCGGCCAGAGCGCGAAGCATCAAAAGACTCGCGCCGCGATCCTCAGGATCGGCCAGGGACTCAAGTGCCTCTTTCAAGTATTCGGTTGCGAATTCCGGATCCTGGCCTAGCTCTTCCACTTCTCTGTCGTGATGAGATACCGCGCCAACAAGCTGTTTCATGTCTGCCTCCGTTTCCAATCGGCCCAAAAGGACTTCGCCCTCTCGAGGTCGCGATTCTGGCTGCTTTTATCACCACCGCAAAGCAGGATCACCATCGTCGATCCACGCAAGCCTATGTAAACTCGATATCCGGGCCCGGTGTCGATGCGCAATTCGCTCACGCCCTCACCTACAGGCTTGCAATCTCCAAAATTGCCCACCTGGACTCTGCGTAGTCGCTTGCCGATGTTTACCTTTGCCATAACGTCGCGCAGACGTCGAAACCATTCGGTGTATGGCTCCGAGCCATCCTCACGCTGGTAGCGGACAATCTCAAACACCTGGCAAGTGTAGCATAAAAGCTACAATCCTCGCCATGCCGCACTGCCTTAATCACGCACAAAAAAGCCCGCGCCTCGCGCGGGCTTTTATCTTGCGGCCACTCCGCCGCTCTAATTCAAAAACATAGTCCGGTAAAGCGTGTCCCGCTGCACCGGCATAAAGCCCGCATCGCGGATAATCCTTCGCAGCTCTTCCTCGGTCGTGCAGTTCGAGGTGCCCGCGGCCTTCACCACGTTCTCCTCCAGCATCACCGAGCCCACATCGTTGCCGCCAAAGTGCAGCCCCATCTCCAGCACCTTCAGCCCCTGCGTTACCCAGCTGGCCTGCACGTTCTCAATGTTGTCCAGGTGGAGCCGCGAAATCGCCAGCGTCTTCAAATACTCCACGCTCGTCGCCTCGTCCCAGCCGCGGCCGCCCAGCGCAGTAAACTTCGGCTGAAAGCTCCACGGGATAAACGCCGTAAAGCCGCCGGTCTCTTCCTGCAGCTTGCGCACCACCTCAAAGTGGTTCACGCGCTGCTCCATGGTCTCGCCCACGCCGAACATCATTGTCGCCGTCGTCCGCATGCCAAGCTGGTGCGCGGTGCGGTGCACGCTCACCCAGTCCTCGGTGCGGCACTTCAGCCGCGCAATGCGCGCGCGCACCTCGTCATCCAAAATCTCCGCGCCGCCGCCGGGAATCGAATCCAGCCCCGCATCGCGCAGCCGCGCAATCGTCGTCCGCAGGTCAAGCTCGCTGTACTCGGCAATCGCCAGCACTTCCGACGCCGACAGGCAATGCAGCCACACCTGCGGAAACCGCTGCTTGATGCCCGTAAACAGCCGCTCGAACCAGTCAATCTTCAGGTCGGGATGAATGCCGCCCTGCATCAGCACGCCGGTGCCGCCCATCTCGACCGTCTCGGCAATCTTCTCGTAGATCGTCTCGAACTCGAGGATGTACCCTTCGCTGGCCTTCGGTCCCTTCAGCGGCCGGTAAAACGCGCAGAAGGTGCAGTACTCGGTACAGAAATTCGTGTAGTTGATATTGCGGTCAATGATGTAGGTGACCACGCTCTCCGGATGCAGACGACGGCGCACCGCGTCGGCCTCCATGCCGAGGCCAATCAAGTCGGTGGATGCGAAGTAGTCGAGGGCCTGGGAACGGGTCAGCGGCATGCTTTTATTTTACCGGAGTCGGAGGTCGCGGCGTGGTTCAGGCAAGAATGCCGCTCACCCAATGCCTCCACGCGGTTGTGTCTGCCCCATAGCAAACCGCATACAGAACCGCGTTTGCAGCCAGCGCGCCGGCCAGGAACGTCCGATGCACGCGGCGATTCAGCAGTGCATCAAGACCAACAAGAAGAAAGACCTGTGCGCTCCATAGAAGAAGAAGGCCCAGGTTGGTGCTCAGAAACAGCGCTATCCGGATTTCCGGGTTCGGGAGCATACAAAGCGTTGCCAGCAGCATGAACCGTTTGTGCACATCCGGGCGATTCCGCAACGCGATGGCCACACCCACAAAGACCGCGAATAGAGCCATCTGCGCCAGTTCCAAACCAAGAATGTTGAGTTGAAGCGGCACCAGCCGGGAGTGCAGTCCCAGCTCGCGTTTCGCGGCAATCACCGTGGCCGCGCAACCCATCACCACCACCAGCAGCGCCACTCCGCCGCCCATATAGCCCAGGACCCGATGCAATCGAATCCGCCGGCGAGTGATCAAGACCGTCTGCACCAGAAAAAGTACGATCCAGCCTGTCATCACCGCGCCGTGCAAGTGAAGAAACAGCGAGAGCTGCTGCGTGTGGAATACGCCGCGCAGAAAGTAGGTGCGCGCGAATCCCGCAAAAGTGATGAGAGCAATCAGAGAGGCTGTCCAGAGAAAAAAACGGCGCTCCGCCTGCGCGGATGCACGTCCAGCATTTGCCATTGATTCGCCTCTCACGGTGAGGTTGGAGAATGCGGAGAAAGGAAGAATTCCAGCACAGTATAGCTGCGGACTAGTCGTATCCGGATCGGGACCTTCGCGTGCGTCAGGAGCGCCGTCGCGATTTAGGCGACCGGAACAAAAACAGCCCGCGCGAAAGAATCGGATCCTTGCGTGTGCGCGACAAATTCGACGCCGTCGAAATGCCGCTGAACAGCACAAACCAATCCCAGAAGGCGCGCCAGGCGCTTTTGCTCTCTGCCATTTCAACCTCGGGCGGCATCGCTCGCCGCCGCTTCATTTCATTGGAGCAATCCACTCGCCTGCCGGATGCAGAAACTCCCGCGCCCTAGCGTGAAACGTACTTCTCCGACGGCCGCTTCAGGTTTCCCCGGTCGTTGCGATTGCGCAAATCGTCCAACAAGTTGGAGAAGTCGCCAAAATAAGCGTTAAGCGCCGCAACAATCACTGAAAGCACCAGAAATCCGAGAACCATTAGCAGGATTGTCATAGGGCCGTCTCAGCTCTGCGGCTTGGCAGGCGGCGCCGCCGGCCGGGGCTTCTTCTCCGGGCTGGAGACGCCCAGGCTCATCAGGAAAAATTTCAGGCCCTTCTTCACGCTGTCAACCATGCTCACAGGCACACCCCCTCTGCCGTCATTGTACGGTGCGGCGCAAATGGGGCGCTTACGGCTGCGGCTGGCTGCCGTCGGCAGGCTTCGGCGGAGGCATCACACGCAGCACCAGCGGACCCGCGGGCTTGGGCGGATCCACCTCGCTCTCGGCTGGCTTGGTCTCGGACTGTTTCGCGCCGTCGGCCGGTTTCGGCGCTGCTTCTTTGGCATCGCTCGCCAGCTTCTCCGCGGAAGTCTTCCTCGTCACCGCCGCACTGATCCGCGCCGCGGGCGAGCCCTCCACGCGCAGCAATTGCAGCGCCTCGGGTGGCAGCGGCTTGTCCGCATTGGCCAGCAGAAGAGAAACCTGCCACATCTGCTCGTCGCTCAGCACGCCGCGGTACGAGGGCATGCCGGTCAGCCGAATGCCATTGGCAACTTTCCAGAAAGTCGCGCCGGGCGGGTCGTCGCTCACCCCCACCACAGTCGAGTTGCGGTGCTGCTCCCACAGCGAGGGCGCATGCGGATACATGTAGTCGCCAACCTCTGACGCTCTGCCGTGCAGTCCATGGCACATCGCGCACTTGTCCGTGTAAATGCGCGCTCCGGCAATCAGGTTGGCCTCGCTGGCCTTGATCGGCGTCATCACGATCATCTCCCGCTGCACGCGCGCATCCAGCGCCACTTTGGTAAAGCGGTCCTCCAGCGGAATCGGCGGATCGTTCACCGCCACCGGCGCCGAACCATAGGAGAGCCACACCAACAGTCCTGCAAACATACACAGGAAACAGAGCACGAATCCGAGAAGTACGCGGGACATGCGGTTTAGGGCCTCCGGCAGCCATCATCGTAGTGCATTTTTCAAGCGGAATATACGGTACTTGCGGCATGCCAGGTTACCCGTAACTCTCAAGTGAACAGCTTCCAATGCCGAGACTTGCCCCGCGCCGGGCCGCTCGCGCAGCCGCGATTTTTTCGCCCTGCCCGCGCAGCAAAGCGCCCCGCCATGCGTCCAATGGGCATCCGGCCCCCGTCACGCGCCCCTGAAGTGGTTTAATACCAATTGGGGAGCGCTGCCTCTGGGTGCTTCCGGAACGTAGTGGAGGAATCCCGATAGCAATGGCATCTTTTCGCCCCTTAGCTCTGGCGCTGGCACTGGCTCTGCCGGTTTGCGGCGCCGCCCTGGCGCAATCGTCCAGCTCTTCCAGCAGTGCGCAAACCCCCGACCAGCCGCAGGCACAGCCGCCCACACAGGGTGAGCTGACCGTGCAGGCACGCCTCCGCGCACGCCGCGCGCAGCGCCGCGCCCAAACCATTCGCGACACCTACGGCAACCTCTATGAGGTCTTCGTCGGCGGCGGATACCTGCGCTTCAGCCCCGGTGAAACCCTGCAGCGCGTCACCTTCTACTCGTGGGATACGGCCGTCACCCGCTACTTCAACGACAAGCTCGGCGTGGCCGGTGAAGTCCGCGGCTACTATGGCACCCCGTTTGTCGGCGTTAACACCACCGGCATCACCCGCCCCGCCATCAGCACCTACGACTTCCTCGTAGGGCCCACCTATCGCATCATCGCCAATCCCAAGTACTCCATAGCAGGCCACGCCGGCGCCGGGTTCGCCATCGGCAACTTCTCGGGCGATACCAATGGCTTCGGCACCCAAATTCTCGGCCTCTATCCCGACGGCAATACCTACGCCATCAACGGCCAGATTATTGGCGAAACCAACCTGACCCCCAAGTTCAGCCTGCGCCTTGCCGGCGACTACCTCGCCAACGGCTTCGGCTCCAAGATGCAGAACTCGGTGGGCTTCACCTACGGCTTCGTCTACCGCTTCGGAAAGAGATAAGGCAGGAAGTAGGCATTAGGGAGTAGGGAGTAGAAACACACCGGCCGGAGCGATAAGCTCCGGCCGGTGTCGTTTTGGGTGGATGAACCTGCAAGAAGAATCCGCGCCCCGTTCATCACGACAGCTTTTGCGATGAGCAGGCCCGTTGCCAGCCCTGCCTCAACCTAAGCAGCGCTGGCCTCCCGGCCGGCTGTCGCGTGGACCTCCCGGTCCACGCAACTGTCCCCCGATCGCCTGGACGGCCAGTCTTTACAGATAATTTCCCCGCCCTGGCGCATACTGCTCCTATGCCCAGGAAAAGCACCAGTGCGCAAACTCGCTCACTGCCATAGCCTTGGCGCGCTAAACTCTTTATTTTCAAATTTCTGCGGCCAAGCCGTATAGAATCAAATATTTAGAACGGAACGCGTCCAGGAAGCGCCATGGAATCAAATCTTTAGCCACAGAAACATGGGATTTTTCATATGCCTCGGGAGCCAGCACAAACCTCGCGCGCCTCCCTACTCCCTATTCCCTATTCCCTACCACCACCTCAATCACCCGCACATCCGTATTCCTATCCCGCGCCGTCAAAACAATCCGCCCCGTCCCATCGGCCACAAAGCTCGACCCGCCATACGTCCAGCCCGTCCACGGCCCGTGCGTCATCTCGCCCACCAGGTCCACTCCGGCCATGGGGCACTTCAGCTCCGCGGCGCGGCGGCTCACAATCGCCTCCAGCTCCTTGGAGTGCTCGGGCCACTTGTCGTTCGTCGCCGCCCAGCCATACGGCACCAGCAGCAAATCCGGCTTCTGCGCCTTCAGCCGCTCGAACAGTGCGTCGGTAAAAGTGTCGGCGCAAATCAGCACCGCAATGCGCCCAAACTCCGTCTCCACCACGCCAATGTCTTCCGGCCGGCCCTGCGAGTAGGGCGGCGTCATCAGCTCCGGCAGCACGTTAATCTTCCTGTGCTTCCACAACAGCTTCCCCGTCTTGTCCACCAGAATCGCCGAGTCGTACAGCTTGTCGCCGTCCCTCTCGTCCAGGCCAATCGCAATCATCATGCCGTACTTGCGCGCCAGCGCCGCAATCCTGTCGCTGTCCTTGCCCGGAATCGGCTCCGCCAGCCGGTGCGCCTCCGGATTCTCCCAGCCCAGAATCGACGACTCCGGAAACACCGCAATCTGCGCGTGCTGCGCTGTGGCATCCATCAGCGCGTCCTCAATGCGGCGAAAGTTCCCCTCGCGGTCGCTGTCTATCGCCAGAATCTGGCAAATCGCCAGCCGCACGCTCTTCGTCGCAGCAGCCTGCGCCATACGCGGCGCAAACGCGCACATCGCCGCCAAAATCATCAGCCCCGCAACCACACGTCGCATCACAAAATCTCCTGCGGCGAATTGTAGTGGATGCAATGCACCGCATGCCGTGCGCGCAACAATCCGCCGCCAATCCGCACAAAGCAGTTGCGCCGGGCAGGGTCCAAGCGCTGTCATAGACGTGTCATGACATTGAAGCCTTTTGCTCTTTCCTTGATTGCCTTCCTCCTCGCCGTCCCCACAAACGCACAGCAGCCCGGGCTGGTCACGGTCGATACCTCGCATGCGGTGAACACCTTCAGCCCGCCGCGCGCTCTCGGCGGCTCCGTGGACCGCCTGCGCGGCGGCGAGACCCGCGAAGAAATCGAGCGGCACACGCAGTGGGCGCTCAGTGGCGCGCCGCTTAAGCAGTTGTTGGGCGCGGGCTGGGGCACGGTGAGCTACCGCCAGAACACTGAGTTGCAGATGGAAGCCTGGCACTGGAACCCCAACGGCGCGTGGAGCAACACCTCCAAACAGGAGGGCTACTTTACCGGCAATGCCGCGCCCGGCAAGGATCCCATCGTCCACTCCTGGGCCTATCCGCTGCCGCATCGCGGCGCAACCGAGGGCGACGGCAACGGCTGGTCGCGTCTCACCGATGGCGACGAGTCCACCTACTGGAAGAGCAATCCTTATCTCACCAAGGCCTTCACCGGAGAGGACGACGCGCTGCATCCGCAGTGGGTGATGATCGACCTCGGCGCAACCGTCGACATCAACGCCATCCGCATTGCCTGGGCCAATCCCTACGCCACCGAGTACTACATCCAGTTCTGGACCGGCACCGAAGAGCCCTTCTACACCGGCATCAACAAAGGCTCATGGCAAACCTTCCCCATGGGCACGGTCGTGCAGGGCGCTGGCGGCAAGCCCACGCTCAAGCTGGCCAACTTTGCAACGCCCGTCCGCTACCTGCGCATCTGGATGAAGCACTCCTCCAACACCTGCGACACCCACGGCGCCGACGACAAGCGCAACTGCGTCGGCTACGCCATCAACGAGCTCTACCTCGGCACCATCAGCGCCGACGGCACATTCACCGACATTGTGAAGCACCTGCCCAGCCGCAAGCAGACCATCACCTGGCCCTCGTCGGTAGACCCCTGGCACCGCGCCACCGACCTTGTCTACGACCGCGGCGACCAGATCGGCTTTGACTTCTTCTTCACCAGTGGCATCACTCGCGGCCTGCCCACCATGGTGCCCATCGCCATGCTCTACGCCACGCCCGAAGATGCGGCCAACGAGATTGCCTACCTCTACAAGCAGAAGTACCCCATCTCGTGGATCGAAATGGGCGAAGAGGCCGATGGCCAGCGCATGCTGCCGGAGGATTACGCCGCGCTCTACGTGCAATTCGCGCGCGCCATTCACAAGCTGGTGCCGCAGGCCAAACTCGGCGGCCCATCGTTTGAAGGCACACCGGGCGATGTCGACTCCTGGGCCGACGCCGATGGCCGCGTCTCCTTCCTCGGCCGCTTCCTTAGCTACCTCAAGGCGCACAACGCGCTCCAGGACTTCACCTTCTTCTCCTTCGAGCACTATCCCTGCCTCGGCACGCACCTCTGCGGCGAGTGGGACTCGCTCAACATGGAGCCAACCAACGTCAATCAAGTTGTCCAGGCCTGGCACGACAACGGCCTGCCGCCCGGCGTTCCCTTCTTCATGACCGAAGGCAACGACCTCGACGAAGGCAGCCCGCACACCGTCAAAAGCGCGCTGTGGCTGGCCGATTACGTGGGCGCCATGATGACCGCCGGCGCCGGCGGCACCTACTACTTCCACTACATCGCCTACCCCGGCCGCCG
>DASVLI010000253.1:0-10349 GCA_036384955.1 Occallatibacter sp.
GCGTGCTGTTCACGCCTCCGGGACCGGCGCTGGCCGCTCCGTTTGACGGTGCTGTGACTCCGACCGTGCAGGATACCGGCGCTTCGCTGGCTCCACTGGCCGCTCGCGGCCTCGACCCCGACTTCCGCAACCCGTACTCGCACTCCATCGACCTCGCGGTTGAACAGGAGCTGCCCGGCCACTTCGGTCTGTCGGTGGGATACGTGGGCAACCGCGGCATGCGCCTGCCCCGCTTCATCGACACCAACGTTGAGCCGGCCACCACGACCAAGACCTACGACATCGTGGACAAGACCGGCAACACTCTCAGCACCGTGACCGTGCCGTGGTACACGTCCCGCGTCACCTACAACACCGCCAGCCTGCTCACCGGCTTCTCTGACCTGAACACCTGGTACCACTCCATGGTGGCAACCCTGAAGAAGCCCATGGGCTACGGCGTGCAGTTGCTGCTGAACTACACCTGGGCCAAGACCATGGACATGGGTCAAGTCGGCGGCGTCAGCGGCACCTTCAACGGCACCGATGTGCCGATCGACCCCAACAACTACAAGGCTGAGTACTCGCGTTCGGACCTCGACATGAGGAACCGCTTCTCGGGCATCTTCGTTTGGTCGCCGACCGTCAAGACCGGTTCCAGCATGCTGAACTATGCTGCCAACGGCTGGAGCCTCTCGGGCAGCTATACCGCCCAGACCGGCTTCCCCATCACCCCGACCATGACCAACTCCCCGTCAAGCGCGCTCTCCGGCTCGGGTGTCTCCGGCAACGGCGGCATCACCGGCGCCTCGGTCAGTTGGTTCAACTCGCCCACCTCGGTGCGCGCACCGCAGTTGTCGCGTAACTTCTTCCCCGGCCCCGGCCTGCGGAACCTGGACGCGCGCGTATCGCGTGACTTCGCCATCAACGAGCGGATGAAGATGCAGTTCTATGTGGAGGCCTTCAACCTGGCCAACCACGCCAACATTCTCAGCGTGAACACCAAGTACTCCACGTACTATCCTGTCCCAACCGCACCCGCCACCAACGTTTGCTCGGAACACACCAACGGTTGCATCGCGCCCTACACTGGTGTTTCGGACTTCCTGGGCACCACGACTTCGACCTCCGGCGTTCTCTTCGGAGCGCGCCAGGCGCAGTTCGTGGCCAAGTTCATCTTCTAACCGAGCTTCATCTACTCACGAGGGCGCAACGCATACGCGTTGCGCCCTCTTTCTTTTTGGCCGCGCGCGCCTGCTCCGCTATGCTTAGGCCGTGGAGGTTTCGCCGTGCGCCGTCTTGCATCCCTCGCCTTTCTTGCTTCCGTCTTCGCCATTTCCGCCAACGCGCAACAAGCTGCGCATCACTGGGCTCTTGTGATTCATGGAGGCGCGGGCGTCATCGAGCGCTCACAACTGGGCCCCGAGGGCGACAAGGGCTATCGCGCCGGCCTGAAAGCCGCTGCCGAAGCTGGCGCCAAGGTGCTTGACCAGGGCGGCGCGGCACTCGACGCCGTGGAAGCCGCCATCCACGTTTTGGAAGATAACCCGCTCTTCAACGCAGGCAAGGGCGCGGTCTTTACCGGCGAAGGCAGGAATGAAATGGACTCGTCCATCATGGATGGCGCCACACTGCGCGCCGGTTCCGTTGCCGGCGTCACGCGCCCGCGGCACCCCATCAGTCTGGCGCGCGCGGTGATGGAGAAGTCGCCTTACGTGATGATGGCCGGCCCCGGCGCCGATACCTTTGGCGCGGAGATCGGCATTGAGCTGGAGCCGCCCAGTTACTTCTTTACCGAAAGCCGCTGGCAGTCGCTGGTGAAGCAATTGAAGAAGGAAGGCAAGCCGGTGCCTCCGCGGCCCGCGGGCGTGCCCCCCGAGGGCAGCACCGTACCCGTTGCCATGCTTGACGAAGCGCCCGACAGCCAGCTGCATGGCACCGTGGGCGCCGTCGCGCTCGACCGCAACGGCAACATCGCCGCTGGCACTTCAACCGGCGGCCTGCAGGGCAAGATGCACGGCCGTGTGGGCGACTCGCCGATTATCGGCGCGGGCACTTACGCCTCCAATCAGTCCTGCGCTGTCTCCGCTACCGGCACCGGGGAATATTTCATCCGCCTGGGCGTGGCGCGCGAGGTCTGCAATCTGGTGCGGTTTAAACACATGTCGCTGAAGGATGCGGCCGACGAGGTGATTCACAAGGAGCTGCAAGCGCTCGATGGCGACGGCGGCATCATCGCGCTGACGCCGGATGGACAACTCACCTGGAGCTTCAATACGCCGGGCATGTTCCGCGCCAGAATCGTGGAAGGCGGAACGCTGCAGATGGGCGTTTACAACGATGAGCCGTAGGGAGTAGCCGGCACGGTGGTGTTGCTTAATTCTTCTTGAGAAGAGGCTATGCCCACAGTCTTTTTCGAGCGCGGGTTTCGATTCTTCTTCTATTCCAATGAAGGAGCGCCGCGCGAGCCTGTCCATATTCACGTTGAAAAGGACGGCCGCGAAGCCAAATTCTGGCTGTATCCGCAAGTGCAACTGGCCTACAATGATGGCTACGACGCCCGCACACTGAGGCAATTGGCGGCTATCGTCGAATCGAATCGCGAACGGATTGAGAGGAATTGGAATGAGCACTTCGGTTAACGCCACCAGCGTGCGTTTCGACGCCGACTCCATGTGGGTCGAGCTTTCGGACGGTCGCACGCTTGGCGTTCCTCTAGCCTGGTTTCCGCGCCTGCTTGGCGGCACACAGGCAGAGCGTGAACAGGTGCGCATTACCGGCCGTGGCCTTCATTGGGACGCGCTTGATGAAGACATCTCCATCGCCGGTCTGCTTGCCGGCCTCGGTGATCTGCGCGCCGGGCACACGACATTCGCCGCATAGACGGTGAGGCTCTTCCCCGAAGGACTCAGCAACAGCCATGTCACTCGAATTCACCACCTCGTATCTCGCCGACGCAATTGCCGTCTTCCGCTACTACAAGAAGCTCGGCGAACGCGCCATGGAGCAGACGCCGGACGAGCATCTGTTCACCGAGCTCGACCCCGAGTCGAACTCCATCGCGGTCATCGTCAAGCACCTGGCGGGCAATATGCGCTCGCGCTGGACTGACTTTTTGACCACCGACGGCGAGAAGCCCGACCGCAATCGCGACACCGAGTTTGAAACTCCGGCCGCCACGCGTGCCGAGCTATTGGCACAGTGGGAGCAGGGTTGGGCCGTACTCTTCGGCGCGCTGGAAGGCATGACCGACGCCGATATGACGCGCACCGTCACCATCCGCGGCGAGGCGCACGCCGTCACACAGGCCATTAACCGGCAACTGGCGCACTATCCCTATCACGTGGGGCAGATTGTTTATCTGGCCCGCCACTTCTCCAGCGGCCATTGGGCTTCTCTCTCGGTGCCGCGCGGCAAATCCGCCGAGTTCAATCAAAAGGTTCAGGCCGGCGAAGCCAGCCAGCGATAATGCGCAGTCCAAACAACAAGGCCATCCGCATGCGGATGGCCTTTTGATTTGCGTGACGATTGCGCCTACTGTACGGGAGCGCCTACCGGATTCTCGTTGCGGGCCTGGGCCTTTTGCGCCAGCACTTCGTGCGCATGCTGCTCCAGCGCCTGCGCCTCGGGCAGATACGTGACCGCCTTTTGAATCATCGGGTCCCAGTCGGCCAGCACGCGCAGTCCCTGCAACTGTCCGAACTCGTAGGTCACAACCTTTTCCTTGATGCTGACCTTCAACCAGTCCATCACCCCGTTCAGGTCGGCATCGGTCCAGGTAATGTTCTGGCTGGTCAGGTACTCCTTGAAGTCTTTCAGCACCGCATCGTTCACTTCAAAGTTCCGTTCCACGGTGCGGTTGGAGAGGTAGTGCGCCGCGAAGTGGAAGAAGACGCCGCGAAACAGCAGCTCGTCCTGGAAGTGGTTGGACTTGGGCGAATCGATCTTCTGGTCGGGAGTAATACCGCCGCCGCCATACACTGTGCGGCCAGCGTCGGTGAACTTTACCTCGCGGTTGCTCGGGTTGGCCGGCTGCGAGCCCGCGTGGTTGTAGTAGTAGTCGTAGAGCGAAACGCCGGAGTAATTGCGCTGAATCAGGCGGCCGGAAGGCGTGTAGTAGTGATAGGTGGTCAGCGCCAGGCCGGTGTTCTCGCTCAGGTTGTAGACCGTTTGCACCAGGCCCTTGCCGAACGTGGTCTCGCCCACAATCAGCGCGCGGTCGTGGTCCTGCAGCGCGCCGCTCACAATTTCCGCTGCCGAGGCAGTGCCGCGATTCACCAGCACCACAATCGGGAACGACCTTCCGCCGTTGCCGTGCGTGGCCGTGTAGTTCTGGTCGGGATAGGCGCGGCCGCGTTGCGAAACAATCGTCTGCCCCTTGGAGAGCAGATGATCGCAGACCTCAACCGCCTGGCTCAGCAATCCGCCGGGATTGCCGCGCAGGTCGAATACCAGTCCCTTCAGGTTCTGGAATCCATCGACGGCGGAGATGATTTCCTGGCCGGTCGTCTCCTGAAACTGAGTCAGATGAATGTAGCCCACTCCCGGGTGAATCTCATAGGCCAGATCCACCGATGGATGGGAGATGTCGTCGCGCACCAGATCAAATGCCATCGGCGTCGCCTGCCCATCGCGGGTCATGGTCACCTGCACGTGCGTGCCCTTGGGCCCCTTCAGAGACTTGGCCACCATGTCGGAGCTCATGCCGTCGCACGATTTGCCGTCGATGGTGGTGAACACATCGCCCGGCTTGATGCCGGCCCTGAACGATGGTGTGCCCTCGTAGGGCGTAATCACCACAACCTTATTCACTTGCTGCTGGATGAGCATGCCCACGCCGTAGTAGTGGCCGCGCTGGTCCTCGCGCATTTTGGCATAGGCTTTGGGGTCGTAGAAGTTCGAGTGCGGATCGAGCACCCGCAGCATCCCTGGAATGGCGCCGTCGTAGATGGCGGTGTCTGCCTTGTCGCCACGGATTGGCTCGGCGTAATTCTGCTCCACGATGGCATATACATCGGAGAACGACTTCAGGCTGTCGCGCAGTTGCGACTCGTCCTCGGACGATTGCGCGCCCACCCGGCCTTGCAGAAACGTGCCCGCAACGGCGCAGACGGAAAAGAAGACGATGAGGCTGAAAATCGCCCGGCGGGTGCGGGGAGTCATAGGCGGTTGGAACCTCCGGACAGCTGCTGAGGCCGGTGCTGGAAAAGGGGCGCCGGGGGCCGTCTTGGGCTAGAGTATAGCATTCAGAGGATTAGACGGACTCGGCCGCCGGGCGGTATCCGGGCCGGGCATTTCCCCCGCCAGCCACTCTTTCCCCTTTTGCCTTCAAAGACTTCGCCTGCCAGTGACTAAAGTCGCTGCCCGCCCTCGACTGGAGCTGACAAGCTTGCCTGCATGCCAGGAGTTCCGGCATCCATCCCGGTTCGGATGCATGCCCGGATTTCCAGCTCGATTTCACCCATTTGCGGGAATGCTTTTGCTAGAATCGCGGCTGTCTGCCGGACGGGCGGAATTGACGCCCCCGTTTGGCGACGCCGCGAGCATCTTCCCCTCGAGGTCACAACCGCATGTCCTTCCGTTCGGTATTCATTGCCGTGGTTACAGCATTTGCGCTCATCGTCGCGGCGTTTCTCATCAACCGGGCAAGGCCCAGGGTTGAAACCGAGCAGCCCACGGCCGACTTTGTGCGCGCCTCCGGCAAATGCGCCGAGTGCCACGCGCGCCTGCAGTACTCGGTGGTGCATGAGTACGAGATGTCCGCGCATGCCAAAAAGGGCGTCAACTGCCTCGATTGCCACCAGCCGGCTGCCGGCCAGAAGCGTGTCGACCACCACGGCTTCGTCATCAGCGACCACCTGACGGCGGGCAACTGCCGCTCCTGCCACGAGGGCATTTATCAGGAGTTCCTGCGCAGCCGTCATGCCGCGCCCAGCTGGGCCGCGGTGCATGGCGAAAAGGGCCTCACGCCGGCGCAGGTGGCCTTCAGCGAGCAGTTCCAGCCCGGCGGCACCAGGCGTCCACCCAATCCGCTGGCCGTGCCCGAGGGGCACCCGGCCGTCACCTCCGGATGCGAACAATGTCACGCCATCGGCAAGCCCAACGACGACGGAACCATCGGCAACTGCACGGAGTGCCATTCGCGCCACACCAGCTCTGTCGCGCTTGCCCGGCTGCCCACCACCTGCGGGCAGTGCCACATGGGCCCCGACCACTCGCAGATTGAGATTTACAGCGAGTCGAAACATGGCGTGATGTTCGCGGCCCAGCGCAACCTTCTGAACCTGAGTGCCGACCCGCGCTCGCTGACCACGCGCGATATGTTTGTGCCCACCTGCGCCACCTGCCATATGAGCGGCATCAACGGCCTGAAAGTGACGCACAATCCATCGGATCGCTTGAGCTGGTATCTGGCAGACGCCATCAGCACGCGCCGGCCCAACTATCTACAGGCGCAGATCAATATGAAGCAGGTGTGCACGCAGTGCCACACACAGGCGATGATTGACCGCGTCTACGTGCAGGCTGACCAGGTGGTTGCCAGCACCAATCAAAAAATTGCCTCGGCCCAGCAGCTGATGGATGGCCTGCACAAGGACGGAACGCTGACTGGCGCGCCCTTCACACATCCCATCGACTTCACCTACTTCAACATGTGGCACTACGACGGCCGCACCAGCAAGCATGGCGCCTTCATGGGCGGCGCGGATTTCGTCCAATGGCACGGCAACTATGAGCTGCTGGCCAAATCCGTGGAGCTGCAGCACCAGGCCGAACAACTGCGGAGAGAACATGCCAAGCGCTGACCTGCTGAACAGGCTGCAAGCGCTGGTCAGGGGGCCGCGCCTGCGCTGGGCTCACGATCCGCAGCTATGGGTGGAGCTGTTCGTCACATCCAACCTGGCCATTCTGGCCGGCGACATCTTTATCGCGCACTCGGTCAACCACTTTGCCAAGGCAGCCGAGTACATTCCGCTGTATTTTTCGCTGGCCGCGCCGCTGGCGCTGGGGGTGGTGATTCTGCTGCGTTGGGCGGGCGGCTTTGAGGCTGCCTGGCGCGATGTGGGGTACCTGGTGGGCTGGCTCGCCGTGCTGGTGGGCCTGGGAGGCGTTCTCTATCACCTCGGCAGCCGCTTCTTCCTGGACCACACGTTGAAGAGCCTGACCTATGCGGCTCCATTCGCCGCTCCACTGGCCTACACGGGACTCGGCTTTCTGCTGCTGGTCAACCGAATGGTCGCTCCGCGCTCGGCCGATTGGGCGCGCTGGGTCACGCTGCTGGCTCTGGGGGGATTCCTGGGCAACCTGGTTCTCTCGCTCACCGACCACGCCTCCAACGGCTTCTTTCTCAAAACCGAGTGGATTCCGGTCGTCTCTTCGGCGTTTGCCGTGGGTTTTCTGCTGGTGCCGGTTTCAGGCTCCGTGACTCGCCGCTATCTGGACCTCTGTCTCGGAGTGCTCGCGGTGCAGGCGCTGGTCGGTGTGCTGGGTTTCTGGTTCCACGTGCGTGCCAACCTTATTGAGCCGGGCCACAGCCTGTGGGACAAAATCGTGAACGGCGCGCCGCCCCTGGCTCCGCTTTTGTTCCCCAATCTTGTTGCCCTGGCGTGGATTGGCATCTGGGGGCTGGCGCCGCACCTGGACGAAGGCCCCGGAATTTCGTGGCTGGGAAGCATGTACCGCTGGGTGCACCCCGAGGCGCCTGAATCCGGTTCCAGCAGCCCAACTGCCCAGGAATTCGCCGACTAGGCGCTTTCCTGCTCTCCTGCCATTTACAATGACGTCTATGGTTACAGGTGGAGTTTGCCTGCCGCCTTCCGTATACCGACCTATGACTTTGACTTCCTTTCGTAATCCCGCGGCGTTCGTGATTGGCACGTTGCTGCTCGCTGTCCCCATGTCTGCGCAAACCGGCAGCTCCGGGGCCTCCAGCCCGTATGGCGGCGCCCCTGTGGCCGAAATCATCGCCCGCATCAACGACCAGATCATCTCCACGGCCGACTACGACCGTGCCATGAAGGAGATGGACCAGGAAGTGCGGCAGCGCGGCGCGTCCATGCAACAGATCTCCGAGGCCCACCAGGACCTGCTGCGCGGCCTCATCGACCAGCAGCTCTGGCTCTCCAAGGGCAAGGAACTGGGCATCACCGGCGAAACCGAGCTGGTCAACCGCCTGAACGACATCCGCAAGCAGTACAACCTGGCTTCGCTCGAAGACCTGGAAAAGGCCGCCGAGCAGCAGGGTGTCTCCTATGAGGATTTCAAGGCCAACATCCGCAACCAGATCATCACCCAGCAGGTGATGCGCCAGGAAGTCGGATCGCACATCAACATCACACCCGGCGAAGTGCAGCGCTACTTTGAGGCGCACAAAAGCGACTATGCGCAGCCGGAAAGCGTGCAGTTGAGCGAAATCCTCATCTCGACCGGCGCCGCGACGCCTTCGGCCACGCAGCCCGGCGCCGCCGAGCCCGCGGATGACGCGAAGGTTGCCGCGGCACAGGCCAAGGCCGCAGATATTGAGGCGCGCCTGCATGCGGGCGGCGACTTTACCCAGATGGCCAAGTCCTTCAGCGACGGCCCCACGGCCAACGACGGCGGCAACCTGGGAACCTACAAGCGCGGCGAGCTGGCCAAGGCCTTTGAGGATGCGGTCTTCCCGCTCAAGACCGGCGAATACTCCGCTCCCATCCGCACCAAACAGGGCTTCATCATCTTCAAGGTGGTCAAGCATGTCTCCGGCGGTGTGCCTGCCTACAAGGACGTGGAGCAGGACGTGGAGCAGAACTACTACATGGGCAAGATGGAGCCAGCCATTCGCGCTTATCTGACCAAGATGCGCGAAGAGGCGTTCATCGACATCAAGCCGGGCTACAAGGACACCGGCGCCAGCCCGCACGAGACCAAGCCGGTCTATAGCGCCTACGTGCCGCCTTCGCCCAAGAAGCGCAAAAAGGTGGAGCGCACCCGCTTCCGCGAGACCGCCCGTGGCTTCCGCCAGAAATCTTCGGCGCCCAAGCTGGAGGAGACTTCGGTTGAGACCACCGCGCCGGCGACCAAAAAGAAGTCCGAGCAGACCTCTCTGAAGGCGGGCAAGAAGGAAAAGATTCGCTTCGGCAAAGCTCCGCAGCAGACACTGCCCAACGCCGCCGCGGCTGAAACCGAGAATGCCGGCGCACTGCCGCAGGCTGCCAGTGCCGACGAGCCGCAAAATCCGCTGGAAGCCGCTCCGCAGGAGAAGAAGACCCGCTTCAGCGAGCGTGCACGGTTGCCCAAGCAGAAGAAGTCTGCGACGCCAAAGGCCGACCCCATGGCTCCCGAGGCTCCCGACCAGTCCGAGGTTGCCGACCGCCAGACGCAGAACACACCGCTGGGTCTGAATGGCGACACGGCCAGCAAGAAAAAGAAGAAGCACACCACCACGGGCGACAAGACGCGCATGAGCGAGCGCAAGAAGGATGACAAGTCCGAGACTACCGGCGATCAGCCGTTGGGCAGCGCGCCCGCGCAGACCCCGCCGACCGCACCGGCTCCGGCGCCCGCGCCTGCTCCACAGCAATAACTCCATAGCAAATACCAAAAGGCCTGGGACGCAAATCCCGGGCCTTTTTCATTGGCGCTCATCGCTTGCCCGGCCCGTTGCCATGGAAGTCCCCGGCGCGATGCGGTAAGCTCGTGGGCAGCATGAAGGATATTTACATCGCCGACCTGAACGGCTTTGAAGAAGGCCGCGTCTTCGATAGCTACTTTCTGCTGCTGAACCGCCAGCAGCGCACCACCAAGACCAACAAACCCTACCTCAGCCTGATTCTTGGCGATAAGACCGGCCAGCTTGAAGGCCGCGTGTGGGAACCGAACGATCCGCGCATCGCCCGCGACGTGGAAGCAGGCGACATGGTGAAGGCACGCGGATCGGTGTCACTCTTCGACGGCAAAGTGCAGATGAAGGTGGACCAGATGCGCAAGGCCGCCGACAGCGAGGCCCTGCGGAGCGACCTGCTGCCTGCCACCACGTATGACGTGAACGAACTGTGGCGCACGCTGACTGAAACCATCGCCAGCTTCAAGGATCCCAACCTGAAGCTCCTGCTGGAAACGCTCTTTGCCGACGAGTCACTGGCCAAGGCGTATCGCGAAGCGCCGGCCGCGCGCCAGTTGCATCACGCCTGGCTTAGCGGCCTGCTGGAGCATGTGGTGAGCCTGCTGGGACTGGCCGAAAAAGTGGCCGCGCACTATTCGCTGCTCAATCGCGACCTGCTGCTGACCGGCGTGCTTCTGCACGACATCGGCAAGGTGCAGGAACTGCGCTGGGAGACCGGCTTCGAGTACACCACCGAGGGCGTGCTGCTGGGCCACATCCACATGGGCGT
>DASVLI010000254.1:0-6187 GCA_036384955.1 Occallatibacter sp.
GTTTGTGTGGAACTGCCTGCTGAATCCGGCGGCGACGTTTGTGTACAACTACGTTTTCCGGTTGGGCTTTCTGGACGGGCGCGAAGGGCTGCTGCTGCACCTGAACCACTCGGTGTATATCCACTGGAAGTTCATCAAGGCTTGGTGGATGGATCGGGAGGCGGGGAAAGCGGGCAGGGACTAAATCTCGTACCTGCCGCCGATGATGCGTGGGCCGGGAGGCCCACGCTACAGCCGTCCGGGAGGACGGCGCTACACATAGAGCCTGGCGATGCGGGGCGGCATAGGCCGCCCCGTTTGGTTTAAATGTGGCAGGTGTTGAGGCCGCGCTTTTCGAGATAGCGCTGGTGGTACTCCTCGGCGCGCCAGAAGGTCTGCGCGGGCTCGACTTTCGTCACGATGCGCTTGGGCTTGAAGCGGCCTTCGTTGGTGAGCTGCTCGATTTTGGCTTCGGCCACTGCCTGCTGCTGGGGCGAGTGGAAGAAGATGGCCGAACGATACTGCGTGCCCCAGTCGGGCCCCTGACGGTTCATGGTAGTGGGGTCGTGGAGGGTGAAGAAGGCGTCGAGCAACTGCTCGTAGCTGATGGTCGCGGGGTCGAAGTCGAGCTCAACCACTTCGGCGTGGCCGGTCTGGTCGGTGCAGACATCCTTGTAGGTAGGGCGATCCATTGCGCCGCCCTCGTAGCCGACGGCGGTGGCGGTCACTCCGGGGAGAGCAGCGAAGGCGGCTTCGACACCCCAGAAGCAGCCGGCTCCGAATGTAGCTTTCTCAGTCGTCATGGCTATTCGATGCCTTTGTGCCGCAAAAAGGTACAAGGGACGCGGCGGATGGGAAATCCGCACCTTCCGGTGACTTAAATCACTGTAGCAGGAGGCCGGCGGGTTCTAGGCTGCGGTTGAGAGGCAGAAATGGCAGCGCAGACACTTCCCACGATCACAACTCCGCAACCGAAAAAGAAGCTGATCCGGCGGCTGGGCATCGACCGCTCGCAGCGGGTGCGGCACCTGGTGCAGGGCGCGTTCGTGGTGCTGAATGCGTGGCTGGGCCTGGAGTTCTACCTGTGGGTGCGCTACTTTGAGTGCGGCGGCACGGGGCTGTATGTGGCGCGGCCGGCGGGAGTTGAAGGCTGGCTGCCCATCGCCGGGCTGATGAATGCCAAGTACTTTTTCGCCACTGGGCAGGTTCCGGCGGTGCATCCGGCGGCGATGTTCCTGTTTCTAGGCTTTGTGGCCATGAGCCTGCTGCTGAAGAAGGCCTTCTGCTCGTGGTTGTGCCCGGTGGGGACGTTCTCTGAGGTGCTGGGCGCGGCGGGCAAGCGGATTTTTGGGCGCAACCTGCAACTGCCGCGCTGGGCGGACCTGCCGCTGCGCGGGCTGAAGTACCTGCTGCTGGCGTTTTTCCTGTTCATCATTGGCGGCATGTCGGCCGAGGCGCTGGATGGTTTTATGCGCACGCCGTACGGGCTGATGGCCGATGTGAAGATGCTGAACTTCTTCCGCGACATAAGCGTGACCGGGGCGGTGGTGATTGGGCTGCTGGTGCTGGGGTCGATGCTGGTGCGGAACTTCTGGTGCCGCTACCTGTGCCCTTATGGCGCGCTGCTGGGGCTGGTTTCGCTGCTTAGCCCGGTGAAGATACGGCGCGACCAGGAAGCGTGCATCGACTGCGGCAAGTGCAACAAGGCGTGCCCTTCGGGGCTGAAGGTGGACCAGCTGGTGCAGATCCGCTCGGCCGAATGCACGGCGTGCATGGCGTGTGTGGCCAGCTGCCCGGCAGAGAATGCGCTGGCATTGGCGCTGCCTCCGCGCAAGGCGGAGACGGCGGCTGGGCGCTGGAAGGGCCGCACGGTTGGGCCGATGGTGGCTGCGGGCCTGGTGGCGTATGTGTTTCTTTCCGCAGTGCTTGTAGCGCGAGCCACCAACCACTGGCGCAGCGATATGCCGCGACAGGTGTATATACAGCTGGTGCCCAAGGTGAACCAGTTTGGCCACCCTGGGATGTAGCTAGCGCTTGCCGCGCGGACCTGCGGGACGGCTTGGCTTGCCGCCGGGCTTGGACTTGAAGCCACCGGACTTGCCTTTGAAGCCGGGACCCTTGTTGGGTCCGCTCTTGAAGCCACCGGGTTTCTTAAAGCCACCGGGCTTTGCGCCGAATGGCTTTCCACCCGTCCTGGGCTTGTCGCCAAAGCTTCCCTTGCCTGCCGGGCCTTTGCCTGCGGACCGTCCGGGCTTGCTGCTGGGCCGTGCGCCGCCGGGACGTGGAATGCCGGAGCTGGTGGTGAAGGGCCGCGAGGAACCGGGGCCGCGTGTGGGGCGGCTGGCGCCTGCCGCGGGCCGCGCGCCACTGCGGGGCTTGAAATCTCCACCGGGACGGGGCTTGAAGCTGCCAGCCGGACGAGGTTTGAAACCCTCGCCTGCGGGACGGGCACTGCGTGCGGGCCGGTCGGTGCGTGGTTTGAAGCCTTCCCCTGCCGGACGCGGACTGCGCGGCGGAAATTCGCCGCGGCTGCGCGAGGGCGCTGCACTGCGCGGCTTGAAATCTCCCCCTGGGCGGGGCTTAAAGCTGCCCGCTGGCCTTGGTTTGAAGCCTTCGCCGGTGGGGCGCGCGCCACGTGGCGGAAAGTCGCTACGGCCGCGAGCCGGAGCTCCGCTGCGGGGTTTGAAGTCCGCACCGGGACGCGGCTTGAAAGTGCCGCTGGGGCGAGGCTTGAAGCCTTCGCCCGTAGGCCGTGCACCGCGCTCTGGCCGGTCGAACCTTGGCTTGAAGCCTTCCCCTGCCGGACGCGGGCTGCGCGGCGTAAATTCGCCGCGGCCACGCGAAGGCGCTCCGCTGCGAGGCTTGAAGTCTCCACCTGGGCGGGGCTTAAAGCTGCCCGCTGGCCTTGGTTTGAAGCCTTCGCCTGTAGGCCGTGCACCGCGTTCTGGCCGGTCGAAGCGAGGTTTGAAATCCGCGCCTGGCTTCGGCTTGAAACCCTCGCCGGTGGGGCGCCTGCTGGGCAGCGGGTAGTCGATGGCCGATGCGTCGTCGCGTGCGGGGACACGGGGAGCAGGGAATTTGCGCTCGCCTGCGGGCTTGTCGCCGCGGAACTCGCGCTTGGGGGCGAAGTCTTTCCTGGCGCCGTACTCACGCTTTTCGCCGAAGGGTTTCTTCTCACCGAAGGGCTTTTTGCGGTAGAGTTTCCCGGCCTTCTTCTGCTCGCGCTCCTCGGTGGTGAGGCCTGCCTCCTTGGGCAGCATGTAGGTGGATTTGACGCGCTTGGGCTTCATTTTGCCGGCGGCGGTCAGGCGCAGGGCTTCGACCTCTGCGTGGTCCAGCTCGCGGACTTTGCCCGGCTCAACGTCGAGAACCAGGGGGCCGTAGCCGACGCGGCGGATCTTTTCGACGTGATGGCCGACCTCTTCAAACATTTTGCGCAGCTCGCGGTTGCGGCCTTCGGTAAGGACAACTTCAAGCCAGGGATTCTGGCCGGGGCGGATCTGCTTGATGCGCGAGGGCGCGGTGCGCACCTTGCCTTCGCCGCGGCGGGTCTTGTCGATGGAGATGCCGATGCGCAGGCGCTCTAGCACCTCTTCGGAGGGCTGGCCGGCGATCTTGACGATGTAGGTCTTTTCCACTCCAGCAGCGGCGCGGGTGAGGCTGTTGGCCAGCTCGCCGTCGTTGGTGACGAGCAGCAGGCCTTCGCTCAGGTAATCGAGGCGGCCGACGGGATAGAGGCGCTCGCCAAGCTTGGCGAAGAACTCCATCACGGTGGGGCGGCCCTCGGGGTCGCTGACGGTGGTGACATAGCCGCGGGGCTTGTTCAGAACGAAGTAGCGGAGGCGCTCGGCGCCCTGTAGCAGCTTGTCGTCGACGCGGATATGGTCTCGCGTGGGATCGGCCTTGGCGCCGAGGACGTTGACCACCTGGCCGTTCACCTGGACCCGGCCCGCGGTGATGAGCTCTTCGGCGTGGCGGCGGCTGGCGATGCCGGCCTGGGCGAGGATTTTTTGCAGGCGTTCGAGGCGAGGTTCGGATTCATCCGCCTCGGCGGCTTCCTCCTGCAGGGCGGACTCTTCGGGCTCCAGCTCGGGAGTGTTTTCTTCAGGCTCTTCGCCGGGGAGAATCGGTTCGTCAGTCATGGGAGACAGCCTCGGCCTGCGGTTCGGGGACAGTCTCCGGAGCAGGCTCGGAGGCAGTGGCTTCGGCGTCGGGCGCGCCGGCGGTTTCCGGCGCGGAGGACTCCGCAGCGGGTGCAGCCTCGCCGTTCTCCGACGCATCGGGATCGAGCTCGGGACCGGCAGATTCAACATGCTCAAAGCCGGACTCGGTCTCCTCGGAGGCCTCGCTCAGCTCGCTGGCCGCAATCTTCTCAAACTCCTCCATGGAGGGCAGTTCAGAGACATCCTTGAGGCCGAAGCGGAGCAGAAACTCCTTGGTGGTTTTGTAAAGGATAGGGCGGCCGATAACCTGCTTGCGGCCTGCGGTAGTGATGAGCTTGCGGCTGAGCAGCGAGCCAAGCACACCGCCGGACTCGACGCCGCGGATTTCATTGACTTCAGGCGCGGTGACGGGCTGCTTGTAGGCGATGACGGCCAGAGTTTCAAGGGCAGGCAGCGAGAGCTTGAGGGCCGGCTTCTGGCTCTTGATGAAGAGGCGGACGGCGTCGTGGCACTCGGGCTTGGTGGCCATGCGATAACCGCCGGCAATCTCGCGGATTTCGACACCACGGCCGTCGATGGCGTAGCTGGCAATGATCTCGTCGAGCAGCTCGCGGAGAATGGCGCGAACTTCGCGGTCGCGCTGACGGGCGGCCTTTTTGGCTTCGGCTTCGGGGTCGGCGGGCTCGGCAGGTTCCGCGGGAACAGCTTCGGCTTCCGGCTGGGGCTCGGCCGGGGGGGCGGACGATTCGGCCACGGGAGCCGGGTCAGCGGCTTCCGGCTCCGGCGTAAGCTCCACGTACTCCATGCCTTCTTCCAGCTGGGGCAGTTCGGGCGTCTCCGGGGTGGGATCGGCGGCAGCGGCTTCGGCAGCCTTCTGCTCCTTCCACTCCAAGGCGTCGGCGGCAAACAACGATGCGAGCTGCGCGAGGGTAACAGGCTCCTCGGCGGCGTAAATGACGGCTTCCAGCTTGGCTTTCAGACTCATTGCGGCAATTAGTACCTCATGTATGGTACCGGAAGCCGCGCAAAGCTGCGCATGTGCGCTCGTGAGGAAAAAAGGCACGGAACGCAAAGCGGGCCCGGCAAGGGGTTGGGCAGGAAAGCGATCAGGCGAAGTTCTTGAAGATCCAGAAGAGGACGCCGGAGAGTAAGGCGGCGGCGGGCAGGGTGAGTACCCATCCGGCCAGAATATTGCGGACGGTGTTGAGGTAGAGGCCGCTGCCGTTGGCGGCCATGGTGCCGGCCACGCCAGAGCTGAGAATGTGCGTGGTGCTGACGGGCAATCCGAAGGTGTCCGCGGCAAGAATGGTGCCCATGGCGACCAGACCTGCACTGGCGCCCTGTGCGTAGGTGAGGTGCTGGCGGCCGATTTTTTCGCCGACGGTGATGACGATGCGCTTCCAGCCGATCATGGTGCCGAGGCCGAGGGCGAGCGCGACCGCCACTTTAACCCACGTGGGAATGAACTTGGTGACCTTGTCCAGATGCGCGCGGTAGGTTTTGAGCGCGGTGTGCTCGTTGGCGGTGAAGGCCGGCGCGCTGGATTTGTCGAGAATGCGGAGCGCTTCGCCGATGACGTACATGTCGTTGCGAATTTGGGCCTGCTGCTGGGGAGGAATGGCCTTGAGGTCGTTGTACTGAACGACTTCGCGGTCGAGCTGGGCCACCATCGCGCTGAGAGCGGGAAGGCTTTCTGGACGGACGCGGTGCGAGCGAATGGTGTCGAGCACGATGGCGTGGGTGTCGGCGGCCGCGGGCAGAGGGGCGGCGCTGTGGTGGTCGAGAATGCTTTCGACCTGCTGCGAAGAGGCGATGAGCTCGTGCAGCGCGGCGGGGCCCATGCCGTGATTGAGCGCGTAGGCAGTGGGGACAGTGCCGATGAGGATGAGCATGATGAGGCCCATGCCCTTTTGTCCGTCGTTGGAGCCGTGGAAGAAGCTGACGCCGCTGCACGTGAGGACCATGAGCGCGCGAATGGGCGTGGGCGGCGGCTGCATGTCCTTCGGGGCTTCGTAAAGGCCGGGGTATTTGAGTGTTTGCTTGGC
>DASVLI010000255.1:0-22600 GCA_036384955.1 Occallatibacter sp.
CCCTGCTCCCACATGGTGGGCACGGTGAGCTTGTGCTTGGCGAGAAGCTTGTCGAGCGCCTGCGCCTGCCAGAAGCCGTCGTAGGCGGGGTGATCGAGGATGACCTTCCAGTAGGGCAGCTGATCGACGCCGAGTTCGTGCGCGAAGGCGTCGGCGGAGCCTGCATTGAGCAGGCCGGTGTAGTCGTCGTGGTTAGGATGCGGCACGTGCACGCCGGAGCCGCGATTGGTGGTCTGGCTGAGCAGGTAGTCGATGTTGATTTGGCGGTAGGCGCCGTAGTGGAACCAGTCATCGCCCATCCAGCCGTCGATCATGGGGCTTTCCGGCGCGGCCACCTTGAAGGCGGGATGCGGATCAAGCAGCGCCATGACGACGGTGAAGCCCTCGTAGCTGGAGCCGATCATGCCGACACGGCCGTTGGACTCGGGCACATTTTTGACGAGCCAGTCGATGGTGTCATACGCATCGGTGGTGTCGTCGGCGCCGGTGGGGTTGTAACCGGAAGCGACCGGAGGCGCGGTCATATTGTAGGGGCCCTCAGAGCCGTACTTGCCGCGGATATCCTGATAGACGCGAATGTAGCCGGCCTCGACGAAGACCTCGTCACTGAGCGGAAGAGCCTCGATCATGCGCGGGCTTTGCGTGCGCACGGCGCGGCCGGCGGCGTTGTAAGGCGTGCGGGTAAGCAGGATGGGCGCGTCTTTTGCGCCCTTGGGCACGACGATGACGGTGTAGAGCTTGACGCCATCGCGCATGGGAACCATGACGACGCGCTTATCGAAATCGCGCTCCTGCACGGGCGCTTTGAAGTTGGGCATCAACTGGTCAACCGGGAGATCGGCTTGCTGAGCACCGGCGGGAAGACAAGACAAGGCAGCGACTGCGAGAAGATACACGAAGGGTTTCATTTCACCTCGGGGCCGTCCGGGCGAGCTGGAATACGGCTATGAATGGATTGGTACAAGCGTACAACACCGGAGCGAGTCAGCAAGTCAGCGAGACGGCGAGTCAGCGAAGGCCGGACGCAATACGCAAGCTTTGTAACTATGCGACGGCAGCGGCATTTTTGCGCGGACGGCCGCCGAGCGCCCCATTTTTGCGGGCCGCACGTGTCTTCGCAGCGCTGCGCACCTTGCCTCCCTCCGCGCCCAGGCGGCTGGCCATCCAGCGACGGGAGCCGAGGATGCCTTCAAGCAATGCGGGAATGTAGAGGTCGGCGTCGAGACGCGGAAAGTGAAGACCAAAGCCCGAGGGAGAGATTTCGATTTGGCCGAGTTGTGCGGGCGTGGCGGACTCAAGGCCTTCGGCATCGGCGGGGGAGAAGGCGATGTCGATTCGGTTGCTGAGGCGGACAACGATACGGCGGGTGCGGCGGTCGTAGAAGGCCTCGACGGCATGGGGCGACGCGGCACGGCGAGACCTGGCTTTGCGATTGGCCATTTCGATTTTGTTATTCGTTTCCATGAATACCTTCCCAGGCTGCAATCAGTTCATCCAGATGCCGTATGAGCGCTGCTTCGATTCTGGCGAGATCACGCCGGTTAAAACCGTAGTTCTCGCGCAGGGTGACGGCGTGGGCCGGCCGGCCAAGCTCATAAACCGCCTCGTGCCCCTGACCGATGACATGCACATGCGCCGGACGATGGTCGTTCGGGTAAACCACGACGCGCAAGCTACCAATCCAAAGGACGGTTGGCATACCACAGGAAGGATAGCATAGAAGCTAAGCGGTTAGGTTTTAAGTAAGCTACGCAAACAAAAAAATCCCCGGATTTCTCCGGGGATTTTTCCTCGTTTGGGAGGAGGTTAGTTGCTGTAGAGCAGGATGCCTGCGGCCTTTTCTTCGACTCCGGCTTCGTCGGCGCTGACCGGGCGGTAGAAGAGCTGGTTCTGGTCGAGGTAGACCTCGAGGAACGCGGGCCGCGCGGTAATGTTGCCGGCGATGAGGGCTTCAGAGAGCGGGTCTTCGACGTAACGCTGCAGTGCGCGGCGCAGCGGGCGGGCGCCGTAGCTGCGGTCGACGAGCGTCTTGTCGAGAATCCACTTCTTGGCCTCGTCGGTGACGGAGATGGTGATGGCCTTCTGCGCCAGGTTGGCGTTGAGCTGCTGCACGAGCAGTTCGACGATCTGGATCAGGTCGGCATCGTTGAGCGACTGGAAGAGGATGACCTCGTCGAGACGGTTGAGGAACTCGGGGTTGAAGGTCTTCTTGACTTCCTGCTTGACCAGCTCCTCGATCTTCTCCATGACCAGATCGTCGCGGTCGGACTGGAAGCCGAGGCCCTGCTTCTTCTGCAGGTGGCGCGCGCCGATGTTGGAGGTCATGATGAGAATCGTGTTTTTGAAGTCGACGGTGTTGCCGAGACCGTCGGTCAACTGGCCGTCCTCAAAAACCTGCAGCAGGATGTTGAAGACATCCGGATGCGCCTTCTCGATTTCGTCAAGCAGCACGACCGAGTACGGCGAACGCTTGACGCGCTCGGTGAGCTGACCGCCCTCCTCGTAGCCCACGTAGCCCGGAGGCGAACCGATGAGCTTGGAGACGGAGTGCTTCTCCATGTACTCCGACATATCGAAGCGGATGAGCGCCTTGTCGGAGCCGAAGAGGAACTGGGCCAGAGTGCGGGCCATTTCCGTTTTGCCCACGCCGGTTGGTCCCAGGAACAGGAACGAGCCGATGGGGCGATGCGGCGACTTGAGGCCGGCGCGCGAGCGGCGAATAGCGCGGGCGAGGGCGCTGATGGCCTTCTCCTGCGAGATGACGCGCTTGTGCAGCTCTTCCTCGACGCGGAGCAGCTTCTGCGTCTCTTCTTCCTTGATGCTGGTGACGGGCACGCCGGTCCAGCGGGAGACAACATCCTCGATGTCCTCGCGGCCGACAATGCCGGCAGCCGAGTCGTCGAGGTGGTACTTGTCGCGGAGAGCGCGCAGATTCTCGCGCTCCTTGCGCTCCTCGTCGGAGTAGAAGCGGGCCTTCTCGAACTCGTGGTTGGCGATGGCCGAGTCCATGCGATGGACGATGAACTTGATGCGCTTCTGCACCTCGGTGATTTCATCGGGCAGCGAAGTCTGGCGCAGCTTGACGCGCGCGCCGGCCTCGTCGATGAGGTCGATGGCCTTGTCGGGCAGGAAGCGATCGGGGATGTAGCGATTGGAGTGCGAGACCGCGAACTCGACCGCGTCGTCGGTGTAGCTGACGGCGTGGAACTTCTCGTAGCGGTCCTTGATGCCCATGATGATCTTGATGGCATCGGCCTCGTTGGGCGGCGGCACCTTGACGGCCTGGAAGCGGCGCTCGAGCGAGCGGTCCTTCTCGATGGACTTGCGGAACTCGGCCGGTGTGGTTGCGCCGATGCACTGAATTTCGCCACGCGAGAGGGCGGGCTTGAGGATGTTGGCCGCGTCGAGCGAACCCTCGGCGGAGCCCGCACCGACGAGCGTGTGCAGCTCGTCAATGAAGACGATGGAGTTTTGATTCTCCATCAGCTCCTTCATGATGGTCTTGAGGCGCTCTTCAAACTGGCCGCGGTACTTGGTTCCCGCAACGATGAGCGAGAGGTCGAGCGCGAGGACGCGCTTGTCGGCGAGAAACGAGGGCACTTCGCCGTCGGCGATGCGCTGGGCAAGGCCTTCGACGATGGCGGTTTTGCCCACGCCGGGTTCGCCGATGAGCACCGGGTTGTTTTTGGTGCGGCGGCAGAGGATTTGAATGACGCGTTCGAGCTCGCCATCGCGGCCGACGAGCGGATCGAGCTGCGCATCCATGGCGGCCTGGGTGAGGTCGCGTGAGAACTCAGCCAGAAGGCTGGACTCGCGCTGGCGCTGCTGCTGGGGAGCTTTCTCCTGGGTGACGCGGGCCAGCTCGTCGCGGATTTGCGCGAGCTTGAGGCCGCGCTCCTGGAGAATCTCCGAGGCGAAGCATTTTTCTTCGCGGAGCAGGCCGAGCAAAAGATGCTCGGTGCCAATGTGCTTGTGCCCCAGGCGCTCGGCTTCCTCGGCTGCGTAGGCCAGGACGCGCTTGCACTCATTGGAGAGCGGAAGATCGACTGAGGTGGAAACTTTCTCGCGAATGGTGGTGTGGGCTTCGATCTGTTTGCGGATCGACTCCACAGAAGCGTGCGAGCGCAGGAAGCGGTTGGTTAACGCCTTGTCTTCGCGCAGCAGGCCGAGCAAAAGGTGCTCGGTCTCAATATACGGCGAGCCGAATTGGCTGGCCTCGTACCGCGCGAAGAAGATCACGCGCCGTGCCTTCTCCGTATAGCGTTCGAACATGATGCTCTCCCTTGGTGCGGGCTCGCGGTGGGCAGTGGCCGTCCGGTTCGCCTGCGCTTCAGCGACGGGGAAGCTGTCGATGAAGCAATCGGCTATCCGGCCTCAACCCTGCCTGCCGTGCCCTTTCTCTCAGAGAACGCCTGCGCATAAGCCGCCGCAGCGGATGCGCCCGGGTGCCCTCTGTCGCCGCCAGGCACGGCTTGAAAATGCAGCGCCGTGCTGAGCAGCCTTGGGATGGACCGGGGGGCTGTTTTTCCCGCCGGCTGCGACAAGCTATTCACTTTGCCGCTTCCATCCACCGATACGAGTCTGGATGGGATAGGATACCGCCTTTCCCAGACTCGCTACTTTATCTGACTCCGGTACCAACCCGGATGGTGCAAATTCGTTACGAAACAACGGGTTCCATGCCCGAATGCGGCTGGGCTTCCCGCGCCGCCAAGCGCCCTCGCTCCAGGCGCAGAGTCCGCGTACATCGCGCGGCCAGGTCAAGATTATGGGTGACCAGGATGGAGGTAAGTCCATGCGTTTTGTGGATGTTTTCGAGCAGGCCAAAGACTTTTTCCGCGGTGCCGCCGTCAAGATCGCCGGTGGGCTCGTCGGCCAGCAGGAGACGGGGAGAAGTGACAAGGGCACGGGCCAGGGCGACGCGCTGCTGCTCGCCGCCGGAAAGTTCACCGGGGCGATGCGTGGCGCGGTCTTCAAGACCGACTTCGCCGAGCCAGTTGGCAGCCTGCACCAGAGCCTCCCGCCTGTTGATGCCGCGGGCCAGCAGCGGCATGGCTACGTTTTCCTGCGCGGTGAACTCCGGCAGCAGGTAGTGAAACTGCCAGACGTAACCGATCTCGCGGTTGCGGAAGGCGGCAGCCTGCCGGGCAGAGAGCGCAGTGACGTCGGTAGAGGCGCAGTGTACTGTTCCTGCCGTTGGGGCATCAAGCGCGCCCAGAATGTGCAAAAGTGTGCTTTTACCCGCGCCGGAAGGGCCGACGATGGCGATGAGCTCGCCGGGCATCACGTCGAGATCGAGACCGTGAAAGAGCGTGAGCGGGCCGCGGGCGGTGGAGTAAGTTTTCTCGAGGTTGCGGACGCGAATGATGGGCGCTCGCAGATCTTCTTCCCGCTGGTTGCGGGAGGCCTGCCGGTCAGCCGCTGGGAGAGTCTGGTTCATCCGTTGTTCCTATTCTAGCGGGTTTGGGGCACTGCGTGCGGCAAACGGTCTGCCACGAAAGAAGGAGAATGCGTACCGGCCGGGGCATTGCATGCGGCCACCTGCGGTGGGGGCACTGCGTGCGGCAGGCCTTTGCTCTACTGCTTTGGCAAGGAAGAGGAGTTCAGCTTTGCGATTCTTCCGTTGGGGCCAACGACCACCTGCGGTGGGGCAGACTCTTGACTATGGCTTTGGTAGTGCCGACGGATTCAACTTTGCGATTCTTCCGTTGGGGCCGACGATGTACGGGAGCGAAAGGGCGTTCCAGTTGCCGCTGTCGAGCGGCTGCCAGGTGCGACCGTCGTCGCGGGAGATGTCTGAGCCGTTGGTGCCGGCGGTGAACCAGGCTTTGTCTGACTCGGAGTATTGGACGGTGGAGCGATAGCCGTGGGGCGGGGTGGTGGAGGCGGTCCAAGTTGAGCCGCCATCGAGGGTGAAGGCGGCGGTGCCGGTGGAGTCGTTCGGTTTGGTGTAGTCGCCGCCGACGGCCACCAAATCCCAATTAGGCCTGTCCGTTCCACCACCTCCTCGGAAAAAAATTTCAGTAAAAGGCCGATGCGCATCGTGGAAGCCTATGGAAAATATGCCCCCACTTTGGGACTTCGGAAACACTGGAAGGCTGACGGAAGAAAGCGCCATACGCTCTGGTTCGCCGCCATTGAAATGCTGAAAGTGAATTACGCGGGAGCCTCTTATCCCTCCCACGGCAAACCACACCTCTCGCGCAGTCCCCTCTTTCTCGGTGAAAGGGCCAAGAGCAATGTTGGAATTGCTTGCAGCGAAAGCTGATTCTCCTTTGCCTATCGTCTTCATAGTGCCCTGTTCGAAAAATCCACCGTTCACAAACTGTCCTAAATATTTGACGGCTTCAGCAAAATAGAAGTGCCCGCCGACCGGATCGCCGACAAGAAATCCGTCGGTCGGCGTCCACATCCGCAGGGCGTCCCAGAATCCATCCTTGTCGTCGTTGGTTGCAAGCAGCTTCCACGTTTTGCAGCCATCCGTCGTTTTGTAGAGGCGGGATTTGTCGCTCGGGCCGCTGGCCATGATGATGGCTGTGTCTGCATCCCAGGCTTGTACGCCGCGGAAATCAAGCGTTGTGCCGTCTTTGTCCGCGTCGGGTGTGGCGCAGTGCTGCCAGTGTGCGCCGCCGTCGATTGTGCGCAGCACGGCGCCGCCGGTGCCGCTTGCCCAGGCAACATTTCCATCGACAGAGAAGATGCCGCGCAGGCCGGCGGTTGTGCCGGAGGCCTGAAGCTGCCAGACCTCGGCGCTCGTGTTGGCTTGTGCATTGGCGGCAAGGATGGGGCACGCGAGCATTGCGGCGAGAGCAGCAAACGTTATGCGATGCATGGGCAGCAGTATAGTGCGCGCGGCGAGACTGACGGACGACGGCTTTCTCATGCGTGGCGTGCGTCACCGACCGCGCAGCGGGACAGCACGTGCAATCAGGACAAGCCATGAGAGATTGCCGCATATTGCTGCTGGCGGCGCTGCTGCTGCCCGCATATACCGGAAGCCTGTTTGCGCAGGAGACGGCGTGGAGCCGCTTCAGGCAGCACAACGCCGAGATGAGTAAGCTACAGCCGCCGATGATTACGCCGTTGGTGGCGGCCGATCCGCGGCTGATTCAGTACGCGCGCTTTTCCGTGGCGCGGCAAAGAACAGCCGCGGGCACCGAGACGGTGAACTTCTTCAACGGCCGCGGCGGCGGTGTGGTGGTGGCGCGGCGGTTCGAGTTCGACGTGATGCCGCCACCATACATTGCGCACAACAGCAGCGCACAGGATGGATTTGGCGATGTGACAGCGCTGGCCAAGGTGCGCGTGGCCAGCGGCGGGCCGGAGCACGGCAATTATGCGGTGGCTGCAATGGTGGCGCACAGCTTTGCCACCGGCAGCGCGAAGAACGGCGCGCGCACCGACGTGTGGTGCCCTACGCTGGCGGGCGGCAAGACGTTTGGCAAGCGGTTCGACGTGATTACGGCGCTGGGCGGAACGATGCCGACTGGAAAAATTGCCGCGCAGGGCCGCTCGATTGCGTGGAACACCACCGCGCAGCTGCATGCAACGCGCGCGGTGTGGTTCGAGCTGGAAGACAACGCGACCTATTACTTTGCGGGCAGCCGTGATGGACAAATGCAGAACTTCGTCGCGCCGGCGGTCTTCTACGTGATACGTCCGAAGCGCTGGGGGCCATCGCACTCGTTCCTGATTGTGGACACGGGGATGCAGATAGCGACTTCGCGCGCGCCGAGCTACAACCACAATCTGATTTCGGAAGTGCGGATTCTTTTCTGAAGGCTCACGGACTGAAGCCGCTTTAGTACGGAACTTTGGTCTCGCTGGCGAGCCATGCGGCAAAGCTGGCCCAGGCTTCGTCCTGCAGCAACTGCGCGGAGGGCAGCTTGCGCGCGGGAACGTCCTTGCGGAATTCGGCGTAGAGGAAGGCATCGTCGAAACCGGCTTTGGCGGCATCGGCCGCGGAGCTGCCGTAGTAGACGACATCGATGTGCGCCCAGTAGCAGGCGGAGAGGCACATGGGGCAGGGCTCGCAGCTGGTGTAGAGCTGGCAGCCGGCGAGCGAGAACGCACCAAGGAATTTACAGGCCGCGCGGATGGCGGTGACTTCGCCGTGGGCGGTGGGGTCGTTGGTGGCGGTGACGGAGTTGGCGCCCTCGCCGACGATCTGGCCGTCGCGCACAACCACGGCGGCAAATGGACCACCTTTGCCGGTGCGAACATTCTCGATTGCGAGCGCGATGGCGCGGCGAAGGAAGTCGGGATTGGGTGCGGAGGCCATTGGGGAACCGAGCAGCGCGCGTATGCGCACCGAACTTATCTAGTATGGCACGGGCGATGCGCTGTGACAGCGCAGGATGAGACTCGGAAGTTACGCGAGATGCGCGAGGTCGTCGGGCGTGTCGATATCGAGGTCGCCGCCGGCGAATGGGACAAGGGCGACGGGTTGCGCGGACTGCATGAGCAGCGCGCGCGCGCCTTTGTCGCCGGTGAGCTGCTGCAATTGACCGAAGAGAGCGCGCGGAAAAATTGCCGGAACGCCGCGGGCGCCGGAGTAGGACGATGCGGCGATTCCCTGCCCTGCCTGCGCGGCGAAGGCCGCGAGCAACGCGCGCAGATGAGCGGCATTGAGACGCGGCTGATCGCAATTCATGAGCAGGACGCCATCGGCTGCGGGCGGATGCTGCTGGACGGCGAGCACTCCCACGCGCACCGATGAGGCGAGGCCAGACTGCCACTCGGCGTTGAGGAGGATGCGCGCGGATGAGGTCGCGAGGGCTGATTGCATCTCTTCTGCGTGTGCGCCGAGGACGGCGAAGACAGGCTCCGCGCCTGCCTCCGAGGCGATGCGCACGGCGCGCGCGAGCAGCGTTTCTCCATTGAGCTGCAACAACTGCTTGGGCTGACCAAGGCGGCGGCTTGCGCCCGCGGCGAGGATGACGGCGGCAACCTGCATGGCACGAGTGTAGCGCCGAAATCTTGACGGCGCGCGGCGGTTAAGGCAACACTAGGGCAACCGATTCACAATCGAGCAGAGAAGGGCGGATGGGTGAGCAACCATACCAACGTGAGCGCGGACGTGTCACTGCTGGCAGAGGCGGCAGGAAATTATGGGCTTCACACGGGAGTGCTGGGCCCGGTGGAGACGCTGGCGCAGTCGGTATCGGCAGTGGCGCCTTCCACATCGCCGTCGCTCACGATTCCGCTGGTGATGGCGCTGGCCGGCAATGGGACGTGGTTTGTGTACCTGGCGGCCACGTGCACCATATTGCTGGTGGGTTTTTGCGTGAGCCGGTTTGCACGGCTCTCGGCCTCACCCGGATCGCTCTACACATACACTGCGGAGACGCTGCCGCCGATTTTCGGTTACACCGCTGCGTGGGGTTTGCTGCTTGCATATCTTGCCACGGGCGCAAGCGTGGCAGGCGGCGCGCTGTATTACACGAATCTTATCGGGAGCGAATTCTTTCACAGGACTCCGCCGGCGCTGCTCACGCTACTCGTAGTGTGCGCGGTGGCGGGGTGGGTGGCGTATCTGGATGTGAAGCTCTCGGCCGAGCTGATGCTGTGGATTGAAGCGATTTCGATTGGGCTGATTTTGATTGTGCTGGCGGCAATGGTTGTGCGTTTCGGGCTGCAGATCGATATGAACCAACTGCGGCTTCGCGACGTGCATGCGGCCACGCTGGGGCCGGCGGTGGTGCTGGCCATCTTCAGCTTTGTAGGATTTGAGAGCGCGACCACTCTGGGGCACGAAGTGAAGAACCCGCTGCGCACGATTCCGCGCGCGGTGCTGCAGTGCGCAATTCTTGCCGGATTGTTCTTCATGCTGTGCTCGTACTCTGAAGTGCTGGGGTTTCGCGGCGAAGCGGCCAGCGCGATGGAGTCGGCAAGCCCGCTGCACCAACTGGCGACAAAGGCTGGCATTTCGGCGCTGGGCATGGCGATTGATTTTGGATGCGGCTTTAGCATGCTGGCATGTGTGCTGGCTTGCACTACGGCTGCCTCGCGCGTGCTGATGCGCATGGCGCGCGAAGGGCTGCTACCCAAAGCTCTGGAGAAGACAAATCCGAAACATGGAACGCCGACGGCGGCTGTGGCGCTGAGTGCTGCGCTGATGCTGGCCGCAACGTGTGTTCTGGCGCTGCGCGGAACGGCGGGCGAGCAGATGTACGACTGGCTGGGGTCGCTGGCGGTGTTTGGATTTTTGACTGCATATGCGCTGGTGGCGCTGGCGCTGCCGTTTGCGCGGCGCGCCGCGGGCCAGCACTCACATGCGGTGGCAGTGGTATGCGTGGTGACGATTGCGGCGTTGGCGATGATTGTGGTCTTCGACGTGCAATCCACCGCTGACGCGCAGCATGCACGCATCCCGTGGATCTACATGGGCTACGTCGCGCTGGGCATTGCCTGGTCGGCATTCAAGCTGAGGCGGAAGACCGCGGCAGCGTAGCGCCTACGGCTGGCCAGCGGTCTCCGGTTGCAGCAGGATTAGCAATACAATTCCCACCACGGCGAACATGCGGAAGGCGGCTTCCTGGCCGTTCCAGGTGTGCGACTGCCACATGAGGAACCACTCCGCGCCGACGGAGAGAAATGCGACCAGCCACATCATGAGCGACATGGTGAGTGCGACGATGGCCGTGCGTTTGGCGGAGTTGAAGGCCGGCGCGGACTCCGCGCGCGCACGCCAGAGCTGCAGAACCGCGCGCCAGAGCAAAATCGTGGTGAGGATTTCCCACGCAATGATGCCGCAATAAAACGCGAGATGAATCCAGATGGGATGAAGCGCGCGCCACATGCCGTTGTTGCCGGGAAAGGTGGTGTCCATGGCAAGCACGTGGTGGACGAACTGGTAGTTTGAGTTGAAGTCGGTGAGGTTGTTAAAGACCACAAACAGGTAAAAGAGCGCGATGCCGGAGAGCAGAATGATTTTGGCGATGCGGGTAGTCATGGTTTGCGTTCCGCCGATGCAAAGGTTTTGAAGTAGGCCGTAAGAGCATTCATCGTAGCCTCATCGTAACCCGGATGCGGCGGGCCGAGCGCTTTGGGCATCAATTGACGCGGATCTCGGATCCACTGCTGGAAGTGCTCGGGGTCGGCAGCGGCGATGTGCGCAAGGGCGCTCCAGGAGCGGCCGGACATGGCTCCGCCGGCGGCGCCATTGTTGTGGCAGCGGAAGCAATCCTGCTTGGCAATCTCGAATCCCTGCGCTACAGGCGAGCCTGCCGCGAATGCGCCGTGCGGCCGAATCGCGCGGAATACATTCTCCGCGCGCAGAAACTCCAGACGCGTGACGCCGTAAGGAACCTGTGGCTCGTCGGTTTGCTCCAGGATTTTGAAGGCGGGCTTGAAGACAGGATGGGAGATGACGTAGGGGCCCATGGGGCCGCCGTGCTCAGAGGGCGGCCAGTGCTCGCGGGTTTGGCCGTTGATACGCAGAACGAGAATGGGCCGATGCGCGGCCAGATAGTTGGGCAAATAGTTGGTGCGGTAGTGGTCGTAGCACTCGGCGACGATGAGGTCGGACTGCTCTGCACGGCCGAAGAGGCGCGCGAGCGTGTGGAGCGCGACGCCGCTGATGCGCGCACCGGAGGGGAAGTTGGTGTCGTCGTTGATGGCGTACTCCTCCTGCGGCAGGCGGAGCAAATCCTGGTAGCGAATGTAGAGCGTGGTGCCGGGCGGTTGCCCCTTCAGCTCGCCACCGACGGCAAGATCACCGGGCGATGTGCGATGTGCGTGCAGAATGGCATGAGGAGTCTGGCCCAGGGCTGCGGAGAGCACGAGCAGGGGAATAGTTGCGAAAGGGGCTTTCCGCATGGCTCATGCTACCCCGATGTGCGCGGGGCGCGGAAGAGCAATTCGCAAAGCACGTGCTAAAGTCGAAAACAAATGACGGAAATTGCATCTGCTGAAAAGAAACTCGAGTCTCTTGGATTGACGTTGCCCGCACTGCCGAAGCCGGGCGGCAACTACGTGCCGTGGAAACAGGCGGGGGAGATTCTGTATCTCTCCGGCGCGATTTCGACGGGGCCAAATGGAATCATCACGGGCCTGGCCGGAGTGGATTGCGGCGTTGAGGAAGGCTATGCGGCGGCGCGGGCGGCGGCGCTGAATCTGCTGGCGATGGTGCGCACGGCGCTTGGCTCGCTGGACCGCGTGGCCGAAGTGCTGACGGTGAACGGCTACGTGAATGCCGCGGCGGGGTTCAACGATGCGCCGGCGGTGATCAATGGCGCGTCGGACCTGCTGGTGGAAGTTTTTGGCGAAGCAGGCCGGCATGTGCGCGCTGCATTGGGCGTGAGCGCACTGCCGAAAAGCGCGCTGGTGGAAGTGCAGATGACGGTGAGGGTGAAGCCCGCATGAGCGAGCACACGCTGAGCGCCGAACCGACACACTCCGTGTGGGACCGCACGCTGGAGCCGCGGCTGCGCATTGCGCCTGACGACGAGGTGCAGATTGAGTGCGTGGATGCAAGCGGCGGCCAGGTGAAGCCGGGCATGACGACGGCGGAGTATCTGACGATTGACCGCACGAAGATTCATGCACTGACCGGGCCTATTTGGGTGGATGGCGCTGAACCTGGCGACGTGCTGGAGATCGACGTGCTGTTTACGCAGCACAGCGGCTGGGGCTGGAGCAGCGTGGTGGAGGGACTTGGCTTTTTGAAAGAGCGCTTCCGCGAGCCATATCTCTTTCACTGGAAGCTGGACGGCGATGTGACTCGTTCGCTGGCACCGGCAGCGGTACCGGTGCGGCCATTCCCGGGCGTGATGGGCGTGGCGCGCGCCGACGACGGCAGCTTTCGTACACGGCCGCCGGGCCTGTTCGGCGGCAACCTGGATGTGCGTGAACTGTGCGCGGGCTCGAAGCTGTATCTGCCGGTGTACAACCGCGGCGCGCTGTTCAGCTGCGGCGACGGGCATGCGGCGCAGGGCGACGGCGAAGTGTGCATCAACGGCATTGAATGCCCGCTGGATGTGACGCTGAGATTTCGGCTGCACAAGCAGCAGCCACTGAGCGGGCCGATTGTGGAGTCGAGCGACACGGTTGCGCCGGACTCGATTGCCGACTCGTGGGTGGTGGTGGAGACCGGCACGAGCCTGGAAGACGCCGCGCGCGCGGCTACTAGCCGCATGGTGGATCTGCTGGTGTCGCGGTGGGGATTCAGCGATGTGCATGCCTACCTGCTGTGCAGCGTGGCGCTGAAGCTGCGCCTGAGCCAGGTGGTGAACGAGCCGGTGCACACGGTGAGTGCGGCCATCAGCAAGCAGATTCTGCCTGCACGGGAACTTTTCTAATCGGCATGACAATCAACGATCCAGAAGTTGTTGCCGAACTGGCTGCGCTGTATCCGCGCTACGAAGAGGCGTTGGTGAGCAATGATGTGGACACGCTGGTGGCGATGTTTTGGCAGGGCCAGCAGGTGATGCGCTTTGGGGTGACGGAGAACCTGTACGGGCCGGATGAGCTGGAGGCATTTCGCAAAGCGCGGCCCGCGGCGAACCTGGCGCGCACGGTGACACGGCAGGAGATTGTGGCGTTCGGGCGCGACTTGGGCAGCATAACTATTGAGTTCGAGCGCGGCAGCGGAGAAACGCTGGTGCGCGGACGCCAAAGCCAGGTGTGGGTGCGCTTCACTGAGGGCTGGCGCATTGTGCAGGCGCATGTGTCGCTGCTGCCGCGCGGTTAGCGCCGGGATTTCCACACCGTCAAAAATCTTTACGGCGACCTTATACCTTCCTTGCTACAGTCGCCGATACCAAAGTATAGGCCGGCCGCATTGCATATCGTGAGCCGGCACTAGACAGGTAGCTTCTTCCCCTTCTTTTGGAACCCAGAATTACGCCATCCTGGTTTCGTTCGGAGCGCTGCATGCGCTTTCAGAAACCTGAGGCGAATCCCTATTCCTTGAGGCCATCGGCTTGAGAGACGTCATGCGCAAAGCACTTTTTTCTTCCCTGATTCTGGTTGTAGTGGCACTGCTCGCAATCACTCCTTCACAGCTTGCGGCCCAGCAAACACTGGGCGGCATTACAGGCGTTGTCTCCGATGCGTCAGGGAATGTGATTCCCAACGTGACGGTGAACCTGTTGGGCGAACAAACCTCACTGACGCGCGTGGCAACGACCAACGATGCGGGCGGATACACAATTCCCAACCTGCCGATTGGAACGTACACGCTGACGTTCACAGGCGCGGGCTTCGACGCGCAGAAGACCGCGCACATTGCGGTGCAGGCCAACCGCACCGCAACGGTAAACGCGGTGCTGAACGTGGGCCAGACGACAACAACCGTGGAAGTGGAAGCCTCGCCGCTGATGAACTCCGTGGATACAACAGTGGGTTACGTGCTGGACAAGTCGCAGATTGATGCGGTGCCGCTGGCGACGGGCAGCTTTACAGGATTGGCGATTCTTTCGCCCGGCGTGAATGCTGAACTGCTGGGTGGAACCGGATCACAAAATGGCTTGGGCAATCAGCCCATCTGGGCAAACGGCCAGCGCGATACGTCGAACACGTTTCTGCTGAACGGCGTGGATGCCAGCAACCTGTTCAACGGCAAGAGCACCAGCTCGGTGGGATCGAACCGTCTGGTGAACAACACGGGCGGCTTTCAATCGGGCGCGGGCGGCGTAATTTCCAGCGGCGCGTCGGTATATCTGGCGATTGGCCAGTCGCTGCCCACGCCACCGCCGGACACGTTGTCAGAAGTGCGCGTGAACTCGGCAATGTACGATGCGCAGCAGGGATCTACCTCTGGCGCGCACATCGACATGAGCACTGCCTCAGGCACCAATGCTTTTCACGGCAGCGGCTGGTTCAACCGCGGCACGAATTTTCTGAATGCAGCGCCGTTCTTCTTCAAGAACGACGCGTCGATTCCCGACGATGAGAAGAATCCGCAGCTGCATCGCTGGACTGCCGGATTCACAGCGGGCGGCCCGATCATCAAGGACAAGCTGTTCGCCTTCGGCAGCTATCAGCAGGTTCACGTCAGCGACCGCGAGAGCGGCATTTCGCACCTGGACACAGTGCAGGGTTTGACCGACGACCGCAGCGCTTCTACACTGGCCGACCTGGCCAATGCGAATTTCGGCTACAACCTGACGTCAGCGGACGTGAACCCGGTGGCATCGTTCATCATGAACTACAAGCTGCCTGATGGTTCGTACATGATTCCGAATCCGACGACCACGCTGACCAGCGACAGCTCGGTCATCTACAACTCCTCGGTGCCGGGAACCTCGTACTTCTTCTCCAAGCAGGCCGTGGCCGATGTGGATTGGATCCCGAGCAGCAAGGACACGCTGGCCTTCAAGTACTACTACCAGGCCGATCCTGGGCGGAATCCGTACGCCTACTCGAGCGTGGCCGGATGGACGCAGCGGCTGGATGCGGGCAGCCAGGTGCTTTCGATCAACAACACGTGGATTATTCGCCCGAACCTGAGCACCACGCAGACGCTGGGCTTTATCCGCGAGAAGGAGTACGGCGTGAACGAGCAGCCGTTTGCGCCTTCGGACGCGGGCATGAGTCTGTTCGGGTCGCCGATTTTCCCGGGCATTTCGATTGTGGACATACTGGGCGAGAACCCAGCGGGGCTTGAGAATCGCTCGCTGAACATTGGCGCCGGCGGCTTCCAGATGGGCTCGTATACCGGCGTCTTCCAAAACCGGCTGATGCCTTCAGCGAATGCTATCTGGACCAAGGGGCGTCACACAGTGACGTTTGGCGGCAGCTTTGCGTATTCGCAGCTGAACATTCGCAACAACCGCTCGCAGCATGGCGACAACTGGGGCCAGGCAATGATTTCGGTGAACAACTTTGCCGACTTCCTCTCTGGCGGGCCGCTGGGCTACAACGCGAACTACTCGTTTGCGACTTCGGCCTATCTGGTGGGCGATGCGAACCGCTACCTGCGCGCGCCGCAGGTAGGCAGCTATCTGCAGGACAAGTTCCAGGTGACGCCGACGCTGAGCATCAGCGCTGGCATTCGCTACGACTGGAACGGGGCGTTCAGCGAGAAGTACGGCCGCCTTTACAACTTTGAGCCGTCACTCTACGTTGCGCCGACGCAGGATGCGGAATCCGACCAGTCGGGCTTCATCTTCCCCTCGAACTACAAGTACAAAACACCCGGCGTGAGCAAGACAACGTTGACCGGGCGGCAGTGGGGCATTGCACCGCGCATCGGCTTTGCGTGGAATCCGAAGTTCATGGATTCGAAACTGGTGATTCGCGGCGGCACGGGCATGTACTACGACCGCGGCGAGCTGTTCAGTTATCTCTCGCCAGGCTACGCGTCGGGCGCTATTACAGGCGGGCCCTTTGGCGTTTCGCAGGCGCCGCCGTTCGTCAAAACGTACTACCCGAATTCCGCGAGTGGCGACCCACTGATTCCCAACACCTCGCTGAGCACACCGTTCTGCGATCCGCTTGCGGTGTCCGGCGACTCCTACTACTGCGGCGACAAGCCGGCCGAACCGAGCGGCACGCCGGCATCGTTGGTGCTGCCTTCCATCAGCGAGATTGCCGGCGGCGGCCTGCTGCCAACATTCGCAGTGTATGACCGCAAGGCGAAGCTGCCGTACACGATGAACTTCACGCTGGACGTTCAGTTCCAGCCGAGCAAGGATTTGATGATCGAGTTGGGCTACGTAGGCAACCTGGGCCGGCATCAGGTGATTCCGCTGCCGTTTAACCAGGCGCACGTGTGCGCGCCTGGCAATGCGGATGCGGCCTGCCACGGTGAGCAATACACGTATGGCTATTGGGCAATCGATGAATACTACAATCCACTGGTGTTGCCAGATGGCGCCAGCACGCAGGGCAATGTGGCGCTCTTCAACTTTGAAGGCGGCAACGTGGACATGCGCGTGCCGTATATCGGCTACTCGGCTGAGGCGGAAAAGTTCACCGCCGCCGGCATCTCCGCATATCACGCGCTGCAATCGCATGTGGAGAAGCGCCTGAGCCACGGACTACAGGCAGGAGTTTCGTACACCTACTCGCACGGATTAGACGAGCAGAGCGCGATGGGTCTGTTCTACAACGGCAACAACCCGCTCAATCTGCGCGACAGCTACGCCTCGGCCGACTTCGACCGCACACACGTCATCAACTTCAACTACGTGTACCATCTGCCTCCTGCGGCCAAGCCAAGCTCGCTGATGGGTAAGGTGCTGAACGACTGGACGCTGCAAGGCATCACCGTGCTGCAGAGCGGCCAGCCGTACAGCATGGTTGACTTCTCCGGTTCGGTGGGCAGCATCTTCTACTCCACGTCGGACGGCATCACGAACCCGATTCTTCCGCTGGCGCAGGGCTACACACCGAAGTCGGCAATGACCGGCCACTCAGGCGCCTTCGGTGCCTCAGCCTTCAAGCCGGATGCGTTCACAATTCCCGACCAGAACTTCGCACCAGGCCTTGCTCCAGGTGGCGAACTGGGCGTACCGCCTTGCGGCGCAAGCACAGCAGGCGCGTCAGTCTGTGATGTCTTCGAAACGACGTTTGCCACCGGCCAGCGCAATATCTTCCGCCAGGCCTTCCAGAAGCGCGCGGATATTTCGCTGGTGAAGACACTGAAGATTCACGAGCGGTTCGGGCTGAAGTACAGTTTCGATGTATACAACGTGACGAACACCTCGAGCTTCGACATCCCCAGCAACGAGCCTAACCTGGGAACCTATAACCCCCTTCCAGCATATTGCGGAGCAGATGCTCACCGCGATGATCCCGGTAGCCTGTGCTACAACGTCCAGGACAATGGGTTTGGTGAGCTATATCCCAGCGAGCCGACATTTGGCTATGTGCACTCGGCAACAGGCAGTGCACGCCAGATCCAGATGACGCTGCACTTGACGTATTAACTCCGCGCGAGCGGACACAAGAAAGGGCGGCCATTTGGCCGCCCTTCTTCTTTACATATCGGATTTGGTCAGCCGACGAGACGAACTTCGAGCAGTTCTTCGTGCGCGGCGTGGAAGGCATCCTCCAACTGCGCCGACGACTCGAAGAGATGACCGGCAACGTGACGAGCCTTGATGGAGAAACTCAGTCCGTGCTCCGCAAAGGGCCACGGCGCAAGGCGAAAGGTGCGCGGGCCTGCGCTCTCCACTTGCACCTCGGAGGTTGAGCCGTCATTGAGCGGCAATGGATGCAACAGGTGCGCCGGCTTTGCGTAGTTGACGCAGGCCAGCAGCGAGAGATTGTCGCAGGCCTGCAGAAGACGGAAATGCTCCAGGACGGTCTGGGGCGATTTGGCGTCGTTGCACAGCGTCATGTCGGCTGTAATCCGCGCGCGAAGCTCATCCATATATATGGAGAGATTTGTGAGGAAGCTGTCGAGTACTTGCAGGCCGGCCGGCGCGATGGTGGAGCGGTCAGCATGCTCGCTGAGCAGATTGAAGGTGTGCATGGCGATGAGCAGGCCGGCATAGGGATCATCGCCGGCGATGATGCGCACGGCCCGATCGCGCACGGCAAGGTAGTCTTCCAGATCAATCTCCTCGAAGGCGGAGTATTTGCCAACGAGCTCGGCAGAGAAGGCCGATGGCAGACCCTTGCGCGTGATAGAGGGATGCGCATCGCGCGCGGCCCAGCCATCGTCGTGGCAGGAGATGCCGTGCAGCACGCGAGCACGCGGCTCCGGTTTGCGGAACCTGTCGTTGCCCCATTGGTCGGCGAAGGCTCCGGCCAGACGCGCGTGATCGGGGTGCCGGATGAGCCACCAGCCAGTTTCTGACTGCATACGCAACATAGGTGCGACTCCTTTGCTATTCCGCGCCCGCCTCGCGGGCCGACTCGTGCCAGTTGTGCAGGGCGAGCCACTCAAAAAACATGACGACGAAGAAAAACGTGAAGCCGAGAACGGTGGCGGCAATCACCAGCGCGAAGAGATAAGCGGTTTCCATTTGATTGCTGGCGTAGGTGATGGCATAGCCCAGGCCGCCCTCTCCGACGCGTGTGGAACCGGCGAAGAGCTCGCCCGTGAGGCCGCCGATGACGCTGATGCCCGCCGCGATGCGCACACCGGTGAAGAAGCTGGGCAGCGCATGCGGAAAGCGCAGCTTGAAGAGAATCTGCGCCGGCGAAGCGCGATGCATGACGAAGAGCTGGATGAGATTCTGGTCGACGCCGATGAGGCCCTGCGTGGTGTTGGCGATGACCGGAGCGAGGCAGATGATGAAGGTAACGACCATGACGGCGAAGATTCCCGCGCCCACCCAGTTGATGATGAGCGGTGCGATGGCGACGATGGGCACGGTTTGCAGCAGGATGGTGTAGGGATAGACGAGCTGGCGCAGGCCGCGCCATTGCGCGAAGATCATGGCGACGACGACGCCGACGAGGATGCTGGCGAGAAGGCCGCCGGCCGCCTCCTCCGTGGTGATGACGAGCGAATTGAGCAACGAGGGAAAGCGGTCGTGCATGGCGGCAGCGACGGCGAGCGGCCGGGGCAGAATGTACGCGGGCAGATGCGCCCATGCCGCGATGCGATCCCAGAGAAGCAGGAGCGCGGCGAAGACGGCGATGCTGTTGAGCGCGAGCCAGCTATTGGATTTCATGCGTGCTGGACTCCTCTCAACAGGCGCGAGGTGCGCGTGACGGCCTCTTCGAAGGCGGCTGACTCGCGCGTCTCGGCGGTGCGCGGCCAGGGCAGGTTGATGGGGATGTCATGCGCGATGCGGCCGGGATGGGCGGCAAGAATGACGACGCGGGTGGAGAGAAAGACAGCCTCGGCGACCGAGTGGGTAACAAAGAGCACGGTCCAGTCATGCTCGGCGCGGAGACGCAGTAGTTCTTCATTCAAGCGGTCGCGCGACATTTCGTCGAGCGCGGCGAAGGGCTCATCGAGCAGGAGGATGCGGGGACGGCTGACTAGCGCGCGCGCAATGGAGACGCGCATCTTCATGCCGCCGGAAAGCTGGCGCGGATACCTGCGCGCGACGTGACTGAGGCTGACGAGGTCGAGCATGGCAGCAACACGCTCGCGGCGCAGCTCTCGCGCGGCGTGGTCGAGCTCAAGGCCGAGGCCGACATTCTGCTCCACGGTGCGCCAGGGCAGCAGAGTTGCATCCTGAAAGATGAAACTCATCATCTCGCGCGCGTTCTCTGGTGTGATGCCGTTGACGCGGACGTTGCCCTGGCTGGCCGCGCTGAGGCCTGAGACGATTTTGAGCAGCGTGGATTTGCCGCAGCCGGAGGGACCGAGCAGCGAGACGAACTCGCCGCGCTCGACGGAGAGCGAGATGTCTTCAAGCGCGACTGCGCCGTCTCGAAAGCGCTTACCAACATTGTCGAGCGCAATCTCCGGAATGGAGCCATCGGGGCGGGCTACCATCCGGGCTCTCCTTTCACCGGCAGAAGGAGAGTGGAGGGATGCGCCGCGGTGTGAAGGATTTGTTGCGTGGAACGTGCCCAGTTGAAGTTGCCGGCAAGCTGCGGCTCGACGGCCGTGGATGGATTGCGATCATAGAGAGGAAATGCGGAGCTGGCGATTTCGAGACGAAGCCGCTCACCGGGCGCGATCACGAGAGCCGTCGGCTCGAGGGCGAACTCCCACGTGTGGATCGCGTCGGCGGAGTAACCAGACTCGCGGAACAGGAATGAAGAGCGCGCAATGCCGATGCAGACAAACTCCGCGCGGCCGTTGGTGCGCACGTGGACAAGCTTGGCGGTGAAGTCGGCGTGCGCGGCGGAAGTGGAGGCGAAGAGACGCACGCGCGGCGCGCCGAGAATTTCCATGGTGCGAACAAGCGGCTCAGATGTGTAGACGAGCAGGTTGTTGCCCATTTCCAGCGAGGTCTGGTCGAAGACGCCGCTGAGCGCCTGCGGGCCGCCCGGGGCCGCGACCGGGACTTCGGGGTCGTAGACGAAGACGTCGCGCGGCTGTTCGGCATGCGGAGATTCAGTGGAGAGGCGGCCGTCGCCTTTGCGGGAATTCGCGCTGCCATCGCTGTGCAGGTGGAGTGCGAAGTTTGTCTCGATGGGCCAGGAGGGAGTAGTGCGCCACTCGTTGGCGCCGAGAGCGAAATAGCGGACACGCGGCTCGTCGGAAAATTCGCCGGTGTCCTTGAGCCAGTGATTAAACCAGCGCAGCAAAAGCTCATCGGTATTGAGATCGGCGGCGCTGCCGAGATTGAGTTCGCCGATGCGGTCGCTCCATGGGATGTGAATCCACGGACCCGCGAGAAGATATTGATTTCGGCGCGCAGGCTCCGTGCCGGCTTGCGCACACAGTGCTTTGAAGCCTTCAATGGAGCCGTGGAGATACGTATCGAACCAGCCGGAGACATGCAGCGCGGGTATGCGGATGCGATCCCAGCGCGTGCTGAGATCCTGTTCGGACCAGTAGTTGCCGGGCTCGCGATGCTCGAACCAATCGCGCGCGTAGGACGGAATTTCGAGGTTGGCGATGGCGGGATGCAGGGCGTAGGGCACGCGTGCAGACTGCGCACGAAGATCGGCCCATGCCGTTTCGAGTGCGTCGCTCGCAGCGTGGAGTCCCTTGCGGCGCGCGTCTTCGCGTAGCATCTGTATGCCCCAGCCGAGCGATGAAGCGAGACGCAGCGCGCCGTGGTGATAGAACCAGCCGTGAAAGAGATCGCCGGCGGTCATGTGCGGCGCGATGCATTCGAGGCCTTCGGGCTGCTCGGCCGCTGCGAGCAACTGCGTCATGCCCTGATACGAAAATCCGTACATGCCGATGCAGCCGTTGCATGCGGCATGTGTGCGCAGCCATGCGATGGTTTCCGCGCCGTCTTTGCCCTCGTTGCGAAAGGGATAGAAGTCGCCCTCGGAGGAGCCGCGGCCGCGCACATCCTGGATGGCGACGTGATAACCGTGGCGCGCAAACCAGACGGGATGCGCATAGACAACCGTGGAAGCGATGTCGCGCCCGTACGGCTGACGCATGAGCAGCGTGGGCCACGGGCCGGCGCCGCCCGGATAGTAGTGATCGGAGACGAGCGTGACGCCGTCGCTGAGCGTGCATGCAACGCCGCGTTCGAGACGAACTCCATTGCCGCAATCGACGAGGTTCATGGTTCAGGCCCCGTGTTGCGGCTGGAAGTTGAACATGGCGACAAGCAACTCTGCAATGCGCGCGGCCGCTTCGTTCGACCATCGCTCGCCATTCTCGGCAGTGGCAGGCGTGGGATCGCCCATCACGCCGCTGGGCGCAATGTCTTTGGTGAGCCAGGCAAAGTTGGCGGACGAGCCTTCGGGCTTGAGCAGCTCGGGCTTGTCGACGCGCGCGATGTAGTTGGCGGTGTAGGCAGAGGTGTGGACGAGATCGGGCGTGGCGTGCAGTAGGAAGGCCGTTTCGATTTCGCCGGCGTGAAATCCGTAGGTGCGCTCCTGTGGACTGACGCCGTCGAACTTAACGCCGGGCGAACCGAAGAGCGAGAAAGTGCGCAGACCGAACTCGGCGCGCAGATCGCGGGCAAGAACATCGACGAGCGAAGTGTTACCGCCATGCGTGTTGTAGAGAGCAAGTTTTTGAAAACCCGCGGCGTGAATGCTGGCGCCGAGATCGCGCACCACGGCGAGGAACGTGGACGCGCTGACCGAGAGTGTGCCGGGAAAGCCG
>DASVLI010000256.1:0-47583 GCA_036384955.1 Occallatibacter sp.
TTCGGGGTGCGGCTGGCAATGATCTCGGCTTCGCGCTCCGGCGTCGGATGCTCGACCCGCACGTAGAGGCTACGCCTTCTGATTGGGTCGCCCAGTCTTCGTTCTTCGTTGCTGGTGAGAACGACAAACGGTATGGTCTTCGCCACAACTGTGCCGAACTCTGGAATCGAGAGTTGCCAGGCCGATAGAATTTCTAAAAGCATTGCTTCAAAACCATCGTCGACTTTATCCAACTCGTCGATGAGCAGCACACAGGGCTTGTCGCATTCGAGCGCGCGCATTAGCGGACCCGGACGGAAGAAATCCCGCCCCTTGAGGTTCGCCTGAACCGCCTGCCAGTTCTCGTGCTGACCTTTCGAGAACTCCATGCAGAGACGCTGCAGGCCCTCGTCGAAGCGGCCGATTGCCTTGTCCTCGGACACGCCGCGATAGCATTGAAGCCGCTCGATGTGAGTGCCGGCTGCGGCGGCAACAGAAACGGCCAATTGCGTTTTGCCTGACCCTGCGGGCCCTTCGAGAAGCAGCGGCTTTTGCAGCTTCGCAGCGAGAAAGACCACCTGAGTCATTACCGGATCGATGAAGTAGCCGGTGGCAGCGAGTTTGAACCCGAGATCGTCGATTGAATCAAACATCGCTTTGTCCTCGCTCCTCAGCCCCGGTGGGCGTCACGTTCTGCATTAATCTGGCATTCGCGCTCTGCGACCAGACGTGCAGGCCGGAGCCGCATTGAACCCATACATTCGCTAGCGAAGTGGCTTCCAATGCGGCAAGGAAGACCAGGAGCCCGCGCGCCGGGAGATCGCCCGTCCACGCAATCGAGATCGCCTTGCCGAAGTAGACCGTCACGATTCCTTCGAGAACCGTTAGCAATACCGCCATGATCAGATAGGTTACCTGCCACTTCACGTGGGCCTCCTCCAATGCGGAGACAGCATGAGGCAGTATCAAAACTCGGTCAAATTTCCATCTGCGGGTATGGATTAACCGCGCTGTGTTCGGTGCACGATTCCAACTGCGCCAGCGACTAAGCTGTTTGAGCAAGTCGATTGCGCGATATGCGGACTGACCCTGGTCTCCGGCCGTTGCCGCCAGTCGGCAAGGCATCCACCCATTGCTCAATCGCTTCCGGGCGGTAACGCACGAGCGGTCCCACTTTCACGTACTGCGGTCCTTCTCCGCGGAGGCGCCACCTTCTTAAACATGCCAAGCTGACTTGGATCTTTTCTGAAACCTGGATTTCATTCAGGAATGATTCCATTTTGTTCTCCTTGTGTTGCATCCTTTGATCGAACTGACTGAGAGGTGGTCGAACTGACCGAGAAGGTAACCCGAGGTCTGATCTCGGTCAATTCGACCCGTACACCCCGCTTTGCTATTCGGAGGATCTCGCCTTCGAGGCAGAGCCCAATGGGGAGTTTCCCTTTCGAGAGGCGATTACGGACTCCACCGCCTCCCGCTTCGCCTTCATCCGGATATGGCTGTAATGACGAAGCATCTGACGATCGACGTGCCCGGCGATCTCCATGATGGTTTCGTCGCCGGCGCCACTTTCGGCCAGTTCTGTGATGAGCGTGTGCCGGTTATCGTGCCACCGGCCTTTTACTTTTGCGTTGTTGCGGGTGGTCTTCCAGGCCGTTTTGAATGAGGTAATGTGCCGCGCCGGATCCGAGGGCCTGGGTTTACCCCAGGGGAAGACGTACCACTCGTCGCTGATCTCGCCAAAACGCTTGCAATACCATGCGCGATGGTCGGTGAGCGCCTGGTAGACCTCGGAGTTCATAGGAACGATTCGCCCTTCTCCGGCTTCGCTCTTTGCTCTACCTACCTGGACAGTTTTCGCGACGAGGTTGATCTGGCCCCAGGTGAGCGTCTTGATCTCGGTATCTCGCAGACCTCCGTTGCGGGCGAGCATGAACGCCGGGTACATATGGGGGCTGTGTGAGCTCTTTGCTTTGGCTGCGAGACTCTCCGTTTCTTCGTTGTCGAAGGCTTTGCCGATGCTTTTGTGAACGGCCAGCTTGAGCTGCCTGGTCTTCTTCAGGTGCGCTCGGATCACCTCGCCGGGGTCGCCCAGCATCTTCAGAAGAAACCGGACCTCTTCATTGATCGACTTTGGCGCTGCCTTCTCACGCAGCCGGTCCTCCTGGTAACGAAGAACCGAAATCTCGGTGATGTCGGCGACGATCTTCGTGCCGAGAAGACGGCTGACGTGTCCAAGCGCATACTCGGCAAAAGTCGCCGACCGGTAGCGGAGCCGATAGCCAGTGAGGTATTCGTCGATGATCTCCTCAAGAATCCGGACACGGTTCTGCCGAACCTCTTTAAAGTTGTTGTAGCCAGCTTCGAGTGTTTTCCGGTGTTGCCGTTCAGCGTCTTTTGCGACGGTTCGCGATGTGGATTTTGTCGGTTCGTCGATTCGTTCTCCGGCGAAGCGAAACCTGTACCACCAGTATTTTCCTCTCTGATAAGTTGCCATTCGGAACTCCTGTCCTGTCGGTGAGCGCGCCGATGTGGGCGCGCGACTGAAGGTTCAGGCGAAGGCGAAACTCGATCAAATTTCAGGAGTCCCGATGCCACGCGAAGGCGTGGTTCAGGACGTGAGGGCTGGAGGTTTGGAGTCGATCTATCGAGGGGAACCACAACTAAGATCGGTTGCTATGGGTTAGCATCCGTTTTGAAAGTGAGTGACGACAAAATTGACTACAATTGGGCCAATTTCGTGTCTTCCTGCTGCTTTCTTCTGCTCTAAGTTGTTGATTTTATTGGCTCCTCAGGTAGGACTCGAACCTACAACCCTTCGGTTAACAGCCGAATGCTCTGCCATTGAGCTACTGAGGAGTGTCGTGGCGTTAAATTGTCCTCTATTACGTTAGCAGACCCCCGGCCCGGCGTCAAAATCTCCCAACCCTTGCCCCGCCTGCCGTTTGCACCTTCGTACCAATGCCGTTACCCCGCCCGCGCTACCATTAGATCAGCCCTGCAAATTGCACCTCAAGGAGGCCCCATGTCCCGCATCTCCCGGCTCGACCGCAGCGAAGTCCCGCCCGACCTCGCCACCCTGTTCGACAAGGTTTTTGCGCAACGCGGCAATGTGCCGAATATGTTCCGGGTCATGGCCCATCGGCCTGAAATCTTCGCCACCATGCAGGCTCATTTTGGCGCCGTGCTTAACACCGGCACTGTCTCCACCAAGCTCAAGGAGCTGATTATCGTCCGCACCAGCCAGGTGAACGACACGCCCTACTGCCTGGCCAGCCACACCATTCTGGCGCGCGGCCTTGGCTGGAGCGACGACCAGTTGGCGCATCTGGCCGAGTGGCCCAAGCGCGATGACTTCACTCCCGCGGAAAAAGCTGCGCTGCGTCTGGCTGAAACCGTTACGCGCGATGCGCACGCCGTTACCGACGAGCAGTTCGCCGAATTGAAGAGCTACTACTCCGAAGGCGAAATCGTCGAGCTGCTTTGCGCCATTGGCCTCTTCAACTACTTCAACCGCTTCAACAACGCGCTCCACATGGAGCCCACCAAACCCGGCGAAGGCGGCTGTGCCGCACCGGCATCTGAATCTGAAAAAGTCGCGCAGTAGCGCTTCCGCAACACTGGACTTTCACCAGCATCAAAGACGTACGGCTTGCCCATGCGCATGCCAAAGGAGAATTCCGCACTTCATGTCTCTCACTCTTCCTGCCGGCGATTTCCGCGCCTACCTCTTCGACTGCGACGGCACTATCGTCGACTCCATGCCGCTCCACTACATTGCCTGGAAGACCGCTCTGACCGAGTGGAATTGCCCCTTCGACGAAATGCTCTTCTACTCCTGGGGCGGGCGTCCCATCGACGAAATTATCGGTGCGCTGAACCAGATGCACGGCCTCAGCATGCCAGTGGAGGATGTGGCACGCCACAAAGAGCAGCTCTATTTTGAGCAGCTGCCAAATCTCCAGGTCATCCCTGAAGTCGTTGAATTGATCAACGTGCAGCACGGTAGACTTCCCTTCGCTGTCGTCTCCGGCGGCCGTCCCAGCTCGGTTACGCGCTCGCTCACCATCGTCAATCTGCTGGACAAGTTTGAGACCATTGTCGGCGCCGGCGATTATGTAAATGCCAAGCCCGCACCCGATTGCTACCTGCTCGGCGCCCAGCGGCTCGGCATTGCTCCGGAGCACTGCCTCGTCTTCGAGGACACCGACATGGGTATCGAATCTGCAACCGCCGCCGGCATGGCTTCGGTCCGCATTCTGCAGCCGCACGAACGAGCCAATGGAACTGCCGCGAGGTAATTCACGTATTGCTGGTAGTCTCCACGCATCCCCTATCGGAGCTCCATGCCGCCGGCAACAACTCAATCAACTTCCGCACCCCGCCAGCACGGCGACCTTGCCGTCCTCGTCGCGCTGAGCGCAGCCTTCGCGTTGCTGCACATCGCCACCAATGGCCGCTACGGCTTCCATCGCGACGAGTGGCAGTTCCTCTCCGAAGCCAGCCACATGGACTGGGGCTTCGTCGCCTTCCCTCCCCTCGATCCATTTCTTCAGCACATTGGCCTCTCGCTCTTTGGGCTTTCGCTGGTAGGCCTGCGCATGTTTTCAGTCCTCGCGCAGGCTGTCGCACTGGTCGTAGTCGGCCTCATGGTGCGCGACCTGGGCGGTCGACGCTGGGCGCAGGTCACAGCACTGCTTTGTGTCGGGCTCTCGCCGCTGCCCATGTTCAACGCAACCGAGTTCCAGTACACCAGCTTTGAATTTCTGTGGATCGTCCTGGCCTCATACTTCGTCATCCGTCTGCTCAAGACAGAAAATCCCCGTTGGTGGCTTGCCATCGGCGCAGTGCTTGGCCTCGGCATGCTCACCAAGTACGCCATCACCTTCTTCATCGCCGGCATTCTGGCTGGCCTGGTGCTTACGCGGGCGCGCAGTTACCTTCTTTCAAAATGGTTCTGGGCCGGTGTTGGCCTGGCGCTGCTTCTCTTTCTGCCCAACTTCCTCTGGCTCGTGCACCACGACTTCATCAGCTACACCTTTCTGCAGCACATTCATGCGCGCGATGTGCGCCAGGGCCGCGCCACCGGCTTTCTGCGCGATCAACTTCTGATCTGCATCAACACCGGCGCCGCGCCGATCGCACTCGCGGGGCTCATTCTATTTCTCCGCTCCGCGCGCTATCGCATGCTGGCCTTCATGTATCTGGTCCCCTTCGCCATGTTCTGGATCGGCAAGGGACGCGGCTACTACGTGGCTGGCGTCTATCCCATGCTCATCGCCATGGGTGCGGTGGGCTTTGAGAGCTGGCTCGCGCGGCTCTCCACATGGAAAAGCCGTGCCGTGCAGGTGGTCTTCTTCACCAATCTCGCCGTCGTCGGCGCGTACGCTGCGGCGCTTGTGCTGCCACTGGCAAGTTCCGGTCCGCTGCGCGATTTCGCGCTCAGAAATAACGGCGACATGCGCGAGGAGTTCGGTTGGCACGAGTTGGTGCGCACCGTCGCCGGCATTCGCGACTCACTCACGCCCGAGCAGAAGGCGCATCTCGGCATCTCCGCATGGAACTACGGCGAAGCTGGATCGCTTGAGTTGCTAGGCAAGGACTACGGCCTGCCGCGGCCCTTCACCACCACCAATACCGGCTGGTTGCGCGGCTATCCCACGCCGCAGCCCACCACCATCATTGTTGTTGGCCTTTCGCACGAAGACGCAGATGAGTTGTTCACCGCCTGCCACTGGGCCGGACACAACGGCAACTCCGAAAACATTCGCAACGAAGAGAGCGCCGACCATCCCGACATCTTCGTCTGCGGTCCGCCGCGCCTTAGCTGGCCGGAGTTCTGGAAGAAGTACCGCGCTTTTGGTTGAGTCGCCTCAATACATCAACACCGCGACACGATACGCAGTGAATCCTGCGTCGACGTTCCGCGTCTCGCAACTGCCCACGGCGGCTTTGCGATAACGCCCGCTCGCCAGCCGATCCACCAGGGCAGGCGGCAATTGTGTCAGGTCGGAGTTCTGCCAGCGCATCAGAAAGCTGGGCGGCGTGTTCCCCTGGTACTTCCCTTCCGACATGCAAACGGTGCGCGCATCGGCGGTACCGCTTTCCACCATCAATCCGCGCGCACGCAGCAAGGCCGCGAATGCCGCCTCCACCTGCGTCTGCGTCAGTGCCTCCACACCGCGTCCGTAATCGGCCGCGGCATACAGCGCGCCGCGCACCTCCACCACCGCAATTCCCACGCGGTCCACGCGGGGGTTAAGCAGATTTTCTCGGTGCCCCGGCGAGTTCATCCACCCCTCGTGAATATCGGCCGCACTGGAGCCAACCGCGATATTCTCCTCAATCAGACTGAAGTGCGCACCCGCCTTGCCCGCTCGATCAGCAAGCCCGGCCTCACCGTTGTATCTGTGCGCAATCGGCCCTTCCTGCGCCATGCGCAGGCAATGCAGCCGCGCCGCTTCGGCCAATGCCGCATCCCACGCCAGCTTGCCGGCCCCGGCCTGCGCGCGCGCCTGGTTCGCCAGCGCCAGCAATTGCTCCGCCGCACCCGGCATCATGCGCGGACTCTCCTGCGCTGCCGCAGCCACACAGCCCAGCACCAGCAGTAAACACATCGCTCTCATGTACAGAACGCCTCCACTACTTCTCTCATCCATAGTGCAATAGACCCGTCCTGGCCAAAGCTGTCGCGGTATTCTTTCTATGCGCATGGACTCTCCTTCGCCATCGCGGCTCTCCGCGATCCTTCACCGCATCCGCCGCCAGCCGCTTGCCGCGGTGGGCGTAATCCTGCTTGTGCTCTTCGTCGGCGGTGGGCTCTTCGCGCCGTGGCTGGCGCCGGCCAATCCCGCTTCCATCTCACTTGAGCATCGCCTCGACGCGCCCTCAGCCGCGCACCCCGCGGGTACCGACGAGCTTGGCCGCGATACGCTCTCGCGCTTGCTCTACGGAGCGCGCCTCTCGCTCATCATCTCCCTCACTGTCGTCTCGCTCTCGCTCGCGCTGGGTATTTCCATCGGCGGCCTTGCCGGTTACTGGGGAGGATGGTTCGACATCGCTCTCACAAATGTCGCGATGAACACCTTTCTCGCGCTGCCGGGCATTCTTCTCGCCATCGCCTTCGCGGCTTTTCTTGGGCCCGGGATTACTAACTTGATTCTCGCACTCGCCATCGGTGGATGGGCCGGCTACGCGCGCCTGGTACGCGCTCAGGTGATGTCGGTACGCGAGCGCGAGTACGTCGAAGCCGCGCATGCACTGGGCGCAGGCGGCCTGCGCATCTTCTTCCGCCACATCCTGCCCAACATTCTTCAACCTGTTCTGGTGCAAGCAGCTATCGGCATGGCCGGGGTCATTCTTGCCGAAGCCACGCTCACTTTTCTCGGTCTCGGAGTGCCCGCGCCAGCACCCAGCTGGGGCGGAATGTTGAATGACGCGCGCCTTCATCTTTTCGACGCACCGCGCCTGGTTCTGTTTCCTGCAATAGCCGTGGCCGGTGCAGTTTTGGGATTCAACTTCCTCGGCGATGCGCTGCGCGACCAACTCGACCCTCGGACGCGCATGCAAATCGGGCTATGATTGCCCCATGCAGGCAATGCAAAAAGCCCTGTGCGAGCACTGCAACGTAACCTATCGCTACACATTGTGGAATGCGAGCTTCGGCGGATTCTCCTACTGTTACTGCGACACCTGCGGCATGCTGGCCACCATCGACTATCGCAATCCGCGCATGGCCCTATTGCCCTACACGCCGCTGCTGCACCAGGAGATGGATGCCCTCTGGGAGCCGCACCTCGATCCTTGCTCCTGCGGAGGAACGTTTCGCCGCGGCGCTTCGCCGCGCTGTCCGCGCTGCCACCTGCCGCTCTCGGCAGAAACCGCCGGCTATTACATCGAGCAGAACGAAGGCAAAGCCGCAAAAGATTGGAAGTGGCAGGGCAATTGGTCCGAGGCCTACTGCATTGCGATTGAAGAGATGAATAACGGCGGCGAGCTGCGCCTGATTACCGATCCCTTCCTCACCAACGAGCAGCCGAAAGAAAAGAAGGGCTGGAAATCCCTCTTCGGCTTCGGCAAATGAAGATCGGCGTCGTCAGCGATACACACGGCCTGCTGCGGCCCGAAGTTGCGCCGGCTCTCGCCGGTGTCGACCACATTCTGCACCTCGGCGACGTAGGCGATGGCGCTATCCTCAAGGAACTTGTGCGCATCGCGCCCGTGCATGCCGTGCGCGGCAATGTCGACCGCTCCGGCCCGGCGAGCAAACTGCCTGCCACCGACGTTCTGCTCTTCGAGGGCCACTATCTCTATCTGCTGCACGATCTCGATATGCTTGCGCTGGACCCCGCGGCGGCAAAATTCTCTGCGGTGCTTTACGGTCACTCGCATCGCGCGTCCATTGAGCAGCGCAGGGGCGTGCTCTACTTTAACCCGGGCTCCTGCGGCCCGCGCCGTTTCAATTTGCATGTCACCATCGGCCTGCTTACATTGACTGTGGAACATATCCTTCCTGAAATTATCCCCCTCCCAGTTGAGTTGTGATACTGTGCTGGCATTATGTTAGCCAGGGCTATATTGATCGCAATCTTGTTCTGTCCTACCTTCTGTCTTGCCCAGTCACTGAATCTATCCGACTGGAAGACTCTTCTCCTCGACAAGAAAGACGCCGCAGCAGCTCGAAAACTGTGCCAGACCTTCGCGGCTTCCGGATCGTTGGTGGAGCAGGTGGAAGCTGAGAAGTGCCTATCAAACGTAGCCATGTTTGGCGCGGATGCAGTACACCTGCAAAACGATGAGAGTGGACATCCTGTCATGTTCGATGAGTGGATTCCAGAGGCCGTAGACGAATCGCTCGCTCATCTCAATCGTGGACTTCAACTCGCTCCGCAGGACCTATCGATCCATCAAGGCCGGCTTCATGTCCTCGAAATCTCCCGACGATATGACGAAATGGCCAAGGCACTCGACGAGAGCTGTGATATCTACAAAGGCAAGGAGGCACCTGCTGTTTGGCTGGACTATCCCTCAGAGTTGAACGACCTGCATGCATATGAGCCAGCACTCAAACTGATGAAAGTTTTGGAAAAGCATTACCCCAATAGCCCAGACATTGTCGGCAACATTGGTGCATTTCTATCGATTCTTAAGCGGGACTCTGAAGCAATTCCCTACCTTGAGCGCGCAGTTGCTCTTGCCCCTGACGATCCCATCAATGCATGGGACTTGGCCCGCGAGTATGATTACGCCGGCAAAACGGATCAGGCTGCGATTTGGTATCCCAAGGCGCTGTCGCTGATGAAGAACAGTGAGAATCTCAGGGAAAGCTATTGCCTTTACGCCGAGTTTCTCGAGAAAAAGCTGAAAGAGAGAGCGAGGGCATGCGACCTCGAGAAACAATACTGCTCAAAAGAAGCGCAAACTGCCTGCCCCTAATCCCGCATGCGTGGATTCACCACGCGATAGACCACGTCGGTCAGCAGGTTCACCAGCACATAAGTCAGCCCAATCGACAGCAGGCAGCCCTGCACCAGCGCGTAGTCGCGATTGGCAATCGCATCCACCACCAGCCGTCCCAGTCCCGGCCAGCTGAAAATCTTCTCCGTCACAATGGCGCCGGCCAGCAGCGCGCCGAACTGCAAGCCCACCACGGTCACAATCGGAACCATGGCGTTGGGCAGCGCGTGCCGCCACACCACCGCGCTCTCGCTCAGTCCCTTGGCGCGCGCGGTGCGAATGTAATCCTGTCCCAGTTCTTCCAGCATTGCGGTGCGCACCATGCGCGTCAAAATCGCCGCCATGGAAGCGCCCATCGCAATTGACGGCAGCACCAGATAATGCCAGTCGATTCCCTTGCCCGTCGCGCTTGCGCCGCTCACCGGCAGCCAGCCCAGCACAATCGCGAACAGAAGAATCAGCACCGGCCCCAGCACCAGTCCCGGCACCGAAAGTCCAAAGAGACTCACCACGGAGAGCGCCTGGTCAGCCCACTTGCCTCGCCGCACCGCCGCAAAAACGCCTGCCGGCATGGCCAGAGCCAGCGCCACGGCCAGCGCGGTCAGCGTCAGCGCCAGTGTGTAGGGGTACCGCGCAAAAATCAGCCGCGAGACCGTCTCGTGCAGGCGGATTGAAACGCCCAGGTCGCCGTGCAGCACCCCATTCCAATAATGGACGTACTGCGCGCCCAGTGCCTGATCCAACCCCAGATCATGGCGCAGCGCAGCGCGGTCGGCGAGACTCGCGCCGTCGCCCAGCATCATGTCGATGGGATCGCCGGGAACCAGATGAATGAGAAAAAAGACAAGAGAGACGACAAGCCAAACAACCGGCAGTGTCATGGCGAGGCGGGTGAGCAGCTTGCGCATCGGGTCGCTTCTAACCATAACCGCTCAAGCCGTCGCCGCAAAGTGACGACTTCGCCGCCTGCACGCACGAAAGGCGTGTGACCTGGAGCTCTGGAGCGATCCGTCACACGCCTTCGGTAATTCTGGTGGATGCGTCTTGGCTTAGCGGCGCTGCAGGCTGCTGAACAGACGGCTGTAGTCGCGAAGGTCCTTGGTGGGAGCAGAACTGCCGGCCGCATCGCGGCGCGCGAACGGATCCGACGCCTCTTCCTGCACGGGAGCTTCTGTGGCCACGGCCTCGGCGGCTGCCGGCACCGGCGCCGGCTCGCCCGCAAGGGCTGTTTCGCTTTCGGCCGCGCGCGGCTCCATCACCGCAACGGAGGCGCCCTGGCTAACCAGCGGACGCAGCACGTCCACCACCCGCTCCAGGTACTCCTTGCGATAGCGCAACTGATCGAACTTCTGCAGGAATTCCTTCAGCTCCGTACTGGCTTCTTCAAAAGCCACACGGTAGGCTTCCAGGCGGATTCCCCGCGTTGGGCCGCTTGCAAAACCGCGGCTCGCATCTTTCTGTGGGTAGATATCGGTTGTGAGCTCCGCACCCCGTGGGTCCGCGCCGGGAATCTGCCCGCCAAACCCAACAAACGGTTTCAGAACCTCAACCACCTTCTCGATCTGATCCTTCCGGGCTGCCAGGCTGTCAAACTGGCCCACAATTTCCTTCAGTTCCCAGTTGGCTTCATCGAACGCGACGCGATATGCCTCTTGTCTCATGCTTTCTCCAGGGGCGTAGTCTAGCACGGAACCAAAATGCGCCCCCACCCTATCTTTTGAAAAGATTCCCGCTGCGCGGTTACTTCAACTTGCCGCGTGGGTACTTTCGCTCCACGTGCTGGCACCTGGCCTGGCGTCTGGTTCGCGTCTTGAACTGCAAGTGCAGCCTGGAGGGCTTGGACAGCGAGGGCGTCAGGGAGTTTTCAGGATTCTGACCAGCCGGGCGGCTCGGACCGCGCGACTGTAGAGGACGGGGACTATGGGAAACCAGCGCCAAACCTCTCCGCCCGGCGCCGGGTGAAAGTATTTACGTTTTACCAGCGGGTAATGCTGCCGCTGAATGCCTGGTTGTACTCACGGTTGTCGCGCAGCACCGAACGGTGACGAAGCGCGTTGGCAATACGCCGCTTGATCGGATCGGAGGAAACTTCCTCTGCCTTGAACGGCTCCTCTTCCTCGGTGCTCTCCTGGGCCTCGGCGGGAGTCTCATCCTGCATCCACTCGCTGGCCGTGGGCTTCGATTCAACCAGCGTGAACATCGGCACGTAAGTGTCCGAAGGCTCCTGCTTGGCCTCGGCCTCGGCGCTGCCCGCATGCACCAGCTCGTGGATCTCTGCCTCGGCGCCAGCTTCCGCATGCATCTCGGAGCTCCGCTCCAGGTGCAGCGAGGTGCCGTCGTTGGAGCCGGAGAGAGGCTCGAGAACGGCGATCATTCGCTCGATCTGTTCCTTGCGCATACGCAAGGCCTCGAACTCACCGACGATATCCTTCAATTCAGACTTTGCCTGCTCACACGCCGCCCGATAGGTCTCGCTCTTCATGCTCCCTCCAGACCCGGAGGATAACATGATTTGGTTACCTCTCGGTAACACTTATGTGGGGTACTCCATGGGCCTATCGATTACTTTAATCACGTCTAGTTTCGCTCCGGGAAGGCGCTCTTTGCTCCACCTCTGCCGGGCTGCCCTAACCTGTTGAATCCACTTCTAAACCTCACCCGCAACTGCTGGCTCCGGCCCTATCGGATCGACCCGTACGCGGCTGATTCGCCGCCCCTCCATCTCCTCTACCGTGAACCGCCGGCCCTCAAAAACCACGCTCTCTCCGGCCTCGGGAAGATGCCCCAGCCTCATCAGCAAAAAGCCGGCCAGGGTCTCCACTCCCCCCTCGCGCGGCAGGCTCCATTGCATCTGCGTCTCCAGGTCGCGCAAATTCATCGCGCCGTCCATCACCAGCTCGCCGCTGGCGGCAGAAAGAATCGGCCGCGCCGGGTCGTCGAACTCGTCCTCAATCTCGCCGGTCAGCTGCTCAATCGCGTCCTCGGCGGTCACCAGTCCCACCGTTGACCCGTACTCGTCCACCACAATGGCCATTTGGCGGCGCCGCTTCTGGAAATCCCGCAGCAGGTCCAATACGGTCTTGGTCTCCGGCACCACCAGCACCTCGTGCATCACCTGCACCAGCCGCAGTTCCACAAAACCCGGCGTCGGCAACGCGTGCCCGGCGCTGCGCTGCACCCGGGGCCTGAAGTACATCAGCCGTGCCAGATCCTTGGAGTACACCACGCCCACAATGTGTTCGGGGCCGCGCTTCTCGTCATATACCGGCACGCGTGAGTGCATATGTTCGATCACCTGCGCGCTGGCTTCCTCCACCGGCAGATTCGAAGGCAGCGCGAAAATCTTCTGTCGCGGCGTCATAATCTCGCGCACCGGCACGTCGTCCAGCTCCAGGGTGCGATGCACCAGCTGTTCCTGGAAGCGCGGCAGCACGCCCATGCGCCGGGCGGCCGTGGCAATCAGTTTCAACTCTTCCGGAGAGTGCACCGCTGCACGCTCGCTCATCTCCGCGTCAAAACCGCGCAGCACCACCGCCGCGGAATTGCGCAGAAAGCGTACCGCAGGCCGCACGGCCTTCATAAACAGCAGCATCGGCGGAGCTACGGTGGCTGCCAGGGCCTCGGCGCGGCGCAGCGCCAGCCCCTTCGGCACCAGCTCGCCCAGCAGGACGTGGACATAGGTGATGACTGCAAAGCCCAGAACCACCGCGGAAATCGCCGTCACGTGCGCGTACACCTCAGCGTGCAGCGCAGTCAGCGGCACCAGCTTGAACCAGCTCAGCAGTACACTGGCCGCCAGCGGCTCGCCAATCCAGCCCAGAGCCAGCGAGCACAGCGTGACACCCAGCTGCACCGCCGGCAAAAAGTCGTCCAAATCGTGCTGCAGCCGGCGCACGGCGCGCGCTCCGGCCACGCCGGCGGCCATCATCTGTTCCACGCGCGTATCGCGCACTCTCACCATGGCGAATTCGGCCGCCACGAAGAACGCGTTCGCCAGAATCAGCAGAGCCACAGCCACGAATTGCAGCAGCGCCAATCCTTCCATCACGCCTGTGAGCATAGCATTGCCGCCGCTGGTTCCCTCTCCGCTTTGCCCGTCCGCGCTCCCGTAAACTTTCCGTGGAACCGTCCAGCTCTCCACTGCGTATTTCTCCACGTCAGATACGAGGGGCTTATCAGCGCTTCAGATGGCAGCGGCGTACGCAACCATCCGGCAGCCCCGACAGTCTTTCACGCGGCGCGTGCGTCGTGTTCTTTCATCTTCACCACACTTTGGGAGGTTCGTAGTGGCCCGCTCGCGCAAGAGTAAGAAGTTCTGGATCGGGATCGGCATTGTCGTGCTGCTCGTCGTGGTTGTCGCCGTTGTGGCGCTGGGCAAGCTCGTCAAGGGCACGCGCATTGACCCCAACCGGATCGCGAAGGTCACGCGCGGAGATGTGGCCCGCTCCGTCGTAGCCACCGGCAAAATCCAGCCCATCACCAAGGTTGAGGTCAAATCGAAGGCCTCCGGCATCGTGGAGAAGCTTTACGTCGACATCAACAACCATGTGAAGAAGGGCCAGCCTCTGGCACAGCTCGACCAGCAGGAAATTTCCGCACAGGTGGACGCGCAGCGCGCCCAGCTTGCCGCGGCCGAGGCCAACGTTGCCACCTACCAGGCCAACATTGAGCAGGACAAAGTGAACGCCGCCGCGCCCGACCTGCCCATGTACAAGGCAACCCTGGAGCGCTACCGGCAAATGCTGAGCGAGGGCGTGGTGAGCCGCCAGGCCTTCGACGATGCCAACAAGGACTATCTGGCCGCGCTCACGCGGCGTGACTCATCCAAAGCGCAGGTCCTCGTCGACACCGCCCGCCTGAAGCAGGCCCGCGCCCAGGTGCAGCAAAGCCAGGCCAGCCTCAAGCAGCTTGAGGAGCAGCTCTCCTACACCACCATCACCGCGCCGATGGATGGCGTCATCCTCTCGCGCGATGTAGAAATCGGCGATGCTGTCAGCTCCATCCTCGTGCTTGGCTCCACGGCAACGCTGGTGATGACCGAGGGCGACACCACGCAGGTCTACGTGCAGGGCAAGGTTGATGAGGCTGACATTGCTCACGTCTACATGAGCCAGCCAGCGCGCATCAAGGTGGAGAGCTTTCGCGATCGCATCTTCAACGGCAAGGTCACCAAGATTGCCCCGCTCGGCGTGGAAAAGGACAACGTCACCACCTTCGAGGTGCGCGTCTCCATCGACAATCCTGGCGGCGAGTTGAAGGCCAACATGACCGCCAACGCCGAAATTCTTCTCGACGAGCACAAGGGTGTGCTCACCGTTCCTGAGAACGCCGTTGTGTATGACAACAAGAAGGAAGCATCGGTCGATGTGCCCGATGCCACGCAGAAGGAAGGCACGCGCCGCGTGCACGTCAAGGTCGGCCTCTCCAACGGTTCCGTCACAGAAATCCTCAGCGGCCTGAAAGAGGGCGACCAGGTGGTTCTGCAGCAATAGCCCGAGCTGTTCAGGCCCGGACAGACCTGTCCGGAAGCGAACAGCCCGCAGTGTGAGGAACATCCCGGCGGAGCAGCATACTTGCTCACTCCAAAGGGTTTACGACACGCGATGAGCAGGCGTACGGATGGCGCTCCGCCTGCATACTCTATCGGCAGGAACACGGGGGCATCGCGCCAACCGGTGTCATCCCAATTGGAATCGAGGCACACAATGAAACATTGGATCCTGGCAACTGCGGCAGTTGCTGCGCTTGCACTTCCGGCCTACGCCTCTGAAGCAACCTTCGAGCGCACGCTGCAGGTTAACGGTCACGTCGAGCTGTCGGTCGGCACCGGCTCCGGCAATGTGCACATCACGCGCGGCTCAGGCACACAGGTGCACATCTTCGGCCGTGTCAAATCCACCTGGGGAAACAGCGACCAGCGCGTGAAAGAAATCGCCGCCGATCCCCCCATCGACCAGACCGGCAACATCATCCGCGTCGGCCGCCGCCACGAAACGCTGAATCACATCAGCATCGACTACGAGATTCAGGCGCCGGAGAATGCATTCCTCGACGTCAGCACCGGCTCGGGCAACGTAACCGATGAAGGCGTGGGCGAAAACGCCAAATTCTCCACCGGATCGGGCGACATCAAAGCCACCGGCCTGAAGAATGGCTACACCGCCGGCACCGGCTCGGGCAGCATCTACATTGAGCAGACCGGGACCGGTGACGTGAAGGCGCAGACGGGCTCGGGCGACATTGAGCTGCGTGGCGTCAACGGCGGACTGCACGCTGGCACCGGCTCCGGCAACATCAAGGTCACAGGCTCGCCCATGAGCGCGTGGAAGCTGGATACCGGCTCCGGCAACATTGAGTTTTCGCCCGGCTCAACCGGCTTCACCCTTGATGCCTCCACTGGCTCCGGCGAGATTCACACAGATCGCGAGATGGTCTCGCAGGGCTCCTTCAATCGCCACCATGTCATCGGCAAAATCGGCGGCGGCGGCCCCACCGTGCGGATTGAAACCGGCTCCGGCGACGTCCGCATTCACTAATCGAGTTCAATAGGTTTGTTCCTCAGGCGGGATCCTGAGATGCTCCATGGGAGGGTCCCGCCTGTCTTTTTTGCCTGTACTCTTGCATTCAGCAACCCGCGGCTCCTAGATTGGTCGGCATGCCTTCCGGCCAGCATTTCCTTACGCGCGCAGCAAGCTCCTCCCTCCTTGCCCTCTCAACCATCCTCATGCTCCATGCCCAGACCCTTCCCCTGGCTCCGGCCAAACTTCCGGCGGTCGGCACGGTCGACGAGCGCTTCCAGTCCTACAACGTGGAGATGATTGAACTGACCGGCGGCCGCTTCTGGGCTCCGTACAAAGCTGTAGCAACCGCACCGGCCGACAAGTCTCAGCCCTCGCCCGGCGGAATGCCTGCCTCGCTTTACCGCTATCGAGCGCCCATCGATCTCTCCAGTCCGCAATTGAGAAAACTGGCGCGCGCGCTCGGCCCCGCGTACATCCGTATCAGCGGCACTTGGGCTAACTCCACCTACTTTCAGGATTCGGACGGTCCCGCGCCGGAGAAGCCGCCAGTTGGCTTCAACGCCGTGCTCACCCGCGCCCAGTGGCGCGGCGCGGTCGACTTCGCCAAAGCGGTGAACGCGGAAATTGTCACCTCTTTCGCCATCAGCCCCGGCGCGCGCGATGCGAGCGGCGTCTGGACTCCCTCGGAGGCAAAAAAAGTTCTCGACTACACCCGCTCCATCGACGGTTCCATCGCCGCCGCCGAGCTGTTCAATGAACCCACCTTCGCCTCCATGGGCGGCGCCCCGAAAGGCTACGATGCGGCCGCTTACGCACACGACTTTCAGGCCTTCCGCGCGTTTATCCGCACCGCCGCGCCTTCACTCAAGATTCTCGGGCCCAGCGGCGTCGGCGAATCAGGCGCGCTCGGCGCCATGGCTGGAATCAAGCTGGTCCGCAGCGACGACATCCTGCGCCTTGAAGGCCCTGGCCTCGACGCTTTCTCGTATCACTTCTACGGCGGCGTCTCCCAGCGCTGCGCCATGATGGGCGCTGCAAGCCTCGCCACACCAGAAAACGCACTCGGCAATGCGTGGCTCTCGCGCACGCTCGGCGACGAGGCGTTTTACGCCAAGCTGCGTGACCAGTTCGCGCCTGGCAAACCCATCTGGCTTACTGAAACCGGCGAAACCGCCTGCGGCGGCAACCCTTGGGCATCCGATTTCATCGACAGCTTTCGCTATTTAAACCAGTTGGGCGCACTGGCCAAACGCGGCGTGCAGGTGGTAATGCACAACACGCTCGATGCCAGCGATTACGCACTCGTTGACGAAACAACGCTCGCACCTCGCCCCAACTACTGGTCCGCGGTGCTCTGGCGGCGTCTCATGGGAAACACGGTTCTTGACGCAGGCGCGCCGTCCTCGCCAGCTCTGCACCTTTATGCCCACTGCATGCGGGGCACGTCCGGTGGCGTCGCACTGCTCGCCATCAATGCCGACCGCGCACATGCGTACAACATCGTGCTGCCGGGTGCATCCCGGCGCTACACTCTCACATCGAGCGATCTGCTATCGTCCACGGTCATGCTCAATGGCGTTGAGCTTAAGCTCACCCCAGCCGGCGATCTGCCGCCGCTTGCAGCCGTCGCGCAAAAGCCCGGCGCCATCTCACTCGCCAGGGAATCCATTACCTTCTTCGCTATTCCTGGCGCCCACAACAAGGCTTGCCGCTAGGCAGCAAGCTTCACGGAATGTAATAAAACGGATTCGGATACTTCACCGAGTACTCAGCCTCGGGCTTGCCGCGCAGGTCGCTCCACTGGTCGCCTACGCTCACTGCAATCACGTATCCCGCGGCCTCAATCTTTGCGCGCCTTCCTGACTTGTACTCAATCGTCGGCACCTTCAACTCATCGTTCTTGCGTAGCAGCAGTTCGGCATAATTCGTAAAGCCCTGCTCGGCCAGATTTTTCTCTGTGGCTGCGCGCAGCATTTCCGGCCGCCCCGTCAGAAAGAATACGCTCACGCCCAACTTCTGCGCCTCCTTGTAGAGCCGCAAAGTTCCCGGAATCGCGGGTGCAGACGCCTTCTGAATCCAGTCGTAAAATCCTGCTCCATTCAGAGCGAAGCCGCTCTTCGCCAGCGCACTGTAGTTGGTCAGCGTGGTCTCGTCGATGTCCAGCACCAGCGCCAGCTTCTGGTTCTTCGGGTTGTGCGCCGCGCGTTTCTGGAGATAGGCAATCGCCAAATCCGCCTGCGCATCCAGATCATGCGCATAGCAGCCGCAGCTGCATGTGCACGCGTGATACTTCTCCGCCTCTTCCCGCAGTTGCGCCAGATTTGCAATCTTCTCGCCCGGCGCGTTCGGGGCAATTTTCGGCTTCTGCGCATAAGCCGCCGGCATCGCAACCATCAGCGTGGCCGCCAACGCCGCACGTAAAAATGAGTGAATCAAGACAGTAGTCCTCCGCTTGTCATCCTAAGCGCCAGCACTTCGCGCGCGCCCCACTCTCCCGTTAAACTAGTTCCATGCTCCGCATCCTGCGCCCCATTCCAGTCAAAATGCTTAAATTGCTCGTCTTCGATCTCGACGGCACGCTCATCGATTCAGCGCAGGATCTCTGCAACAGCGTGAACGCCACGCTTACCCACTTCGGCCGCCCGCCGCTGCCCGATGCACAGGTGGCCACCTACATCGGCAACGGCGCGCAAATGCTCGTGCGCCGTGCTCTGGCCGCCGACGACGGCGTCGAGCCCGGCAGCGAACTTCTCGCCCTGGCCTTCGCCTACTTCCTCGACTACTACCGCGAGCACAAACTCGACTTCACCTATGCCTATGACGGCGTGCTTGAGTCGCTCGGCGCGCTGCACAAGGTTCACAGCCAGAATGGCCCGGCCGGCCGCGCCATGGCCGTGCTCACCAACAAGCCCGTTGGCGCCTCGCGCTCCATCTGCGAAGCCCTCGGACTTGCCCCCTACTTCTTCCAGATTTACGGCGGCAATAGCTTCGACACCAAAAAACCCGACCCCGAGGGCCTCAACACCCTCATGCACGAGGTTGGCGTCACCCCGCAGCAGACCGTCATGATCGGCGACAGTAAAGTCGACGTTGAAACCGCACGCAACGCCGGCACATGGTCCATCGGCTGCACCTTCGGGCTGGCGCCGGAAAGCCTCACAGCCGTTCCGCCCGACATTCTGGTGGACTCGCCCCTCGGCTGGACCGCCGCCCTGACCCCATCAAAAACTGTCGCTCGCTAGGCTCAACCTGCCCAAAATGGGCCACGGTTTACACCCTGTAAAGAAATCGATTTTCACGTGCCGTTTCGGGCATCCCTTGCCCGGCTTTGTCACATCCAATCCATGTTCGCGTTGTATCGTCTTCTCATCCACTTTGATTTGGCTCTTGGCACTTTCCCCGGTGCCGCGGAGAATTGTATTCATGCGTTGCATTGCCTTGTTCCTGCTTCTGTCTGCCTCGGTTTTTTCATTTGCCACTGATGCGGCCGCTCCCGCCGAAGCTCCTCGCCCCGCTCTTCAGGGCGTCGTCGCCGACCCCTCCGGCGCTATCGTGCCGGGTGCGCAGGTCAATCTTGTCGCAGATGATGGTACGGTCGCCGGTAGTGTCCAGTCCGGCCCCGACGGCAGTTTTCAGCTCGTCGCCCCCCATGCCGGGAACTTCACCCTCGTCATTTCCCTGCCCGGCTTTGAAACCGTTCACACGCCGGTGGTGCTCGCCTCGCCCGCGGCTTCGTCCATGCCCAAGCCGCTGCACATCGTGCTGCCCATCGCCGTGGTCGCCACCAATGTCCGCGTCAGCGCCGACGCCAGCGAGGACATCTCCGCCACCGACGACAATCACGACGCCTCGGTGATGACCGCGCAGGATCTGAAATCCCTGCCCATGTTCGACAACGACTACGCTGCCTCCATGAGTGCCTTCCTCGACGACTCAGCATCAGGCACCGGCGGCTCGGGCCTCATCGTCGACGGGGCCGAGGCCAATCGCGCCACCGTTTCGGCCTCTGCCGTCGAAGAGGTCCGTATCAATCAGGACCCCTACTCCGCCCGCTATTACTGGCCCGGCCGCGGGCAGATGGAAATCATCACCAAATCCGCCGCCGACCACTATCACGGCCAGTTCAACTTCCTTTTTCGCGATTCCTCGATAAACGCGCAAAATGCCCTTGCGCCGTCCAAGCCCTTCGAGCAGCGCCGCATTTACGAGGGCAGCCTTACCGGCCCGGTATTCTTCGCCAAAAAGAGCAGCTTCCTGGGCAGCTTCAATCGCGCGGAAGAAGATCGCAACTCCGTCGTCAGCGCCTCTGTCGTCCCCACGCCCGACAACCCCTCCGGCAATCTGCAGGCCAATGTGGCTTCGCCCACACGCGATACCGAATTCAGCATTCGGCTTGCGCATCAATTCGGCGAGCACCACTCCGCCTACGCGCAGTACAGCTACGAGGACTGGAGCGGCCAGGGCCAGGGTGTGGGCGGCCAGACCATTGCCGACGCCGGCTACAACAGCAAATATCACGAGGACGACGTTACCCTGCACCTCGACTCAACCCTCTCAGCCGTGCTTTTCAATCAGCTCTCCGTCATTGCCGAGCACGACTTGAACAGCCACAACAACACCATCGAAGCGCCGCACGTCTCCGTCTCCGGCTACTTTACTGGCGGCTCCGCGCAAAGCGACTACCTCTCCACCGAATACAATTTCCGCCTTTTCGACAACGCTACCTGGACGCGCGGCCGCCATATGGTCCGCTTCGGCGTGAGCGTTCCCCACATCAGCCGCCGCGCCTATAACGACAACACCAACGCCCTCGGCTCCTACACCTTCTCGCCCACCGTCGATGCCAACGGCAACGTCACTGCCACCGCGCTCGACAACTACACCAACAATCTGCCCTCGGGCTTTAGCCAGAACACAGGCGACGTGCGCTTCATTTATCACCAGCAGGAGACCGGCGTCTACATTCAGGACCAGTGGAAGGTCACTGACACCTTCTCCATCACGCCCGGCATCCGCTATGACTGGCAGAATTTTCTTGCCTCGCGCCATCTCGGCTTTGCGCCGCGCGTCTCTTTCGCCTGGGTCATCGACAACGACACCAAGACCGTTGTGCGCGGCGGCGGCGGCCTCTACTACGACCGCTTCGGCTCCGGCCCTATCCTCGACCTGACCCGCTACCAGACCGCGCGCCGCCGCTCCATTCAGTTCTCGCTCGACCCGGCCACGGAGCCTGGCAGCGGCTGCGTGCCCATCACCAACTGCGAAACTCTTGATGAGCAGCCGCCCAACCTGGCGCAGCTTGCGCCCAACACTCCGCTGCCCTACCAGATGCAGTACGGCGTCTCCGTCGAACGCCAGCTCGGCGAGAAGGCCACCGGTATCGTCAGCGTCTACTCCGCGCGCGGCATTCATGAGTTCCGCTCCGTCGATGTGAATGCACCCACACCCGCATCCGGCTACACCGAGCGCCCTGATCCCACACTAGGCCTCGTCCGCCAGATGCAGGCAGCCGCCTTCTTCCAGGGCAGCGGCCTCGATGTCTCCTACCGCGGCCGCTTCAACAAGTACTTCACCGGCTTTGGCCGCTACACCTGGTCGCACTACTCCTCCAACACCGGCGGCCTTGGCTGGTTCCCGCAAAACCAGTACGCGCCCAATGACGAGTGGGCTGACGCCAACTGGGATCGCCGCCATCGCATCGGCATGTACGCCATGCTCAATCAGGAGAGCGTCTTCAACATCTCCGCAGGAGTCTTCGCCAACTCTGGCCGCCCATGGACCGAGCTGACCGGCACCGACGACTACGGCGACAGCCTCTACAACACGCGCCCCGATGGCGTCGATCGCAACTCCGAGCGCATGCCTTCGTACGTCGATGTCGACCTGCGCTGGGGTCATGACTTCCGCCTCACCGACAGCAAGGAAGACGAGTCACCGCACCTTGGCTTCTCCGCCGGCGCCTTCAATCTGCTCAACCACCCCAACGTTTCCGGCCTGGACCAGGTCGTCAACTCGCCCACCTTCGGCGAGGCCACCTCGGTCAACGCTCCGCGCCGCATCCAGCTCGGCATGCGCCTCGAGTTCTAGCCCTTAGCTCAAATACAACTGACAAGAGCGCCGGCCCGTCCGGCGCTCTTTCTGTCTGCTTTCGCATTTTTCTCAAAAAATCGTGAGCCAATCTTCCACCGAATTGCGCGTGAGTCAATGACGGCGCTTTACGCGCCCGATGAAATTCACTCCCCGCGTTTCGAAAGGAAGAATTATGTCCACCACCACCAAAGTGCTTTTCCGTCTGCTGCTCGTCGCCATCGCCCTCCCAATTCCCCAGTTGCTTTTTGCCGACTGCCCGGAGGGCGTGCGCCCCACCACCGCCGCGGAGCAGAGCGAGTACCTGGCCCTGCTGCCGGTTCTGCGCAACGCGCTTCCCGCATCGCCCGCCGGCCTGCAGGTCAAAGCCGACCCGCTCTTCACCACCGCCCCCAACTCCGTCTGCAAAGGATCGCCTCTGGTCGCCAGCTACGGCGCAACCTACACCTTCACCGATCAAGCCGACCGCAACCAGGCTTCGGCACGCGAGCACGAGGCCCGCATCCAGGCTTTGCAAAAGCTCTCGCCCGAAGAGCAGAAGCAGGCCGATGATCTTTATCACCAGGGCAGCCAGCTCGGCTATCGCTCCATCGCCGAGCAGAAGAACCACAACCAGGCGGAAGCCGACCGCCTGCGCGCCGAAGCCAACAAGTTCTACGCGCAGTCCAAGGCCATCCAGAGCGAACATCTGCAGAAAGTCTTTCCGCAGATGAAGGCAGTCCTCGACGATCAGCAGGCCAGCTACGTCAGCCCAGAGGTCCGCGTGCAAACCTTCGTCCGCACGCCGGCTACAGCTCCCAAAATTGCTGCCGCCAGGCCTGTGCGCATCGAGGGCGCAAAGTCCGCCTACTACTCCGACGACAAAACCCTCAACGTGCAATTGGGCGCGGCGCCCGGCGGCCAGCAAATCTGGGCCCGTCTCAACGGCGACAAAAAACTCCTGGAAAACATGGCCCGCATCCTGGTCACCGCGGCTACGCACTCCAGCGGCCTTTAACCGCAACCCAGTCCGGCTCGCCCATGGTCGCCGGGCCGAGCCGGACTGGACGCCACACTGCCGGTCCGGCAACAAATTTCGGAACTTTTCGCCTCCCCCGCGCGTACACTTGCAGGAGGCCCGCTATGACCTTCTCACGCTTCTCCACCGCCTGGCTGGTGGCGGCCGTTCTAACCTTGGCTGCCCTGCCCGCCCATGCCGCGCGCGACAGAGTCCAGTTCTTCTCGAACATCGACGTCCCCGTCGGCTCCAACATCCACGACGCGGTCTGCTTCTTCTGTTCGGTCGACGCCAAGGGGCCCATCGATCACGACGTGGTCGTCTTCTTCGGCGATGTCCACATCGGCAGCCAGTCGAATCACGATGTGGTCAGCTTCTTCGGCGACGTGATCGTCGACGACAACGCCTCCATCAGCCACGATGTCGTACATTTCTTCGGCACCGTGCGCCTGGGCCAGAACGCCACCATTGGCAACGACCTCGTCGTGATGATGGGCGATCTGAAGGCATCGCCTTCGGCCAGCATCGGCGGCAATCAGGTCATTCAGCCGGCGTGGCTGGCGCTCATCCCGCTTCTACTCTTCTGCGGGTTTATCTACCTCATCGTGTCGGTCATCCGCTCTTGGCGCGAGCGGCAGATGTACTACGCGTATCCGCCGCAGCCGCCACCGCCGCCTATGCCGCCCGCACCGCCGCAGGCATAGTACGCTGAGGGCGTGGCCCCAGGTTTCCAAACTACGCCTCGCCCGCTTCGCATCGTCATTCCCGGCGGTAGCGGACTCATCGGCAATCTGCTCGCTGCGCACTTTCAGCGCGCTGGCCATCATGTCGCCGTTCTCACTCGTTCGCCTTACGCAGCTACATGGCAAACCGTCCATTGGGATGGCGAAACCGCGGGCGATTGGGTGCAGCACCTTGAGGGCGCCGACGTCTGCATCAACCTTGCAGGACGCAGCGTCAACTGCCGCTATCACGCGCGGAATCGCGAAGGCATTTACAACTCGCGCATCCATTCCACTCGGTTGCTCGGTCGCGTTATCGCTTCGCTGGCACATCCGCCCGCGCTCTGGCTCAACGCTTCCACCGCCACCATCTACCGCCACTCGCTCGACCGCGAGATGGACGAGAGCGGCGAGCTTGGAGCCACTGAAAATACCCCCGGCACGCCACGCATTCCCTCCACCTGGCGCTTTTCACATCGCGTCGCGCGCGAGTGGGAGCAGGTCTTCTTCGCCGCAGAAACACCGCGCACGCGCAAGGTCGCGTTGCGCGCAGCGATCCTCTTCGCCGCCACGCCTGGCAGTCCCTTTGACATCCTCAGCCGTCTGGTTCGCCTGGGACTCGGCGGCACCCAGGGCAGCGGTCATCAATTTGTCTCATGGATGCACGAAACGGACTTCCTTCGTGCCGTCGACTTCATCGTTACGCATCACAAACTCGATGGGCCGGTGAATCTCGCCTCGCCCTATCCGCTGCCCAATCGCGAGTTCATGTCCGCGCTACGCGAGGCTTGGCGCGTGCCCAACGGCCTGCCCGCGCCAGCTCTGCTGCTCGAGCTCGCCGCGCTTATTCTCCGCACCGAGTCCGAGCTGGTCCTCAAGAGCCGCTGCGTCATCCCCGGCAAGCTTCTCGATGCGGGCTTTGCATTTGAATTTCCGTACTGGCCCGAGGCCGCCGCCGATCTCGTCCGTCTCTGGCGTCAGCGCCAGCGTTCCTGAGTCCGCCGCGGTCGCAGTCTCAAGTTCCCTATTTCGGCGAAATGTCGGTCACCGGCAAATCCCAGTGCGCGGCAAGAATCTCAAAGCGCCGCTGCTCTTCCTTCTTGTAAGTCTCCTGATCGGGCCAAAGCTGCTTAATCAGCGCTTCCTCGTCCGGGTTCGGCGTCGTCGCCAACGTCGAATTCTTGTAGCGGATGGTCACGCGATAATCCCAGCGGCCGTCTTCGGTGGTGTGGTAGGCCGGCGCCTCAATCTTCAGCGCCACAATTCTCCCCGACTCCTGAATCTTCTTCAGCAGCGGATAGTGGTTCTTCAGGAACAGCGAAAGAAATTCCGCCTGATGCCCCCACTGCACCTTGTAGTAGTACTCCACTGTGTATGGCTGATTTGCCCCGCCCTGCGGCGGAGCCCCCTGCGCGTCCAGTTGAGCAACAGACCCAAACGCGAACGCCAACGCAACTACTGCAAGAATCCACCTGCGCATAATGCCTCCAGTTCGATTTTTGCAGCCATTTTATCCTTCAGGCGTTCACGCAGCACTCGCCGTTCGCAGGTTGCCCAGGAATCTGGTCAACGCCACCCTGTCCAGGATGGTCAGCGTAGAGCCGCGAAGGGAGACAACCCCCTGCCCCTTGAAAGTTGCCAGCGTGCGCGTCACGGTCTCGCGCGAAGCCCCAATGAACTCTCCGATCTCCTCATGGGTCATGGCAAAGTGGATGGTGGTGCCGAGCTCGGTCCTGTGCCCCTTTTCGCTCCAATCCAGCAGCAGGCGAGCCAGCCGTTCCGGCGCTGAAGCGGCAAGGCCGAGCGTGCGCACCTGGTCGCAGACCAGGCTGTACTGGCGGCACAGCTCGATCATCAACCGCTGATGCAGGTGAGGATGCCGTGACACGAAGTTCAGAAAATCCTTGCGCCCAATATGCGCCAGTCGTGTGGTAAACAGCGCTTCAGCGGTAAAATCGTGCGGGCATCCAGTCAGGGTTGAGCTCAACCCAATCAATTCGCCGCGCCTCATTACCTGCAAACTCAGCCTTCTCCCATCCGGCGAGTTCACTGACAGCTTTACTTCGCCCTCCAGAATCAGGTACACGCCCTTGTTGGCCGCGTTCTCGGCAAAAATCACCGAGCCCGCCGGATAAAGAATTGGGCTCTGCAGCGCGGTCAACTCTCGCGCGACTTCTACCGGAAGGTGCGCCAGCACATCAGCGCCATTCTGCTCCCGCTTACTGCAATCGAACGCCGGCCAATCAGTCATGTACATGCCTTTCCTCCAACTGCGGCAATATTGCGCGCCGCATCACTTCCTCTATCACCTGGCGTGCCGCAATGCCGATGCCTTTGAATGCCGCTCTGGTTTCCGTGTGCATCACGTGCAAAACCTCCACACCATCCTCGTCCGCGTAAGTCACATCGCCAAGGTCGACGACGAGCTGCCGCTTCCCCAACTCCGGCAGTAACTCCATCCATACGCGTGCAAGCTCCGCCACCCAAGGGCCTACCAACCGTCCTTCCAGACGGAGCTCAGCCTTCCATGCAGACAATTTGACATTGATGCGCAACGTAGCACGGCGCTCCCCGCGCCTGCCGTTCTTAGTGCACACCCATGACCAAAGTATTCGTCACTGCATGCATACCACGTAACTCCTTCGCATGCAGGCGGCTAACTCGGCTTAAGGAAGTGTGTGTGTCTGGTTCAGGCAGGAATGTGACGAAGTGAGACAGGCGAAATGCCGTCACAGTGGCGAAATATAGTCACCACGCTGCACTCCAAGCTTCTTCAGCTTTGAGTTCAGCGTGGTTCTCTTCAGCCCCAGGCGCGACGCAGCGCCGTCCGCGCCGCCAATCTGTCCACTGGTCTCCCGGAGCACATGCAGAATGTGCTCTCGCTCGGCATCGGCCAACGTGGCCGGTTCATGCCCCGGCGCCAGTTCGCGTACCCATCCGGCTCTCAGCTCGTGCAGCGGAACGTAAAGCTCTTTCCCGCGCGTCAGAATCACGGCGCGCTCCAGAAAGTTTTCCAGCTCGCGCACGTTGCCCGGCCAGCTGAACCTCTGGAACGCCTGCATGATCTCCGCGGGAATGCTCTCGATTCGTTTACCCAGCTTGCGGCTGTGCACGGCAACAAAGTGTTGCACCAGAGCAGGAATATCGCCTGATCGCTCGCGCAGCGGCGGCGCAGTCAGAGGAAACACCTTTAGCCGGTAATACAAATCGCGCCGGAACTTTCCCTGGTCCACCATCGTCTGCAGATCGCGATTGGTTGCCGCAATCAACCGCAAATTTACGCTAACGGTCAGGTTGCCGCCCAGCCGCTCAATCTCCCGCTCCTGCAATGCACGCAGCAGCTTCGGTTGCAGTTCCAGCGGCAGTTCGCCAATCTCGTCCAGGAACAGCGTGCCATTGTGCGCCAGCTCAAGCTTTCCAATCTTGCGCATGATGGCCCCGGTAAATGCCCCCTTCTCGTGCCCAAAAAGCTCACTCTCAATCAGTCCCGCGGAAATGGCGGCGCAATTCAGCTTGATGAAGGTGTGCTCTTTGCGCTGGCTCAGCCTGTGAACCGCGCGCGCCAGCAATTCTTTTCCGGTTCCTGTCTCACCTTCAATCAGAACCGTCGCATTCGTGGTGGCCACGGTTTCCACCTGCCGCAGCACATCTCTCAGCCCTTCACTGCTGCCCACAATGTCTTCAAAGTTGTTTTGGAGATTAATCTCCTCTTCGAGATACCGCTTTTCCCAGCTCAGTTTGTCTCGCGTATCGGTAATTTGTTGCAACAGTTGTGCATTTTGTACGGCGGCGGCCACCTGGCCGACCACTTTCATCAGGATGCTGGCATCGTTGGCGGTAAAACCGTTCAAACTACGGCTGGCCACGGCCAGCGAACCAAATCGAATCCCATCGAAGCTCAGCGGCACACAACAAGCCGACTGCATCCCAAGCCTGATCAGGTGATCCAGCGATCCAGGCCGGTAGCTGGACGATTTCAAGTCCGGAATCAGCGCTGGCATCCCTGTCCGATATACCTCCTCCGCGGGCGTACCAGCCAGTGAATTGACGATGTCGCCGCGCCTCAGCTCACCTTTCTCTATCCCCAGAAAGCGGACACGCATCGTGTCGTTAGCCTGTTCCAAGATGCCCAAGGTTGCACAGTCGTGGGGAATCAGATCCTGCAGTGTGGCGAAGATGACTCCGAGCAGCGAGTGCTCGTCCTGGGTGGACAGCAGAGCTCCGCTGAGGCGCAGCATCACGCTGTCGGAGACCTTTTTCCGCTCCGAAACATCCTTGATCAGGCGGGAGAATCCGATCACACTGCCCGTGTTATCGCACACCGACTGCAACGCGGTTTCAGCCCAGAAGCGGTTTCCATCCCGCCTCACACACCAGGCGTCCTGCTCCACGCGGGTCCGCTCCGCGGCCAGGCGCAAGAGCTCAGCCGGCTTTCCGCGATCCGCCTCTTCCTGCAGAAAAAAACTGCTATAGGGCTTTCCAATCGCTTCGCTCGTCGAATAGCCCATCAGGCGTTCGGCTCCGGCATTCCAGCTCATCACCGTGCCTTCGGGGTCAAGCATGAACACGGCGTATTCCTGCACGCTATCCACAATTGCGCGTAATAGCGCATCGCTCGTGGCGCGCTCCTCTGCCATACGCCTTTGCTCGGAAATATCGCGGACAAATGCCAGCACTACCGGCCCGTCCTCTGTGGTCACGGGCTTCAACATGATGTCCACGGGAAGCTCGCTGCCGTCCTTGCGCAGCGCCATCAGATTCAAGCCCGCGCCCATCGGCCGCTGCCGTGAATCCCTGGAATACGCTTTACGATGGGCCAAGTGCCCGGCACCCAGGTGCTGTGGAATCAGAGCCTCGACTGGCAGGCCAATCAGTTCCTGACGCGCGTATCCGAACATCTCTTGTGTTCGCACGTTCGCGTCGCGGATGTTGCCATCCGCGCCAACCACCAGAATCGCGTCCGGAGCAATATCGAACACGCCTTCCGGAAGTCGAAGCCGGTTTGGAGCCCGTACAACTCGCTCCGGGCCTTGCGGTTCGTCTCGGCTTGGGGGTTGAGACTGTGGCATCGACAAGACGACCTCGCGTGCACAATACTCCCGTCGTGTATCCGTTACAAGCGGAATCTATCCGTCCACAACAAACTTCTCTCTAACTTGTGTCCGCAATTCATTAACTCCTGAATAGTTGCAACCTGCAACCAAATCCCGCATCCAAGCCCATGGAGGTCGTTCATGTCCAACACCATTGCTTTCATTACCGGCGGCAACCGAGGATTAGGGCTGCAAACCGCTCTGGATCTGGGTAAAGCCGGAGTCACCGTCGTCATCAGCGCGCGCCGCAAGGACCAGGGCGAGGAGGCTCTGGCCAAACTGCGTGCTGCCGGCGCCGACGCCGATCTGCTCATCCTCGATGTCACCCAGCCTGTAGACCATCAAAAAGCCTTTGATTACTTCAACGGAAAGTTCGGTAAGCTCGACATTTTGATTAACAATGCCGGCATGGCCGCCGGCGGCTTCCCGCCCGTCGGCGTGGAGCACTCCACTCACGCCGCCACCGATTTGCTTCATCGCGTCTTCGACACCAACTTCTTCGCGCCCATCGCGCTCACCAACGTACTGCTTCCCCTTCTGCGCAAAAGCACTGCCGGCCGCATCGTGAATCTCTCCAGCATTCTCGGCTCGCTCACCCTGCACGCCGACCCGGCTTCGCCCATCTATCAGGCCAAGTCCTTCGCCTACGACGCGTCCAAAACCGCGCTCAATGCCTTCACGGTGCACCTTGCCTATGAGCTGCGCGACACCCCCATCAAGGTCAATTCCGCGCATCCCGGCTGGGTGAAAACCGACATGGGCGGCGACTCGGCTCCGATGGAAATCGAGGATGGCTCCAAAACCTCCGTTGCGCTGGCCACACTGCCTGCCGACGGTCCTACCGGCGGCTTTTTCCATCTTGGCCAGCCCTTGCCCTGGTAAACCCGCACCGCATGTACAGCGGCACAAGCTCAACCCGCGCTAAAATACAGGCGATAACCATCAATCCCCGGAGTCGCCATGAAAAAGCCTTGGGTCAAGCTTGTTGCCGCGGTCGCGGCCCTCTTTCTGCTTGTTGTGATTCTTGTCCCGCTCTTCGTCCACGCCGATTCCTTCCGGCCCGTGGTTGAAAAGCAGCTCTCCACCGCGCTTGGCCGACAGGTCACGCTCGGGCAACTCGGCTTCTCATTGCTCTCCGGAAGCCTTCAGGCACACACCATTGCCATTGCAGACGACCCGGCCTTCAGCAGCTCGCCCTTTCTTCAGGCCAAGTCGCTGGAAATCGGCGTCGAGGTCTCGCCGCTGCTCTTCCACCGCCAGGTGCACATCACCAAGCTCACCATCGACTCACCCTCCATCAGTCTGCTGCTGAACCAAAGCGGCAAGTGGAACTTCTCTTCGCTCGGTGGCGCCTCCTCTGCGCCCGGCCAAAAGCCCTCAGCCATTCCCGACTTCACCGTGGGCGAGCTCAGCATCAAGGACGGCAGCGCCACCGTCTCCACCATTCCCGCTGTGCGCAAGCCATTCGTCTACTCGGCCATCAATCTAACGGTGAAGAAGTTCTCCTTCGCTTCGTCGTTCCCCTTCGAGCTCACTGCCGACCTGCCCGCCTCCGGCTCACTCACGCTCAAGGGTGAAGGCGGCCCACTCTCGCAGACCAACGCCGCCGACACGCCCTTCAAAGCTACGCTGGCTCTCAAGCACTTTGACCCCGTTGCCTCCGGCGTCATCGATCCCGGCAAGGGCATCTCCATGCTGCTCGATCTTGATTCGCAGGTCACCTCGGCCGACGGCACGCTCACCTCCAGTGGCAAAATCAATGCGCAGCATGTGCAGTTGGCGCGCACCGGACGCCCCACGCAAAAGCCCATCAGTGTCGACTTCGCAGTCTCTGAAAATCTCGACGAGCGCACCGGCAAAATCGCCAATGTCTCCGTGCAAACTGGCTCGGCCGCGGCCTATGCCTCCGGCTCCTTCAAGCTCACCACTACCGACGCCATCCTCAACCTGCACATCGGCGCGCCCAGCCTGCCCATCGATGCGCTTGAAGAGCTGCTCCCGGCGTTCGGCGTGCAGTTACCCTCCGGTTCGCAGTTGAAGGGCGGTACGCTCACCGCCAACCTCAACGTCTCCGGCCCGGCCACTGCCACCACCATCTCCGGCCCCGTCACCGTGGCCAACACCACGCTGGCCGGCTTCGATCTCGGCTCCAAAATCCAGGGCCTCAGCACCCTGTTCAAGAGCGGCGGCGGCACGCAGATTGAAGTCCTGAAGGCCACCGTCAACTCTTCGCCGCAGGTCACCCAGCTCAGCGACATCTACGGCAACCTGCCGCAACTCGGCTCGGCCACCGGCTCAGGCTCCGTCACGCCGGCCGGCGCCCTCGACTTCAAAATGGTCGCCACGCTCAGCTCCAACAACGCTGTTGGAGCAGTCGCCAATCAGGCCGTCAACACTGTCAGCAACCTCGTCGGCGGATTCCTCCATCCCAAGACCAAGCCCGCAGCCAGCAGCGGCAACAAGGGCATTCCGCTCACCATCACCGGCACGTCTTCCGATCCAAAGATCCGTGCCAATGTCGTCGGCATGTTCAAGTAGCTGCCTTGCCGCACACGCGGCCATGTGTTCCCCGGTCTCACTTTTGAGGCCGGGGAAGTCAATGTCGCTTCAGCTTTCCCTTCCTATCCCCTCTCCAGATGGAACCCATCAATAAGAACAATTTCTCGCGCTCGGCCCGACGCTGATACTCTCGCGTCGTCTATGAACTTCGATCTCGACCTCACCGTTGCCCTGCTCGCCCGCACGCCCGCCGTGCTCAACGCGCAATTGCGCAATCTGCCGGCCGCGTGGACTGACGCCCGCGAAGGCCCCGACACCATGTCGCCGCGCGAAGTCGTCGCCCACCTTGTTGGAGCCGACATAACCAACTGGATGCCGCGCCTGAACGCCATCCTGCACAACGGCATGACGCAACCACTGCCCCCATTCGATCGCGAGGCACAGATTCGCGAGAACGCGGCCACACTGCTCCCCGCACTGCTTGATGAGTTTTCCGCAATGCGCAGCCGCCGCCTGTCCGAGCTCGCAGCGCTGCATCTCACCCCGACCGACCTCGCGCGCACCGGTACCCATCCTGCACTCGGCACCGTCACCGCGGCGCAGCTGCTCGCCACCTGGGCCGCGCACGACATGACCCACCTGCATCAGATCGCACGCATCCTCGCCAACCAGTATCGCGACGCCGTCGGCCCCTGGAGCCGCTTCCTCGGCGTCCTCCACTGCAACGGCCACTCCGCAAACACATGAGAGGTAGGAAGGGTACGGGCTTGAGCCCGTACATCAGCACAATAAAAAATCCCCTGGGGGCTTCAGCCCCCGAAGGGAAAGCTCTACAGCGCCAGCGTCAGCACGCTGTGCGACCGTGCCGGCAGCTGCACCGTCATGCGCGAACCCACCTTGGGGCTTTCCAGCGTCTGCGGCACAACCTTCTTCGGCTCGGCAAAGGTGTTGCCGGCCTTCAGGTCCGCGCCGGTGATGGTCTCAAAGCTCAGCACCTTCGTCGGCGTCACATCGCGCCACACAATCTCCAGCTCGCGCGCCTTCGCCAAATCGCGATTCAGCACAAACAGCGTCGCTGTCTTTGCCGCGCGGTCCAGCGTCGTCACCACATCCAGATAAGGCACCTTGCCAAAGCCCGGAATCGGCAGCCCAGCGCTCTCAATGGGACGGCCCAGCTCTGCAACCTCATAGCCCGGCCCGCGCAGCAGCGTGTCCAGCGTCTCGCCGTGCCCATGCTTCAGCGCCCACGCATACGGGTAGTAGATGGTTTGCCGCAGCAGCCCATTTTCATTGGTCGAAATCGGCGCAATCACGTTCACCAGTTGGGCCAGGCACGCCAGCTTCACGCGGTCGGCATGGCGCATCAGCGAGTTCGCCAGCCCGCCCACCACCAGCGCGTCCTCCAGGTTGTACGGCTCCTCCAGCAAATGCGGAGCCGCCTTCCGGTGTCCGTCGGTCGCGTCGCCGCTGCGCGCGCGGTACCACACGTTCCACTCATCGAACGAGAGGAACAGTTGCTTGCCCGAGCGCTTCTGCGCGCGCACCACGTCGCACACATTTGCAATCTCGGCAATCTGCCGGTCCATCGCCAGATTCATCGCCAGGTACGTCTGACTGTCGTTGTGCGTCTCTTCCGTATTTCCCCAGTAGCGATGCAGCGAGATGCCGTCCACCACGTCGTAGCATTCTTCCAGAACGGTGCGGTCCCACTCAATGTAGGTCGGCATGAACGGTCCGCTTGAGCCGCACGCAACCAACTTGATGGTCGGATCGATGGCCCGCATCTGCCGTGCCGCATCAGCAGCTTTGATGCCGTACTCGCGCGCCGGCATGTGCCCTATCTGCCACGGCCCATCCATTTCATTGCCCACGCACCAGAACTTCACGTCATGCGGCTGCTCGTAGCCGTGCGAGCGCCGCAGTTCGCTCCACTTGGTGCCGCCCGGCACGTTGCAGTACTCCAGCAGAGCCGCCGCGTCCTCGGCGGTGCCCGTTCCAAAGTTCAACCCGAACAGCGGCTCGGTGCCCACCGCGCGCGCCCAGGTAATAAATTCGTTGGTGCCAAACTGATTCGTCTCCACCGTATTCCACGCGCGATCCAGCACCGTGGGCCGGCTCTTCTTCGGCCCCACACCGTCTAGCCAGTGGTATCCCGAAACAAAATTCCCGCCCGGATAGCGCACAATCGGCACGCCCAGCGCGCGCACTTCCTCCATCACGTCGGTGCGGAAGCCGTTGCTGTCGGCAAACTTCGATCCTGGCTCGTAGATGCCCTCGTAAATCGCGCGGCCCAGCTGCTCCAGGAACGAGCCGAACAGCTCATGGCTGATAGGTGCAATCACGCGGTCGGAATCAATCTCGACGCGCGACGTGCCCTCGGCCTCGGCAATCGCGAACCGTCCCAACGCCCCACTGGCGGCAACCGCCACGCCTGTCTGCCCTGCCGTCTTCAAAAATCCTCTGCGCGAAACTCGTTTCATCGTCCCTGCACCTCATCGCTCTTGCCAGCGCGTCGCACGGGCCCCTACAAAACTACAGCCCCATCGCGCGCACTGGTAAACGTTTGCCCGCCAGCATAGAAACCCCACACTACACTTGTCAAAATTGTGCCCAGAGAAGCCCGCTACATCGCGCCCTTCACCTGCGGGCTGAAGTGCAGCACCAGCCCCAGCGCCACCAGCAGAGCCACATAGTATGCGCAGCTTCTCCAGTCATCGCGCTTCGGCACGTCCTTGGTAAAGAGTCGATACACCGCGCCTGCCGCCACCAGAAAGTAGATGCCCGCGCTGGTGTAACTCCACATCAGCAGTGCCGCCGCCAGAATCACTGCGCGCTCCACCTTGCCCAGCGACTCGGCCGCCTTGCCGCCGTCCAGCTCCCACACCGGAATCAGGTTCAGCAGATTGATTACCGCACCGGTGCGCGCCAGCGCCGCCCACAGCATGTTGCCGGTGTGCGCATACATCCACAGGCACCCCACCGCAGCTATCCAGCCTGCCAGCGGCCCGGCCAGGCTGATCTCCGCAATTTGCCGCTTGGTCACGCCCAGCGCATTCCACTGCACGTACGCGCCCAGACCCGGAAGAAACACCGGCGCCTCTGCGGGCAGCCCGCGCCGCTTGATGTCGATGTAGTGGCCCATCTCGTGAATCAGAATCGAGACAGCAAAGCCCAGCCCGAACCACCAGCCCCAAAACATCGCATAAATCCAGACGAACGAGAAGAAACTGAAGAGGAACTTCAGCTTGAAGATTGCCAGCAATAACCCCTTGCTCTTGGCCAGCACAATCAGAATCGGCGCCAGTGGCCCCAGTTTCCGCACCCATGCCGGCGAGGTCTTTTTCTCTTCCGCGGGCTGCGCGTATGCCAGCTCCAGTTGCCGCAGCTTCTCGCGTACCCAGTCGGCCTGCTTCGACTCCGGCGGCAACAGCGCCAGCGACTGGTTCCACACCTCGCGCGCCTCCGGCAGCCGTCCCTGTGTCTCCAGCTGGCTCGCCTGCCCGGAGAGCCGCGAGAGCTCTTCACCATGCACCAGGCAATGGCACGCTGGGCACGCCAGCGCGCCCAGCATCAACTCTTGGCCGCAGTCAGGACATTGACGGATCACAGACTCTCTCTAACTTTGCATAACTCGCTGCAATTATCCAGCCAGGCTGTATGGGCCGTCCACGCTCAGTGGCTTGGCCTTCGTCAGACGGAACGCGATGCTCAATCCCACAAACAGAATCACCAGTCCAAGAATCCCCGACCCCGGCGAGGCCAGTTCAAGAAACGGCGAAGCAATGCCCATCAACACTAACAGCACGATGGCATGCCCAAAGCTGCTCGGCCTGGTCTGCTTCGCGCCGTTCGTCTGCTTCTGTGCCCCATCAGCCGCCGTGCCGTTCGCGTCTGGCTCGGCATTCGCCTGAGCCGAGGCGTCGCTCGCCCCCGTCCCGTTGTCGATGCTCTGCGTCTGCGCTTGCTTGTCGTGCCGATGTTCGAATGCGTACGAGACCCACACCGGAATTGCCGACATCGAAATCGCGAAATACGTCAGCAGCACAGCCACAACCTGGTAACGCACACCGCCAATGCCCTTCGAGCCCTTCATCATCGCCGTCGCCACCAGCCAGCCCACGGCCAGCGCCAGGTAGCCAATGGTGAAGCTGGTCACAATCTCCACCGTTGCATACAGCGCCAGGCCAACAATCGCCCCGCCCACGCCGAAAAGAGCCGCGCGCGCAAATGCCACGTGGCTGTCCTGGGGCTGCCCGGCCTGGGCCTCGCCTGCGCACTTGCCGCAAGCCATCATTCCATTCACACGGTAGTACTCGCCGCTCAGTGCGGTTCCGCAAAGTTTGCACAGTTCCGTGCCCGGAATGTGCGCGTACTCGGCCTTGGCAAACTGCGGTGCTTCAGTGGGCACAGGCGGAGCAGTTATCCCAGTGATTGGTTCCTGATTGTCGTACATGATTGCAGGAGAGATTAGCACAACTTTCTTTGCGAGTTAGTGACAAGCTCCTGCAACTTTCCCGGCAGAAACCAGCGCCAGCTTCTCGTTCGGTCGGCTTTGCTCGTGTCCCGCCAACTGCCTCCCTGGCCAACACACGGTAGCGGCTTGCAATCTATCTTCGCTTTTCGTTCGCCTTTCTGCTACAATCCCAACCATGGACTTTCAGCTCGTCACCCCCTACAAGCCTCGCGGAGACCAGCCCCGCGCCATCGACGAGCTTACCCGCGGCCTGGCCGACGGCGAAAAGCACCAGGTCCTGCTCGGCGTCACCGGCTCCGGCAAAACCTTCACCATGGCCAAGGTCATTGAGCAGTCCAACCGGCCCGCGCTTATTCTGGCGCACAACAAAACCCTCGCTGCCCAGCTTTACCACGAGTTCAAACAGTTCTTTCCCGGCAACGCGGTTGAGTACTTCGTCAGCTATTACGACTACTACCAGCCCGAGGCCTACATCCCCGCCGGCGACCTCTATATCGAGAAAGAAGCCACCATCAACGAGGAGCTCGACAAGCTGCGCCTCTCCGCCACCCGCTCGCTGTTCGAGCGGCGCGACGCCATCATCGTCAGCTCCGTCTCATGCATCTACGGCCTCGGCTCGCCAGAGGCCTATTACGGCATGCTGCTGCTGCTTGAAAAAGGCCAGCGCATCAGCCGCAAAGACATCACCCGCCGCCTGGTTGAAATCCTCTACGAGCGCAACGACACCGACTTCCGCCGCGGCACCTTCCGCGTTCGCGGAGATATCATCGAGGTATTTCCCACCTACGATGAATCGGCCTACCGCATTGAGCTCTTTGGCGACGAAATCGAATCGCTCTCGCAGATCGATCCGCTCTTCGGCACGATCAAGCAGAAGTACGCGCGTCTGCCCATCTACCCCAAGTCGCACTACGTCGTTCAGCCCGAGCGCAAGGCTGCGGCCATCGAAACCATCCTCGCCGAGCTCAATGAGTGGGTAGCGCAGCTTGAGTCCGAAGGCCGCATGGTTGAGGCGCAGCGCATTCACCAGCGCACCCGCTTCGATCTCGAAATGATCAAGTCCATGGGCTACTGTCACGGCATCGAGAACTACTCACGCCACTTCAGTGGCCGCCTTCCCGGTGAGCCGCCGCCTACTCTGCTCGACTACTTTCCCCGCGACTTCCTGCTCTTCATCGATGAGAGCCACGCCACCATTCCGCAGGTGCACGGCATGTGGTACGGCGACCAGAGCCGCAAGCAGAACCTGGTCGACTACGGCTTCCGCCTGCCCTCGGCGCGCGACAACCGCCCGCTCAAATTCGACGAATTTGAGAACCGCGTTCACCAGACCATCTACGTCTCTGCCACGCCCGGGCCATACGAGCTCACCAAATCCGCCGGAGTGGTCGTCGAGCAGGTCATCCGCCCGACCGGCCTGATCGATCCCGAAGTTGAAATCCGCCCCGTCAAAGGCCAGATTGACGATTTGCTCGCCGAGATACGCGACCGCGCTGCGCGCAATGAGCGCGTGCTCGTCACAACACTCACCAAGCGCATGTCCGAAGATCTGGCCGGTTACTACACTGAAGTCGGCGTAAAGTGCCGCTACATGCACTCGGAGATTGAGACCCTCGAGCGCGTCAAGCTGCTGGCCGGCCTGCGCAAGGGCGAGTACGACGTGCTCATCGGCATCAACCTGCTGCGCGAAGGCCTCGACCTGCCTGAAGTCTCGCTTGTCGCCATCCTCGATGCCGACAAGGAAGGCTTTCTCCGCTCCACCGGCTCGCTCATCCAGACCATGGGCCGCGCCGCGCGTCACGTTGAAGGCCGCGCCATCCTCTACGCCGACCGCATTACCGACTCCATGCGCAACGCCATGGGAGAAACAGATCGCCGCCGCGACATTCAGCGCGCCTACAACGAAGAGCACGGCATCACGCCGCGCTCCATCATTTCCTCAACCGATATGGGTCTGGCGCAGATTCTCAAGGCCGAGTACGGCGACATAGCGATGGAGGAAACCGAAACCCTGCCCGAGTTCAACTCGCAGGAACAGGTCGACCAGTTCATCGCCAAAATGGAAGCCGAGATGCGCGAAGCCGCGAAGAAATTCGAATTCGAAAAAGCCGCCAAACTCCGCGATGCCATCAAGGAGCTGCGCGAGAAAGAATTTTTGTTCGGCTAGTGCAGTCCACCTCAAGTCGGGTGCCCCACATCTCCCGATTTTGGAGATGTGGGAGATCACGAACCTGACTCCGGTAACCCCACAACTAGATTGACCCGCCATCAGGCCAGTTCCGCCAATGTGTATTGGGGGTGAGTGAAGGCGCATAGCGTTTCACATCGCCCGTCGCCAGCACCTGTGCAAGTTGCTGAAACGTCTCAGAACCGCTTGGTCGCACATTGGCGTCCACAACATTGGGATGATTCCACTCTTCCAGTTGAAGAATCTGTTCAACGTCAGCAGGAACATTTATTCGCCGCTCCTCCGGTGTTGCGAGAACGTCCTCTCTCGCAACCTCCGCAATCATTCGGCAGAACTCAAAAACCTGAACGCGCGAAGGATCCTCAAGCACAATCCCTCGACTTTCGTACTCCTTCAGCGACGGAATGGCTCGAACTTGACCTCGAAGACAATAGTCCAGCGCGCTCTTGCCAATCGCCTCATCGGCTATCGGAAGTTTTTCCCATTGGTCCCATTCAAATGGGTTGACGAACGTCATCTCGTTGTTCGGATTGTTGGCCAAATATCTCTCGTAAAGCTCGCCTCTTCCATAGCTCTCAGGAACCTTGCGATTGCAGATATTGCTGGCAAATGTATAGATGCAATTGTCGGGAATACCCGAGCGAGGGGAGAATCCGAATGTCTCGATCACAATCGCCCATTCAGATATCGCCCGGTAGAGCGACAGCCGCGTCGCTGCCAGATAGAAGTAGCCGTTGTCCAGCATCGGGAAAGTGAAGTCATCGCAACAGCGATCCAGGACTCCGAGAATTTGATCGGGATCTATCGGCATAGCAGGATTATCAACCAAGCCGGCCTGCCCCTAGGGCGCCCACTACTCCAGCCGGGGAAAAGCCATGGCCCCTAGCCCCTCGAACCTAGCACCTGCTTTTCTCACGCCGCCAGCCGCGGCCGCCGCGGCTCTTCCTCGCACGCATCGCCGGTCTTGAACATCCGCGTCTGCGCATCCAGCCTTTCGGCCAGCTGCACCAGTCCCTCGGCCGTGCGCGCGGCCTCTTCGGCGCCCAACCTCAGGCAACCTCAGTTTCACCCCAGCCATCGTAGTTTCTGAACGACCTCCCGCACGAGCCGGGGAATGGCCTCAAAAGGGCCAAAGAGTCAGGGGCAAATGAGTATTGTTTTACTTGTAGATGACGACCCCATGCAGGCGCTCGTCCGCAAATCCCTTCTGGAGAGCCGATTCCGCACTGTTCTTCGTGCCGCCGACGCCTCAGAGGCGCTGTGCATGATGGAGAAGCCGCAGTTCGCTTCCCAGGTGGGCCTGGTCATTTCCGGCCTGCGCATGCCCGGTCTGGGCGGCCCTGCCTTCGCCGCAGAGCTCCACGCCCGTGTGCCCGAGGTTCCTATCCTGGTTCTTGAAACTCAGGGCGAATCCGCCGCCCCGGCCTTCGGTCCCTGGGTCCGATTCCTCGGCAAACCCTTCGCTCCAGACGAGATGCTTGCCGTCGCCACGCAGATGCTGGCGGCCTCCGCTCACACCTGATCGGCTCATGCCTGTTCTGGAACTCCACCTCAAGTGTGAGCCCAATCACATTTAAGCGCACTATCATGGAAGCACAATAACGGTGGCGCTTCTCCGGTTAGGTCGGTCCGGATGCGAGAATCATACGTGGAGTCCTGATGGCCACACTTGGCAGTTTTTCCCTAATCATTGCATTGGCTTTGGCAGCATATAACCTGTTGGCCGGCGCGGTTGCCCTGCGCCTTATCGCCACCGGGCAACCCGCCGCCATTTCGCCTGAGCGCCTCGCGGACACTGCTCGTCGCGCCGGCATCGCCAGTTTCATCGCCACCACCGCCGCCGCCTTTGCGCTCATCTACGCGGTCTTCACCAACGATTTCTCCATCACCTACATCATGGAGCACTCCAACCGCGCGCTGCCCGGCCCCTATAAATTCGCCGCGCTGTGGAGCGGTCAGGAAGGTTCGCTGCTGCTGTGGGCATGGCTGTTGGCCGCCTACGGCTTTGTGCTGCGGCTCACCCACAAGACCGACGTCAAGCTCTACGCCTATGCCGGAACCATTTTGGCCGGCGTGCAGGTTTTCTTCCTCTCCGTGGTCAACTTCGCCGCGCCGCCCTTCTCGCTCAACAAGGGCGCCATCCCCGACGACGGCTTCGGCCTCAACGCCCTGCTGCAGTATCCCGAGATGGTCATCCATCCCCCGATGCTCTACCTCGGCTACGTCGGCTTCACCGTCCCGTTCGCTTTCGCCCTCGGCGCGCTCATGATGCGCTACCCCGGCGAAAAGTGGATCAAGATTACCCGCGTCTGGACGCTGGTCACCTGGCTCTTCCTCACCGTCGGCATCTTCCTCGGCATGCACTGGGCCTACGCCGTGCTCGGCTGGGGCGGCTACTGGGGCTGGGACCCGGTTGAGAATGCCAGCTTCATGCCCTGGCTCACCGGCACTGCCTTTCTCCATTCCGTCATGATGCAGGAGCGCAAGGGCATGATGAAGAGCTGGAATGTCTGGCTCATCTTCACCACCTTTATGCTCTCCATTCTCGGCACGCTGCTTACGCGCGCCGGCCTGGTCAGCTCGGTGCATGCCTTCGCCCAGTCCTCCATTGGCAGCTGGTTCACGGCCTTCCTGGTCATCACGCTTGCGGTCTGCATCTTTACCTACATCCTCAACCGCAACCATCTCAAGAACGAGCATCACCTTGAGTCGCTGGTCAGCCGCGAGTCCAGCTTCCTCTTCAACAATCTGGTTCTGCTCGTCGCCTGCTTCGTCATTCTCTGGGGCACGCTCTTCCCGGTCCTCAGTGAGTATGTGCAAGGCACCAAGGTCACTGTTGGCCCGCCGTTCTATAACCGCGTCGCCGTGCCCATCGGACTCTTCCTGCTCTTCCTCACCGGCGTCGGTCCGCTGCTTCCCTGGCGCGCCACATCGCTGCGCGCCATCAAGCGCAACTTCGTGCTGCCCACCGTCGCGCTCTGGGTCACGGTCATAGTCTGCTTCCTCTTCGGCGGCAATCCCTGGCAGGGCGGCGAGTTCGACACTGGCCGCTTCTACGCCGTAGTCGCCTTCGCGCTCTCGGCCTTCGTGCTCACCGCCATCCTCTCGGAGTTCTTCCGCGGCGCTGGCGTCATCGCCAGACAGACGCATCGCAATGTCGTCTCCGCAATGGTCACGCTCTGCCATCGCAACACGCGCCGCTACGGTGGATACATCGTTCACATCGGCGTCGTCATCGCGGTGGTCGGCCTGGCCGGTGCGGCCTTCAACAAGAACACCGAACGCGAGTTGGCTCTCCACGATAAGCTCGAAGTCGGCCCTTACACCCTGGAGTGCATGGGCTTCACCCAGGACGCGAACGACAACTACGACTCCGAGTACGCGGTCCTCGACGTTTACAAGGGCGGACAAAAGCAGTTCCAGATGTCGCCTGAAAAACGCGTGTATCGGGCCAGCCAGCAGCCGCAGACCATGGTCGCCATCCACTCCACCATCGAGTGGGATCTGTACGTGGTCTACGAAGGCGCCAATCCAGACACCGGCCAGCCCATCATCAAGGCCTTCCTTAATCCGCTCGTAGGCTGGATCTGGGCCGGCGTGGCCATCATGTTCTTCGGCACAGTCCTCGCTCTGGTTCCCAACGCATCGCCTGCGACCGTAGCGTTGCGTGCCGCCGCACCGCAGCCCATTGAGCCTGCGCTCAAAGGAGGCGACTGATGTTTTCCCTCCTCAGTGGAAAGAAAAGCTTCTGGCTCAAATCCGCGCAAGCCCTGCTCGTTTGCCTCGCCGTCTACTTCTCCACCGGCGCCAGCACCTCCGGCGAGCGCTACACCGACCTGAACCACAAGCTGATGTGCACCTGCGGCTGCGCCCAGATTTTGGGTGAGTGCAACCACGTTGGCTGCACTGAGTCTGGCCGCGAGCTCGGCGAGCTTCGCGCCGCCATTGCTGCCGGCACGCCCGATCAGCAGATTCTCGACGCTTTCGCCGCCAAGTACGGTGCAACCGTTCTGGCCGCGCCTACCAAAAAGGGCTTCGATTTGGTTGCCTGGATTGCGCCCTTCGCCGTCTTCGCCGCCGCTCTGCTCGGCACTATCCTGCTGGTTCGCCGCTGGTCGGTGGGCCGCACCCAACTCGCACCCCAGCCGGCCGACCCCGAAATGGATGCGCGACGCGAGAAGATCCGCCGCGAAACCGGCTCTGACGGAGGTTTCTAACTCATGAACGAGACTCAGGGACTCATCGTCGGCCTTCTACTCGCCGTCGCTCTCTTCGTCTACACCTTCTGGCCGGAGAATGCCTTTGCCTCCCAGCGCCAGAAAACGCGCCTCGATTACCTGCTCGAACGCAAGGAACAGCTCTACGACAACCTGCGCGATCTCAATTTTGAATACCGCGCCGGCAAATATCCCGAAGAGGACTTCGTCGCCCAGCGCACCCTGCTGGAAAACGAAACCGCGCAGCTCGTCACTGAAATCGAGCAGCTGCAACAGGCCTGAGCAACAACCGGCGCGCATGCGCGCCATATTCCCCGGCTCGCGCGGCCTGTCCACGCTGCCGGCTTAACCCACAGGAACTCGAAAAAATGAAATCTGCTCGTCTTCTCTTCTCCGCCGCCGTGCTTTTGCTCGCCGGCTCTCTGGCTCAGGCCGCTGACATCTCCGGCACCGTCACCAACAAGACCACCGGCAAGCCTTCAGCGGGCGACAAGGTCGCGCTCATCGACGTGCAGGCCGGCATGGCCGAGGTCTCCAGCGCCACCACCGACGCCAAAGGCCACTACACCCTGAACGTGCCCAGCAACACGCCGCACCTGATCCGCGTCACTCATCAGGGCGCGCCCTACTTTATCGCCGCGCCTGAAAGCGGCCCCGGCGACCTCTCCGTCTTCGATGTTGCCGCCAAGGTCGACGCCGTGTTCATCGAGGCCGATGTCTACGAGATCGAAGCCTCCAATGACACGCTGCACGTCACCGAGCACTTCTATCTGCATAACCAGTCCAACCCGCCGCGCACCATGTGGAATCCCCACACCTTCGAGATCGTGCTGCCGGCCGAAGCCACCATCACCTCCGCCGCCACGCAGCGCCCCAACAGCACCATTCCCACCTCGGTCAAGCTCGACCCCGTCGGCGCCAAGGGCCACTACGCCTTCGCCACGCCCATCGAGCCCGACAACGGCGAAAAGGACACGCACTTCCAGGTGGCCTACGACCTGCCCTACTCCGGCGGAAAATACACCTTCCACTCCCAGGTCACGCTGCCCGCGCAGAATGTAGGCGTCCTGGTCCCCACGTCCATGTCCTTCACGGCCGGCTCGGGCAGTACCTTCCAGGCCATCAAGCAGGACCCCGGCGTGCAGACCTTTGTCCTCCGCAACGCCGTTCCCAGCCAGACCATCGAGTTCACCATCTCCGGTACCGGCGCCATGCCCCGCGAGCAGCAGAATGACGGCGGCCAGCAGGCGGCGGCCAATGCAGGACAGCCCGGCGGCGGCATCGGCCAGCCCATCAACACGCCCGACCCGCTCTCCAAGTACAAGTGGTGGATTCTCGGCGCACTCGCTCTGCTGCTCACCGCAGGCGCGGCCTTCCTGCTGCGCAAGCCTGCCGGCGCCACTGCAGCCGCTCCGGCCATCGACGCCTACGCAGCGCCTGCCGCAGTGCACGCTGCACCGGTTTCTGCCGCAGGCAAAAATACCGCGCTGCTCAATGTCCTCAAGGAGGAGCTCTTCGCCCTCGAAAGCGAAAAGCTCGCCGGAACCCTCACCCCGGCCGAATACGTCGAGGTGAAGTCCGCCCTCGAAGTCGTGCTCAAACGCGCCCTCAAGCGCACCAGCTAACGGTGCTCGTGCCCCATCCATTCCGCATCTTCCGCGGAATGGATGGGAAAGCAACAACCTCGCCACAAACACAGCTTCCACGACCCGCTTGCACCTGGAACCTAGCCAATAGAACCTCGATTCCGCATCCCCCAGCCTCCCCCGCGCGTCTAACCATTAAGCGGCAGTGCAAGCGGTAAGCTGGTAGCTGTCTGCTGGGAGCTGGAATCATGAACGGCCTCAAAACCACCTTTTTGCTGACTCTGTTGACCCTGCTGCTAGTGTTGGCCGGCCAGTATCTGGGCGGCACCAACGGCGCTTTGCTGGCCTTTGCCATTGCGGCGGCCACTAACTTCTTCAGCTACTTCTACTCCGACAAGATCGCCCTGGCCGTCTACGGCGCCAAGCCTGTCACGCGCGAGGAACTGCCCCGCGCCTATGACGTGGTCCAGCGCCTCACCACCAAGGCCGGGCTGCCCATGCCGAAAATCTTCGTCATTCCCTCCGAGTCACCCAACGCCTTTGCCACCGGCCGCAATCCGCAACACGCCTCGGTCGCCGTCACTCACGGAATTCTCGGCCTGCTGACCGACGACGAACTTGAGGGCGTCCTTGCGCACGAACTCGGCCACGTCAAGAACCGCGACATTCTCACCAGTTCCATCGCCGCCACTCTCGCCGGCGCCATCACCATCCTGGCCCGCATGGCCTTCTGGTTCGGCCTCGGCGGCGAACGCCGCGACCGCGACGGAGGCGGTGGCATCCTCATGCTGCTGCTCGCGCCGCTGGCCGCCATGCTGATCCAGCTCTGGGTCTCGCGCACCCGCGAGTACGAAGCCGACCACTCCGGCGCCGAACTCACCGGCAATCCCTACGCGCTGGCCAGCGCGCTTGAGAAAATCTCCGCGTACAGCAAGCGCGTGCCGCTGGTCGCCTCGCCGAGCTCCGCGCATCTGTTCATCGTGCAGCCGCTGCTTGGCGGAGACACCCTGATGAGCCTCTTCTCCACGCACCCGCCCATCCAGAAGCGCATTGAGCGCCTCATCGGCCGCTCCTCGGTGAGCGGAATCATTCAGTAAAACAGAGACTAAAGGGACCAGGGACTAAGGGACTAAATGCGCTTAGGCGCAAGAGTCCCAACTCCCTGTTCCCTACTCCTTACTCTTCAACCTGAGCGGTCACCAGTCCCCTGAGTCCCTTAGTCCCCGTTCTTGTATTCTTTCTTCATGAAGACCCTTCTCCGCTCCCTGCTCTACCTCGCGCTCATCGTCTGGCTCGGCGCGGAAATCTTCTTCCCGGTCGTCGCCGCCATCACCTTCGCCACGCTCACGCCGGATAAGCACACGGCCGGCCTTGTAGTCGGCGCGCTGCTCCGCATCCTGCACGGCATCGGCTTCGTCTCCGGCATTGTCGCCCTCGCACTGCTGGCTCTGGCGCCCTCGTGGAACATCTACAAGCCCCGCACCGTGCTCGCGCCGATGGTCCTGCTGGTGCTCATGCTCGGCTTCACTGCCTTCTCGCAGTACGTCATCATTCCTTCCATGGAACGCGACCGCATCGCCGCCGGTGGCGCCATCGACACAACAGATCCCTCCAACCCGCAGACCGCCCACTTCAACAAGCTCCACAACCGCAGTGAGCAGGTTGAATCCTTCATCATCCTGCTAGGCATTGCCACTGTCGTCCTCGTCGCTCGCGCCGAATCCGCGCACGTCTGAGCTGCCTCCCCAGGCTTACATTAATTTTTGGGCTCCTCACAGCCTTCAGCAACGGCCTGGTGTTAGGCTTACGCGCCGAAGGCTGTCTTCTATGACCAACGCAAGTGAAACTGCCCCAATCTCCATTGACCAACCGAACTCGCTTTCATCGATTCGCAATCGCATCCATGCTGGACTAATCCCGTGGTCCGGCCCGCTATTCCTGGTGGCATTGCGCCCGGTGCTCTTCTTCTCCGTGCAGGCCCTGCTGGCGCTGGCCTATTTCGCATTCCATCGTCCCGGAGCGTGGCATGAGGCAGGCCGCTGGTGGACTGTCTACGGAACCATCGTCGATGCCGGCTGCCTCCTGGGTCTGCGTATTTTTACGCGGAAAGAGGGCCTTCGTATCCGCAATCTCATCGGCCCATTCCGCCTGCGCTCCGGGCGCGACTTTCTTCTCGGCCTGGGCATTTTTCTTCTTGTCTTTTCACTTCTCATCGGCGGCAGCATGCTGGCGCAAATCATCCTCTACGGCTCTTTGGCCAAGGCTCCCGCGGTGTACCTTACGCAGTTGCGCCTTCTTCCCATGTGGGCCTATGTGTACAGCGTCACAATCTGGTGGGTCATCTCGTCGCCCACCGAGGAGATTATTTACCAGGGCTACGCGCTGCCTCGGCTGCAAGCGCTCACCGGGCGAACATGGGTGGCCATGGTCGTCGTGGGTTTGTGGTGGGCGGCGCAACACTCGTTGATCCCCTTCGTCCCCGACTGGAAGTATCTGCTTTTCCGTTTGCTGGCCTTCATTCCCGGGGTGTTCGTGCTCATGCTCATTTACCTGCGCACCCGGCGGCTGGCGCCGCTCATTCTCGCGCATTGGTGCATGGACATTCTCGGTGCGGTGATGACAGAGATTCACTGAGCAGGATAGGCATCTCGCTGTCGAGGATTGGGCAGGACAATCTGCGCATTCGGAGAATTCGGGTTCAAAGGAGATGGATTACACCATGGCGGGAGTGCCGCAAACTCTAACCCTGGCCGCAGTTCCACCTAACTCGGCCGCCGCGATCAACGAGTGTGTAGCAGCTGGGCGTATCTCCTGGCTCGGCCCCCTGCTGCTGGTATCCGCGCGCACCATTCTGTGGTTCACCCTCCAATGCCTGCTGGCATTGGTGCTGTACATCCTGCACAGGCCCGCGCCGTTCCGCACCGCCGGCAATTGGTGGATGTTCTACGGAACGCTCAGCGATCTATGCTGCCTCTTCGGCATCCGGCACTTAACGCGAGGGGAAGGCATTCGCCTCCGCGACATCGTAGGACCTGTGCGTCTGCGCTTCGGCCGTGACATCTTTCTTGCGCTCGGCATTCTCATCTGCGGCTATCCGGCAGTGATGGCTGGCAGCTATCTGGCGGGCTCGCTGGTCTTCGGTTCAATGGCTAAGGTTCCAGCTGACTTTATCCTGCAACATCATTCCCTTCCCCTCTGGGCCACTCTTTATACCCTGATTGTCTGGTGGATCGTTCAGTCGGCCACGGAGGAAATGACTTACCAGGGATACGCGCTGCCGCGCCTGCAGGCCCTCACCGGCCGCACCTGGATTGCGCTGTCCATTGTCGGCTTCTGGTGGGCCGCGCAACACTGCATGATCCCGTTCGTTCCCGATTGGCGCTACGTCGCCTACCGGTTCCTCATGTTCGTCCCGCTACTGTTGCTCTGGATGGCGATCTACCTCTGCATTCGCCGTCTGGCGCCGCTAATCTTCGCCCACTGGCCGATGGATCTGCTGGTCGCGTTCATGACTGGAGTGCACTAAGCGAGACCGTATCTGAGGGCAGTTCCACAACTCATTCTCGCTCCGTGTGCCCGCGCCCTTCTTGTTGACACCTGTCTCGCCCACTGACCACTGGCTGCCGCTCCTCCTGTATCATCGAAGAGGTCCATTGCGCCTGAGCGCGCATGCTGACCCCATCGGACGAGACCATGAAAACCGGCATTATCGGCCTGCCGCAGGTGGGCAAAACGTCCCTCTTCAAGATTCTGACCAAGGCCAG
>DASVLI010000257.1:0-11608 GCA_036384955.1 Occallatibacter sp.
CGCGCATGCAAAATCCGTGCCGTGTCGCGGGCAAACGGCGTGCGGTACGCGTGCGATGGCTGCGCATGGGTCCGCACCGTCAGCGCGCCATCGCCTTCCACGGCAATGGCGGCAGGTAGTTTGATTCGCTCTAGTGCAATATCCGGCATGCAGGTTGGACGCTTACCACGCTTATATCCCTTATATAGCAACGCGGTGCAACCAGTGTGACCGCCGCAATGGACAAGCATTCGCGCGCGGGAGTAGTATCCAGCCGAATTTTTCTGAGAGCGGCAGCAAGGACTTTCATCGGCACGCGACGCAGAAACTCACATGCCCAAAGGAGAGGGAACGATGACAACCTTCAAGCGCATCGGATTGAGTGCACTAGGACTGGCCATAGCACTGGCCTCGGGGTGCGACCGCCATTCGAGCAAAGAGGTCTACTACCTGGTTTCAGCCAACATGGGTCTGCCTTACTGGCAAAACGTTGCCAACGGCTTCAACAAGTCCGCGGCGCAGCTCAAGGTCACGGCCAAAGTGGTTGGACCGGAGAACTACGACCCGCAAGGCGAACTGGACGCGCTGCAAAAAGCCGTTGCCGCCAAGCCGGCAGGCATTCTAATTTCAGCCGCCGATGTTGCCGTGCTACAGCCCGGCATCAACGCAGCGGTTGCCGCGGGCATACCGGTCATCACCGTCGACTCCGACGCGGCCGGCAGCCATCGCCTCTTCTTCATCGGCACCAACAACATCGCGGCAGGCCGTCTCGGCGGACGCCGTCTCGTCGAGAGGCTCGGCGGCAAGGGCAACGTGGTCTTCTTCACCCTGGCAGGGCAGAGCAACACCGATGAGCGCCTGAAGGGCTTCAAGGATGTGCTGGAGACGCGGCCCGACATCAAGATTGCCGATGTGGTCGACATCAAGACCGATCCGCGCGCGGCCTTTGACCGGGCACGGGAGTACCTGGCGGCCACGGGAGCCAAGAAGATTGACGCGTTCGTGTGCCTGGAGTCGGCTTCAGGCAAGCCGGTGGCCGATGCCATCAAGCGCGCCGGCGTCACCGACCGCATTTTGATTGCGTGGGACGCCAACCAGGACACGCTGGACGGCATCAAGCAGGGAATTATCGACTCGACCATCGCGCAGAAGCCCTACACCATGGGCTACTACGGGCTCAAAACTCTGGATGAGGTCTTCCACACGCCGCCCAAGCAGTTGGACAAGGATTACGAGTCCGACTTCTTCGCGCCCTACCCCGTGTTTGTGGACACCGGCACCACGCTCATCGACAAGAGCAATATCGATGTCTATCTGACTTCGGCGAACGACAACAAGTAGCCGCGCGCTACTCCGGCTTGGGCTGGCCAGTCAGTACATCCTGCTTGGCCAGCTTCACCCGGGCGCTTTCCAGCTTCTTCTGCACCTTGGCCACTTCGGCGGGTTCCACGTCCTCGGCGGGCGACTTGGAGAACTCGTCCAGCGACAGCTCCCACTGGGCGGCGGCCAGCCGGATGCGGCCTGTCTTCTCGTACAGGTCGCCCAGGTGGTCGTGCACCGTGGGGTCAGACTGATTGCGCTCGATGGCGCGGCGCAGATTGTCCTCGGCCAGCTCGTACTGGCCCAGCTTGAAGTATGCCCAGCCCAGCGAGTCCAGATAGGCCCCGTTCATCGGGTCCAGGTCCAGTGCCTTCTTGATCATCTGCAGCGCTTCGGTCAGCTTGGTGCCCTTGTCGGCCATCATGTAGCCCAGGTAGTTCAGCACCATCGCATTGTTGGGGTCCAGCTCCAGCGACTGCCGGAAGTAGCGCTCCGCCGGCTCAATGTGCTTCTGGCGCTCTTCCACCGCGCCGCGCAAAAAAATCACATAGGCACGGTCTTCAGGCTTGGTGGACAGGCTCTCGGCCTTGTTCAGCGCCTCCACCGCATCCTTCCAGCGATGCACACGCGTAAAAATCTGGTCCAGGGTGAGCCAGACAATCCGGTCGTCGGCATTGTTCTTCAGCTGGCTCTTGGCCAGCGCTACGCCTTCGTCGGTCTTGCCCAGGTCGGGCAGCTCGGCGGCCAGCATCAGCTTCAGCTCGCGATTCTTGGGGTTGGCATCGGCGGCCTTGCGTGCCGTATCCACGGCCTTGTCGAACATGCGCGCGTCGCGATACGTGTCCACCTGGCCCTGATAGCCGTTCAGCGCCGCGTCGCCGCCCATGTCGATCATCTTCTGGTAGGTGGCGACCGCCAGGTCTACTTTGTTCTGCTCGTGATACACCGCGCCCAGCCGCGCTAAAAAGATGCCGCGGTTGTTTTTTTCTTCCGTGGTGTAGGCGCCGTTGGCGTGCGAGGTCAGGTCGACCATGTGCTCGAAGACCTTGGCCGCCTCGTCGTAGCGGGCCAGCACGTCCAGCAGGATGCCCTCGTTATAACCGGCCTCCAGCGATGTCGGATCCTTGGCCGAAGCCTTGCGCACCGCGGCCAGCGCATCCTCGAACTTGCCCTGCCGGCGCAGAATTTCTCCAATGTGAACGTAGTTGCCCGCATCGTCCGGGTCGGCGTCGGAGAGCTCGCGATACGCCTTCAGCGCCTCATCCAGCTGATTGTCGTTCAGCAGCGCCTGGGCCAGCGCCGCGGTAATTCGGACGTCGCCGGGGTCCATATCGCTGGCGCGCTGATAGGCGGCAATCGCATCCTTGGAGCGCTTCAACTGGTCGTAGGCCGCGCCCAGCGCCAGCTCCATCTTGGGCGTGCGGTCGTTTACATTCACGTCCTCAATCAACTTGGCCGCACGGTCGAGGTCGCCATTCTCGCCATACATGCGCGCCAGGCTCAGCACCACATCTTCCGAGTCGGGATCGATCGACTGCGCAATCTTGAACTGCTCTTCGGCCTTCTTCTGGTCGTGCTTCACGCTGTACAACTGGCCAAGAACCATGCGGTCCTCGACGCTCTTCGGCTTCAGCTCGACAATCTTTTCGTACTCGGTAATGGCCTGGTCCAGCACGTTGCCGGCGGGCGAGGCGGAGGAGACCGCGTTCTGCGCCTGGCTCAACTGGCGCAGGTAGAGCCGCCCCAGAATCTCGTGCGCGCCCACGTCGTTGGGCTGCGTCTTCAGCAAATTCCGCGCCGTGGTCTCGGCGTCGCGCACCCGGCCTACGCGGAAGTACAGATCCGCCAGCGCATCGTTCAGCTGTGCGGAGTCCGGATCGGCGGCCAGCGCCAGCTTGTACTCCTCAATAGCGTGGGCCACAAACTCCGGGCGGCCAGTGTTGATGGCCTGCTCCTCGTACACGCCGGCCATGGCCGCGTGAAAGTACGACTGGGCGCGATTCGGCTCCTGCGCCGGGGCGGTTGTGGCAGGTGCGGGCTGGGCCGGGGTTTGCGCATGCAGCGCCGGAGCCGCCAAAAATGTGGCGGCAAGCAGCCATGGGGAGGACAAACGCAGCGTTAACTTCTTCATTCCTGGGGTCCGTGCCTTTCCAGCGGGGCCTGTGTGACGGCGTGCTTCCCGGAAGACAACTCATCGCGGCAGGTGGCCGGGCCGGCCTGCCACTCATAGATACAGACGATTTTACCGTCGTTTTGTCGCAGAAGCACACCCAGGCGGCAGACTGAGGGTCACTTCGGGTTTGCCGCTGCCGGCATCCCCGGTCTCTCGCCTTTGGGGCCGGGAAAAGCAATGTGCGCACCTACACAGTAGATGGTTGCCCCAGGTGCCTCGCTTTTGGGCACCTGGGAAAGCACAAACCCCAGATGCCCCATCCTTCGTTAGCGGAGGGTTGGAAAGCGCACCTGCTTACCCAGGCTCATTTTCCCGTGTGCTTTGGTTCCCCTTTATCCTCCGCACCAGGCGCCTGAGCGGGAACAACTACAAGCGTGATCACGTTCGACATTATCTGTGGCTCCGTGTAAGGCTCGCCGTGACGTGCGACCTGCACGGAGTACTTGCCTGGAACACTCAGATCGAAGAGCCAACTGAGCAGATATCTTCGTGTTATAGACTCACCTGGAGAAAGTTGACATTGTGAAATGTCCGTCATATAGCCATAGGCATTCGCTCTTTGTGTCAGCGGTGTGCCATCTTCTCGCTTTATGTAGTATCTCAATGCCAAGTCCGTCGAGCCGCGTGACATTGAATCGCATCCCACATCCGCTTTTGAAGTATTCGTCTGAGTGACGGTGATGTAGACTTCAGAGCCTGCGACGGCTGGCTTCTCTTGTTCCTGAATGGTCAGTGAATAGGACGGCGATGCGCTCTGCCCATACGCAACCTCCCACAGCCCGACGACAAGGCATACCAAGAGCAACCGACGCACCTGTCGCAATCTCAGTAAACCCAATTTCATAGCGCCTCCTCACCTTTGTCCATAACTGAAAAAAACGGCCCGGATAGAGGAATTATGACTTAGAAGGTGCCCATCCCTATCTCGCTGCCGGTAGCCACCCATGTTCCCGCAGCGCCCGCAGTTGACGATGAAGAATATCCACCTGCCGCTCCATCCGCTGCAACTGCGACTCGCCAGGGTGGTATTCACCGGCTGCGCGCTCGGGAAATGCGGCCGAAGCTTCCGGCCAGAGTGGTGTCTCCGGCCCCGGCGGCGCATCGGCCTCCGTGCGCTGCTCCAGCCACGCCAGCCGCCGCTGCATCAGCTCCAGGCGCGCCAGCACCGCGGGCGACTGCTTCCACTGCAAAGCGCCCTCCAGAGCCGCCAGCGTCGTCACGCTTTGCGCAAAGCGGCGCAGATAGGTCACAAACGCCGTCACGAATTTCGCGAAGGGAACTCGGCGCGGCCAGCTCTCGGCCAGCAGCCGCTCCAGCGACTCCTCTGTATCGTTATGCGCCAGTCCCGTGGCACGCCGCGCCTCGGCCAGAATCCGCGACGACCGCGCCCCCGTGCGCCAGCTCTCCAGCAACTTCTCCAGGTAGCTGCGGTCCGCCGCCAGACTGGCGCCCAGAAAACGCGGCGCGCGTTCGCGCTCATAAGCAGGGAAGAGAAACCGCATGGCCAGAATCGCAATCAGCGCGCCGCCAATGGTGTTCAGAGTGCGCACCAGCGCCAGCATCCAGTCGCCGGAGTAGGGCAGCCACGCGAGCACAAAAGTCGGTGTCAAAAAGAACGAAAATGCCGTGTAGCTCACCGGCAAAATCGCCATGGAGAGCAGCGCCAGCACAAACAGCACCGCCGCCGTTGTCAGTTGCGAGTGCAGCGCCACGGCCAGCAGCGCGGCCAGAATGCCGCCGGCGACCGTGCCTCCAATGCGCTCCATCCCGCGGCGCATGGTTCCGGAAACGTGCGGCTGCAGCACAATCAGCGAGGTGAGCAGCAGCCAGTAGCCGTGGTCGATGTGCAGCAGCAGAATGAGTGCAACGTCGAGGGTGCACACCAGGGCCACGCGCGCGGCGTGGCGCAACGTAAGCGAGCGCGGCGTCAGGTTGGCAGTAAGCGCATCCAGGCTCCAACCCTGGCGCAGCGCGGCCATGCGGCCCAGCACGTAGCCAAAGTGGCTGGCCGAGGCGCCCGCGGGCGGCGCATCGCTGTCCACGCTCTTGCCCAGCCGCATCAGCGCGGCGGCTTCAATCGACGACTCCAGCGTGGAGGCTGACTGGGTAATCTGCGCCAGCAAAAATCGCCCTGAGGCGTCGCCCGCCGCCACGCACTGCTCCAGATACGGCGGCAGGCGGTCCATCTCGCTGCGTTTGGCGCGCGCATGGGCCAGCGTCAAACTGCGCCGCCGCACCAGCAGCGCTGCAATCCAATCTTCGGCCGCGCGCAAGTCGGCAAGCCCAGCGAGCAGCCGGTCCCTGCACACCGAGCCCTCGCTGGCAGGCTCATTTTCCAAATGCTCGGCCAGCGCCACGGTGCGCGCAATCAGCAAATCGGCGTGCTCCAGCAGAACCACCATCTGGCGGCCACGGCGCGTCTCCGCCGTGCTCCCCGCGCGAATATTTGCCACCATGTGCCAGCCCTGCTCCAGCGCACGGCGAATGCGGTACTGGTGATGCTGCGCCAGCCGGTGCCACAGCGCGGGGCGCTGCTCGGGCCGCGCCGCCAACTCGGCAATTGAGCCCAGAAACGACCCCAGCTCGGTATAGCAGGCAGCCACTGCCGCGCGCGCCGGGCGATAGGCATCAAGCGGCCACAGAAACAGCGACAGCAGCGCGGCCCACGCCCCGCCGCCCAGCAGGCACAGCGCCCAGCCCGCCGCCTCGCGCCAATCGGCTGTCGGCGTGCCAATGCCGCAAATGTAGATCAGCTGTACCAGCACGCCTGCCGAGGAGAATGGCTGGCCGAGCACGGCAAGGTAGCTCCACACAAAGCACCACACCAGCGTCAGCGGCAGCGCCCACGCCAGATGTCCGCTGGCCAGCGCGCCCAGAAACAATCCTGCCGCCCCGCCCACCGAAAGCGTAAGCAAACTGCCCATGCGCGTGCGATAGGGGCCGCCCGTGTCGGCCACAATGGCCTCAAAGCCGCCCAGCGCGGCCCAGCCCATGTTGGGCAGACCGGTCAGGTTGCCCAGCACGATGGGCGCACTCAGCGCCACGCCAGCCCGCAGCCCGCGCAGCCAGTTCATCTGGCGGGCAAGCGCCGCCGTCTTCTGCCAAAGCTGTTCCACAGGATGTGTGCCCGCGGCCATGCCTCTAGTGTCACTCAATTGCCGTGCTCACCGCCAACCTGTGTCTCACGCGCCGCGCTCACCGACGCACCAAAATGATTTCCCCACCCCTGCAACGCAAGAGTGGGGAAAGTTACGCCCTATTTCCTGTTTTTAGTGTCTGAAGTGCCGGAACCCGGTAAACACCATCGCGACGCCCAGCTTATCGGCCGCGGCAATCACGTCTGCGTCCTTCACCGATCCGCCCGGCTGAATCACTGCCGTCGCGCCCGCCGCGGCCACTGCCTCAAGCCCATCGGGGAAGGGGAAGAACGCGTCCGATGCCGCGACCGTACCAGCCAGCGGCAGCACGGCCTTCTGCGCGCCGAACTTCGCCGCATCCACGCGGCTCATCTGCCCCGCGCCCATGCCCACGGTCTGGGCAAAATCGCCGGTCTGGCGCGCATACACAATCGCGTTCGACTTCACGTGCTTGCACACGCGCCACGCAAACAGCAGGCTGCGTAGTTCCTCGTCGCTGGGCTTGCGCGCGGTTACCGTCTTCAACTCCGCCGCCGTTACGTGTCCACGGTCGGCATCCTGCACCAGCAGCCCGCCCGACACATTTTTCACCACTGTCCGCGCATCGGCGGGCTTGACCACCACCAGGCGCAGATTCTTCTTCGCAGCAAAGCGCTCAAGCGCCTCGGCCGAGAAGCTCGGCGCCGCAATCGCCTCCACAAACAACTTGGCAATCACTTCGGCAGCCGCGCCGTCCACCTCGCGATTGATGCCAATCACACTGCCGAATGCCGAAACAGGATCGCAGGCCAGTGCCTTCTCATACGCATCGAGCACATTCGCGCCGGTGGCCGCGCCGCACGGATTGGTGTGCTTGATAATCGCCACAAACGGCTCGTCGAACTCCCGCGTCAGCTCCCAGCACGCATCCAGATCAACCAGGTTGTTGTAGCTCAGCTCTTTGCCCTGCAACTGCGTCGCACCGGCAATGCCCAGCCCGGTGTTGTCGCTGTAAAGCGCGGCGCGCTGGTGCGGATTCTCCCCGTACCGCAGAGCCTGCCGCAGCGGAAAGTTGATGCGCAGCGTTGTAGGCAGCGCGTCGGCGTCAAGCACGGCGGGTGACGCGGGCTCGGGCGCATGCGCAATCTTGTCCAGCGTCGTCGCAATGGCCGAGTCATACGCTGCGGTGGTCGCAAACGCCTGCTTGGCCAGCCGCCAGCGTGTCTCGCGGCTCAGCGTGCCGCCGGTCGACTTCAGCTCTTCGGCCAGCGCCGTGTAATCGCCCACGCTGGTCACAATGGCCACGTCTTCAAAATTCTTGGCCGCCGAGCGCACCATCGACGGGCCGCCAATGTCTATGTTCTCGATAATGTGCCCAAACGCCACGCCGGGCTTGGCTGCGGTCTTCTCAAACGCGTACAGATTCACCACCACCATGTCGATGGGCTCAATGCCGTGCGCCGCCACCGCTGCCTCGTGCTCGGCGTTGCCGCGAATGTACAAGAGGCCCCCGTGCACGCGCGGATGCAGCGTCTTCACGCGCCCATCCAGCATTTCCGGGAAGCCCGTCAGCTCGCTGATGTCCTTGACCGCAAGCCCGGCAGAACGCAGTTCCTTTGCGGTGCCGCCAGTTGAAATCAGTTCCACGCCCAGCCCTGCCAGCACCTGCGCAAACTCCACCAGACCGGTCTTGTCCGTCACGCTCAGCAACGCACGCCGAATCTTTTTTTCCGCGCTCACCTGCCGCTCTCCTGTGGCCGCTCCGTCTGCCGTGCGGAACCGCGCCACGACCAGAGTACAACCCGCCCATCGCCGTCTCTGTACGCCATTTGCACAGTGTGCGCCGGCACGCGATAGAGAGGCGAAAATGAATTACGATAAATCCATATGGGCAGCGTCCCCCCCGTCCGAGAGCCCGAGATTCTGCCGCCCTCCGGCTACACCGCGCCGCAGCCGCGCAGGCGTCCGCGCTGGGCCGTGGCTCCGGCCACTTATTTCCTCATCGCCGTCAACTGCCTGTGGTTTCTCTTCATGGTCCTGCACGGCGTCAGCGCCATCAGCCCCACCTCGCAGCAGCTCATGAACTACGGCGCTGACAATGCCGGACACGTGCTCATTTATGGCCAGTGGGGGCGCATTGTCACTGCCATGTTTGTGCACGTGGGCATCATCCACCTGGCCACCAACATGTGGTGCCTCTGGAACCTGGGCTTGCTTGCAGAGCCGCTGATGGGCTCCTTCGGCGTGCTGGCGGTCTACATCCTTACCGGCGCTGCCGGCAATCTGCTCTCCACCCTCATCAACTGGTTCCGCTTTAGCGCCGAGGGCGCGTTCCCCGTCTGCGCCGGCGCCTCCGGCGCTGTCTTCGGCATCGCCGGGGCACTCATCGTGCTGCTCAAATCCAAACGGCTCCCCGCACCTCCCGAGGAGCTGCACAAGCTGCGCCGCTCGGTCATCTACTTCGCCGCCATCAATCTGCTCATCGGCTTCTCCGTCAGCGCCACCAGCGGCCTTACCGGCATTGACATCGACAACATGGCCCACCTGGGCGGCTTTAGTTGCGGGCTACTGTTCGCCATGCCCATGGTGCCGCGCCTCGGCTCGCCGCGGCCAGAGTTCCATTCGCGCCTGCGCGTGGCCGTCTCCATGGTCATTGGCGCGCTGATTCTCTTCGGCTTCTTCATCACCCGCGTCACCGGCTAGGCCGCGCGTAGTTTTTTCCCGCAGCTTTGCAGATTAATTCGTGGGTTTCTTCACAATGGATTCGTGGAGGAAGTACGAGAGTGCGCGAGTAAGCACATACCCCCCTCCCCCCCATGAGGGAAAGGGAGGACTGACCCGGAAACCGCTTCGGGTGAGCACTGCCTAGGTGCGTCCGCAAAAGCATGCCGGGCGCTGTAATTACCTGGGAAAATCTACCGCACGGCCGTCGCGGCGAACTTCTTCACCATCGCCAGCAGCAGCTTGCGGTCGCTCTCGTTCAAATTCGTCGAGTAGCGCCGGATCTGCGTCAGGAAGCGAAGCTCTTCGTCGGAGAGGTTGCGCGCGTTGGTCTGCCGGGCCGTCGTGTCGTCGTTGAAGAACTGCGCAATCGGCAGCTCCAGCGCTCCGGCAATCTTGCTCAGCGTGTCCAGCGAGGGAACCGTGTGTCCGTTCTCCACGCGCGACAGGTAGCAGCGCAAAAGGCCCGTCTTCTTTTCGATGTCGCCCTGCGACAGGCCCTTCTGTAGCCGGTGCGCTCGAATCGTGGTGCCGATCTTCATCGTGTGCCTACTTCCAGTGGGCAGTCTGCGGAAGTGCCGTTACTTCTTCAACAGCTACCAGAGTGGTATTAACTTAATCGTTAACACGCGCGCTGCACCCTGCCAAGTGCAAAACCCCGCATTCAAGTCGCAAAGGTAATCAGTGTGGTCAACGGCAATTCATTTTGGGAAGCCGCGTTCTGCCTCAGCCCAGCCGCTTCACCAGCCAGGCGATGCCATCGATGGGACTGTCGTTATACGGCGCGCATGCTTCAAAGCCCAGCTCAAGATACATGCGGTGCGCAGCGCCCATACTGGCGGGCACGGTGTCCAGATAGACGGCGCTTCGGCCCGCCGCGCGCGCCCGCTCCAAAACGGCTTCGGCAAGCAGCCTGCCCAGCGCGTGTCCACGCGCCGCAGGCGCAACCCACAGCCGCTTCATCTCCCACGCGCTTGCCGCAGCCTCGCCCGGAACCGCGCGCCAAGCCACAAAGCCCGCCGGCTCGCCATTCACCCGCGCCAACAGGCTGCCGCCGCCCTGCTCGATGTAGCTTGCGGGCAGCGTCTCGGCTTCTTTCTCCAGCGAGCCAAAGCAGAACTGCGCGCCGGTCTGCGCAAGCACCCAGCGGCCGTAGTCCAGCAATAAGGCGCGCGCAGAGGCCAGAGTCTCCGCGCTCGTTTTTGCATTCAGCTCTTCAAATGTCAGCGTTGCCGATGGCGAAGTGCCCATGCCTGAGTTTAGCCGAGCTCCGCATCCGGCCCGCGCTGCCTCAGGCGCTGCGCCGCAGAAAGCGGAAGAGCGCTACGACAACCACCGCGCCCAAGGTTGCCACCAGAATCGAGTAAATCAATCCGCCCGAGCCGGATAAGCCCAGACTGCGCACGATAAAGCCGCCCACAAAAGCGCCCACCACGCCCAGGCCCACGTCGGCAAAGCAGCCGTAGCCGCTGCCCTTCATGATTTTGCCAGTTGCCCAGCCTGCAATCAGTCCCACCAGTAGCCACCAGAGCATTTCGCCTCCTTGGGAATTCCGCATTCTTCAGATGGACAGCCGGTACTCCACCACTACGATGCCGATGAGCTGTCAGGTGTTGGTTTCACATTTTCCGGCGCATTGCCGTACGGGCAGTGCCTGCAGCCCGAGCCGCAGCACGAGCCGCGCTTCAGGTGATACGTCTCGGTAAACACCATCAGCCCGTTCTCCATGTAATAGTCCTCGGGCGCAGGCGGGGTCGGTGCGGGCGGCTTGGTTGGCTCCATGCCGCTATTCTCGCCGACTGGCTACAATCTAGCCATGGCTCTCTCCGCGCAAGACCGCGCCCGCAAAATCAAAGTCATCCTCTTCGACGTCGACGGCGTCCTGACCGACGGCACCATCTGGCTTGTCCCCAGCGCTCCGGGCGCAAAAATTTCCGATGCAATCCGTGGCAAGGAAGGCCAGGTGGGCTTCGCCGTGCATTCAGAGAGCCTGACCGAGGCCAAGGGCTACAGCGCGCACGACGGCACAGCCATCTCTCTGGCCCGCCTCGGCGGCATGAAGTGCGGCGTCATCACCAAGCGCATCTCGGAGACGGTGGCCACGCGCTCCCGCGACCTCAAACTCGAATTCGTCTACATGGGGCAGGCCTTCAAAATGCAGGCCGTGCGCGAAATCATGGAGAAGGAAGGCATCGCGCTCGACGAGATCTGCTACGTCGGCGACGATGTCATCGACCTGCCCGTGATGCGTGAGTGCGGCTTTGCCGTGGCCGTGGCCAACGCGCGGGCGCAGGTCAAG
>DASVLI010000258.1:0-12361 GCA_036384955.1 Occallatibacter sp.
GCCTGCGTGATTTCGCCATGGGGGCCTCATACGTGGATTGCACTGTATTCGCACAGCGGTTTCGATTGGGAAAGTGGCAGAACTTTGAGCACGACTGCACGAAAGACGAACTGGACGCCGTAATCGACTCCGCACAAGCAATTGCCGAAGACCACAACCGGATGGGCGTACCTGCGTATGTGGATTACCTGCGCGGCATTCGTTACGTCTTCGATGTGGCACGCGGCACGCGAGCCAGGCCCGCGGAAGGCGACGTTCGCGTCTTCGGCGCCTGTGTGGACGGCCTGCTGGTGGGCGAGTACGAAGAGATTAAACGCCACTTCAAGGCGGCCTGAACTACACTCCATTCGCAACCTTGCCCGCACTGTGGCTCACTCTGGCTGCGTGCATTACGATTGCTGGCAGACAACTATGCTGCGCGTGAAGCTGATGGATCCGGCTGCGAAGGCGCCGGCGGTGGCACATCCCGGTGAAGATCTGGGCTACGACGTTTTTGCGCTTGAGGCCGTTCGGCTGGAGCCGCGCGTGACGGTGCGCGTGCGCACAGGCATTGCGGTTGAGGCGCGGCACCCTGAAACCGGTACGCCGCTGGGGCTGCTGGTGCGCGACCGCTCGTCGATGGCCGCGCGCGGATTGGCCTGCACCGGAGGCGTGATCGACGCGGGCTACCGCGGCGAGATTCTTATTTTGATGACCAACCTCGGCCTGGAAACCGTGCAGCTGAAGGCCGGCGAGAAGATTGCGCAGATGGTGCCGGTGCCGGTGCTGACCGGTCCCGTGGAAGAAGTGGAAAGCCTGGAAGAGTCGCTGCGGGCAGAAAAGGGTTTCGGCAGCAGCGGAAGGTAGCGCGGCCAGGAAAATGCCCCGCACGCGGATTGCATGCGGGGCATTTCTGCTTCTTGCGCTACGGTTCTTATGCCACCGGGTGCTCCAGAATCCCGGCCAGAGCGTGCAGACGTGTGGCATCGGCAGGCTTGGCGGAGCTGGCAGTTGTCTCCAGCGGCGCGGCCAGCTTTTTGAGCTTTGCCAGCTGCCTGGGCTTCAGGTGTGAGCTCTCGGCGCCGGCGATAGCTTTGCGCAATGCGGCAATCTGTCCAGCGGAGACGGCCTTCGAGCGCTCCAGCTGGTCGACGTAAGCCTTGGCGACGACCAGCTTCGACGGCCATTCGAACTTCTGCTGGTTCTGCACGTTCAGTTCGCCGGTCTGCATCGCCTTGGCCGCATCGATTTCATTCTGCGTCAGGAATTTGGTCGGCGTCAGTTCGAAAACATCGAGCCCGCGCGCAATCTCCGAACCATAAATCGCTCCGTTGTACCAGTAGGCCGACCAGAAGCCGCCGAGGACGAGCATTTTGGGATCGATGGGTCCGCGGTCGAAGTAGGCAATCTCCTCGGGGTGCGCGGGGTCGGTGAAGTCCATGACTGAAACGCCGCCTTGATACCAGGCCTGCACTTCAATGTCGCGCCCCGGCACCGGCACCAGCGAGCCGTTGTGGGCCACGCAGTTTTCCGTGTCGCCCTGCGCGGCGGGCAGCTTGTAGTAGTTGGCAAACTCCAGCTTGTCACCCTTCAGGTTGAAGATGGCATCGGCGCCCCACTTGTTGGGGTCGTTGGGCCGGCAGCGCGCGCCCAGGCCTCCGCCCCACTCATCGGTAAACACCACCTTCGTTCCGTCGTTCGAGAACGAGGCTGAGTGCCAGTAGGAGTAGTTCGGATCGTTGACCGCATCCACACGCTTGGGGTGGATGGGGTCTTTGATGTCGAGCAGCAGACCGTTGCCAGAGCATGCGCCCGCGGCCAGACCCACGGCCGAGTAAACCGTAATGTCGTGGCACTGGTCGGTATCGACCGGCTTCTGCTCGCCTTTATCGTGGCTGCCGCCGTTGTTCAGGCCGTTCACGGCGCCGGTGCGCGGGTCGATGAAGACGCGCGGGCTGGAAACGATGGCCGCGGCCTCCGGATGCGCAACCGGAACCTTGATGACATCGATGCGGAAGAGCGCGGTGTTGGGATTCTTCTCCGGCTCGCCATCGGAGCATCCGGCCAGCTCCTCGGATTGGCGCACAAACGAAGTGCCCGAGACGTAGATGTAGACGTTGTCCTTATCGTTGGGATCGACGACCAGTGTGTGCGTGTGCGAGCCGCGGCAGGACTGGACGGCGGCCACCTGGCGCGGGTTGCGAATGTCAGAGATGTCGAAGATGCGCACGCCGCGGAAGCGGTCGGGCTGCGCAACGGGGATGTGGTGATGCATATCCTTCGCCTCACCGGAGGGCGAAGGAGGATCCGGCGGAAAGGCCTGCGTGCCGCAATCGATGCGGCCATTGGGCATTTCGACGGACATGAAAAGCAGATTCTTGTAGACCGAAACATCGCCCTGGCCGCCGGGACAAACCAGTGTGGTGAGCAGTGCGGGCTTGGCGGGGTTGGCGATATCGAAGATGTCGATGCCGTAGAAATTTCCCTGGAAGAGATGCGTGCCCTGGAAGGCGAAGTCAGAGTTGGCAAAGGCCAACTGCGCGATCACCATCTTCATAGACGGCGGCATTTTTGCCGGGTTGCCCACGCCGAGCTGGCCCAGCGTCTTGGCAACCGCGGGGTCGTCCGGCGTGGAAGCGTTCAGTTGGAAAGCATCGGGCTTCTTCATGTAGGCCACGTGCTTCATGCCCATGGCTACTTCGCCGGCATCGTAGAGTCCGGGCTTGAGCGAGTAGCGTGGATCGCTGGTGCTGGAGCCTGTCATGCCGGCGGGGAGCGGCGGAGCGGGCTGCGGCGCAAAAGGGTCTTCACTCTCGGCAGCCTTGTCGGCTTTGGCCTCGGGCGTTGCGCTGGCCGAGGACGGCTCCTGCGCGTGAAGCCATGCAGCACTCAAAGGCAAAAGGGCCGCACACACGGCCCAGGACAGCAGATGACGCTTGGTGCGATTCAATGTTTCTCCTCCAGCATATGTTGCATGATGCGAATTTCGGCGCGCTGCCCGGTGTCCACGTCGGTCACAAAGTCGAAGATCTCCGCGTCCTGTCCGGCGCCGGGGTGGCTGAACAGTTCCTTCACCATGACCAGTGCGCCACCGTGGTGCTGAATCATTCCGGTCAAAAAGAGGTGGTCAAACTCGGCGCCGTGCGCGTTGCGCAACGCCTCCATCTGCGCCGGCGTCAACATGCCGGGCATGGGCGCCATGGGATTGCCGTTCATGTCCATGTCGGGCATGCCGGGCATGGACATCGACGTAGCCTGTCCGCGCTCGGCGAGCCAACGCTGCATCATGCGAATCTCATCCGCCTGCGAGCGCGAAATTTTCGCGCCTATCGCTCGGACATCGGCATCGTTGGTGTGGGTCGCAATCAGCGCGGTCATCTCCACGGCCTGCGAGTGGTGCATAATCATGCCCTGCATGAACTCGACATCGGCCTGCACCAGCGGCGGCAGCGTGGCGTGCGTGGAGGCGGGCAACTCGTGCGTGGGCTGGCCGGGCGCGCCGGGCTGCACAATCACCGGCGCGGCGTTTTGCGCGCACAGCGCAATCGGAGCCGCGCCAGCAGCAGAGAAAGCGAGCAGTGCGGCAAAGCCCGTGTGGACTGGGAGTCGCTTACACATTGTCTTCAGAATGCGGGGAAGCATTTTGGTGTACTCAAACTAACATGGAGATGCTTTCGCTTGGGCGGAAATTTTCTTCTGCCACGGAGTACCGCCTGCTCGCCGAAACACGAGCGACTGCTGCCGCTTTCGACTACAATTGCGTGAGCATATGTCCTGGTTCAAGCGCGAGAGCAGCGAGATCGAAGTTCCCGTCCCCAACGGCGACGAAGAGAAGAGTGTTCGTACAGAAGGCCTTTGGATCAAGTGTCCAGGGTGCCGGCAGACCATTTGGAAGGCCGACCTTGAGGCCAACCTGAATGTTTGCCCCAAGTGCGGCTACCACTTCAAAATCGGTGCGCACCAGCGCATTGAGATGCTGCTTGAGCCCGGCTTCCAAATTGTGGATGGCGGCCTGCGCTCCACCGACCCTTTGAACTTCACCGATCTGAAGCCCTACAAACAGCGCCTGAAAAAGGCTCAGTCCGATACCGGCCTGGACGATGCGATTGTGAATGCCGAAGGGCAGCTGGGCCCCCATGCCGTGGTGGTCAGCGCCATGGAATACAGCTTCATCGGCGGCTCCATGGGCGCCGTGGTGGGCGAGACCATTGCCCGGGCCGTGGACCGCGCCCGCGAAGGCCGCAAGCCGCTCATCGTCGTCGCTGCCTCTGGCGGCGCACGCATGATGGAAGGCATTGTCAGCCTGATGCAGATGGCGAAGATTTCAACCGCTTTGGCACAGCTGGACGAGGTGCGCGCGCCCTACATTTGCGTGCTCACCGACCCGACTACCGGCGGCGTCACCGCCAGCTTTGCCATGCTGGGCGACCTGAACATTGCCGAACCCGGCGCGCTGATCGGCTTTGCCGGCCCCCGCGTCATCGAGCAGACCATCCGCCAGAAACTCCCCGAAGGCTTCCAGCGCTCCGAGTTCCTGCTGGAGAAGGGTTTTCTGGACGCCGTGGTGCCCCGCAAAGACATGAAAAATTACCTGATCCGGGCACTGGAATTCCTGGCGCCTGTGGAATCTCGCTAGAGATCTCTGCACTATCCCTTCGGATGCGGGACGGGCGCTCAATCCCCTCTATATTCCAAAAACGGGATTGGATATGTATTTTTGTATTCGCGCCGTTGAGCGCCTCCCGAAGGTTTGCTCCGGATTTTCCTGGAATGCCCTTGATTGTGTGCAAAACAGGGCTGTTTTCGACCCGGCTACCCAATTCCATACGGGTTTGCGAGGAGAGGAAACACCTCGTGAATATGGCATTAAAATTGCAGTAAAGTATGCCAACTACAAGGCGCTGGACTCTGGCCTGGTTCTTCTGCGTGAGTCAAGCTCCTGCCTGATCGTTTCCGACACAACTTTAAGACGTTCTCTTCGTAAGAGTCCGCAAACCAGTATTCACCCTTTGGAAGGAACAGACATGACCGTTTCGAAGAAGACTTTGAGGGCGTTGGTCGTAGGCTTTGCACTCAGCCTTGGCTTCTCGCTCACAGTGTTGACTCCGCACGCTGCCTTGGCCCAGGCTGGCCTGGGTACTCTCGCCGGTGTCGTCACCGACTCCACCCACGCGGTGGTCGGCGGCGCTACCGTAACCCTGAGCAACAAGGGCACAGGTTTTGAGCGCACCGTAGTGACCGGCAATGACGGCGGCTACCGCTTCAACGCGCTCACCGTGACCGGCGGCTATACCATCCGCGCCACCGCCCCGGGCTTCAAGGCGACCGAAGTCAAGAACCTGTCCACCTCCGTGGGCACGATTCTGACGGCCGACGTGACCCTGCAGGTAGGCGCGGCTGTCGATACGGTCGAAGTCTCGTCCTCTGCCAACGTGGAGCAGGTGCAGACGGAAACGTCGTCGATCTCCGAGCTGATCGACTCCACGGTGTGGAAGACCTCGCCTTTGGAAGAGCGCACCCAGAACACCTTCGTGACCCTGACCGCCGGCGCAACGCCGGATAGCGGCACGGGCCGCGGCGCAGCCGTGAACGGCGCCCGCACCGGTACTGGCAACTTCCTCGTGGAGGGCATGGACAACAACGACCAGGGCCAGGGCGGCGCTGGTGTGAACGGCGGCGGCGGTGCAGTTACAACGATCTCGCCCGACGCCATCCAGGAATACCGCGTCATCGCGCATATTCCTCCGGCCGAGTATGGCCGCGCAGGCGGTTTTGCCACTGACACCGTGCTGAAGAGCGGCACCAACACTTGGCACGGTTCGCTGTTTGAGTACAACCGCATTCAGGCGCTCGCAGCAGAAAACAAGTTCACGACGGGTGGCGCACATGACTCATTGGTGCGCAACCAGTTTGGCGGTTCGGTGGGTGGCAAAATCTATAAGGACAAGACCTACTTCTTCGCCACCGTCGAGCTTCACCGTCGCCGTACCGGCCAGCCTGAGACTGGTGTTGTGACCACCCAGGACTTCCTCGACTTCGTCAACAGCGGAGCTTTCGAGTCCTTCATGGAAGGCACCACACAGCAGGATGAATCGACTGCAGATTCTCTGGGCGTTCCGACCATCGGGCTCTGCCCCTATTACCTCGGCGAAACCTGCCCCGGCGCTTTGAACCTGTCTTCGACACTGGGACCGGTCTTCCAGCAGTTACTGGCCGCTGAGCCAACCGCCTTCCCGGTCGGCACGGCAGATGCCAGCCCGGTTGCCCAGGGGCTTTATTCCGGCGGTTCGATTGCCTACCCTGTGAACGTGTATGCGCTTGCCACCAGATCAATCGGGGATGCATTCAACCAGAACCGCGGCAGCATGAAGCTGGACCACAAGCTCACGGAGAAGGACCAGCTCAGCTTCGCCTACCTCGTTGACCTGTACGAAGACACCAGCACAAACGGTGCGCAGGGCGGCAGCCTTTTTGGACCGGCCGGCGGCAATTTTGGCGGCGCGCAGAACTTTAGCGCGACGTGGACACATACCTTTTCTCCCTCGTTGTTGAACATCTTTAAGGCTGGATATGTGCGTCACGTCAGCAACTTCTCTGCACCGGGAACTGAGGGTATTCCTTATGTGACTCCCTGGATCGACGTCAACGAAGGATTCGGCGCTTACTCCGGCTTCCCGCAGCTGTTTACAGAAAATGAGTTCGTCTATCAGGACTCGATCAGCAAGACCACCCAGCGCCACGCCATCAAGGCAGGCTTCCAGTTCATCCGTACCCGCAACGGCTCCAGCTTCTACAACGATATCTATGGCTCACTCTATCCGTGGGACATTGAGAACCTGCTGACCGACGCGACCCTGTACGACCAATTCGAACCCCTGCTCTATGGTGAGGCCGGAGCTGGCTACGGCTCTCTTGCCTATGCCACCGCATCGATCGATCCAACCACCAACGAGGCACCCGATCCTTACCGCGGCTTCCGCGCCAAGGAATTCGCAGCCTACGTGCAGGACGACTGGAAGGTCACCAACCGCCTGACGGTGAACGCCGGCCTTCGCTGGGAATATTTTGGACCGCCGCACAACTTCCGCAAGGGCTTCGACTCCAACGTCTACTTCGGCACCTTCGGCACACCCGTAGCCAATGGCAACCCTTACCTGCCCAACCTGCCAATCGTCGGCGCCACGCAGGGCGCGACCTTCCAGCAGCGCGACAGACAGATCTGGAACAAGGACACCAAGAGCTTCGGTCCGCGTTTCGGCTTCTCTTACGACGTGACCGGCAAGGGTACCTTCGCGGTACGCGGCGGCTTCGGCATCGGCTTTGACCGCCTGTACAACAACGTCTACGAGAACATCCGCTTCAACTACCCCCACTTCTCCGACAACTCGATCGGTTACGAAGCGGGTAGCGTCTCTGCGGGCGCCCTGCAGCAAGACGGACTCTATCAGGTGCCCTTCACCGCCAACGCTCTGTTCGCAGATTACGGTGGCAAGCCGGTTCCCCGCCACATCGACGAGCGCCTGCGCAACGCCTACTACGAGCAGTACAACATCGGCTTCGAGTATCAGCTCCATCAGGGTTATGTGCTCGAGACCAACTATGTGGGCACGTTGGGCCGCAAGCTGGTTGGCTTACAGAACATCAACACCTACGCCGGCCGTACTGCCTGCCCGACTTCAAACGCTCCTTACGCGGCGGGAACAGCCTGCTACAACGCCGGTTACCCCAACGGCTTCAGCACCGCCCGTCCCACCTCTCTGTTTAACAACGACAACTTCCGTACCAACGGATTCAGCTCGAACTACAACTCGCTCGAAGCTAGTCTGCGTAAGGGCTTCTCGAACGGCCTGCAGTTCATGGTCAACTACACCTACTCCAAGGCCCTCGACCAGGTCAGCGACGTTTTCACGCAGCGCAACGGCGGTACGGGTCCAACCAATCCGTTCGATCCCGCCTACGACTACGGTCCGGCCGACTTCGACATGAAGCACAACCTGGTGGCCACCGCCAACTTCCAGAGCCCGTGGATGAAGAAGAACATTCTTCTGGGTGGCTGGAGCATCTCGCCCATCCTGCGGTTGAACGCCGGCACGCCGTTTACGCCTACCAGCAGCTCGGGCAACTATAACCCCATCCAGGACGGTCGTACTGGAATTGACCGCACTGTGTATAAGGGCACTGGATCGATCAAAAACGCGATCAGTCACTCCACCAATCCCAAAGATGGATACCTGAAGCCCTTGCCTCCAAAGGTTAACAACGTTCGGCCTCCAGGTGACTACTTTGACGAATACACTTGCCCGACCGACCAGCCGTGGTGCGAGCCGCCCTCGGGTCGCAACTCGCTCACTGGCCCTGCGTACAAGAACCTGGACATCGGCATCAGCAAGGATTTCAATCTGCCTGAGCACTATGGCTCCTTTACCTTCGGAACCAGCGTGTTCAACGTCTTCAACCATCCGAACTTTGCAAACCCGAGTTCGAATGCCAACAGCCCGACGTCGTATGGAAAGTCGCTCTCTGCGAACGATCCGCGCATCATGCAGATGAGCCTGCGTTACGACTTCTAACTCAACGTTGTATCCAACCTGAAGGGCCGCGGCGCACGCCGCGGCCCTTCTTCTTTGCGCGCAAGCGTGTAGACTGATTCCCTTGAAAGCTTTCATTCAATTCGGGGAATCTATGCATCTGTTCCGCTTGCCGTGCCTTGCCGCTGTTCTGATTTCGTGTTGCCTATCAAGCGCTGCCGTTGCGCAGGCGCTGCCGCCGGTTGCGCCGCCCGCGCCGCCGGCATTCATCACTCTCGCGCCCATCAGCTTTGACACTTCAGGCCCCGTCTTGCGCGCTGCCACCGACCCGGCAAAGCCCTTTACCGTGGCCGGTGAGCGCGGCTTCCTTGTCGGCCGGCAGAGTGGTTCGCTCGAAGCCTGGATCTCGCCCGTCAAGCTGCTCTCGCATCTCTCCATTGAAGCGGAGATCGAAGGCTACACCGCAGCTGTCGATGTGAACCGCCTCGCCGCTGCCGTCGAAGTTCGCCCCGACCGCACCACAATCACCTACAGCCACGCGGGCTTCACCGTCCGGCAAATCATGTTCTCGCCAGAGAGCACCGTGGCCGGCGACGCCGCTCATTCCCACACCGGCCCTATTGTTCTGTTCGAATTCGACTGCCTGCATCCGACTAAATTCACCTTCCGCTTTACGCCCAACCTGGAGTGGATGTGGCCGCAGCACAGCCAGGCCCACACCGGCGCTGACTGGGTTTCGCCCGATGCGCGCAACCCCTCAGCCGCGGGCGGATTTTATGTCATCGAGTCGGACTTTCCCGACCTGGCCGGCGCTGTGACGATTCCCGGCGCTTCGCCCAGTACGATTCCTACGTATTTCGACGCGGCTGAAGCGCTGCCCGTTGAACTCCATCTGCGCATTGACCCGGCGCGCGATCACGGGCGCCTCTTTCCTCTGCTCATGGCCGTAGGCACAAGCCGCACCTCGGCCACGGCGTACGCGCTGGGTAAAGAACTGCAGGCGCTGAATGCGCAGATTCCCGCGCTGTATGCGGCGCACGAGGCTGGCTACAAAAAGCTGCTAGCAAGCGCGGTCTCCATCGAGACGCCCGACCCATCGCTCAACGAAGCGTTCCAATGGGCGGTCGTTTCCATTGAGCAGTTGAAAGCGAAGATTCACGACAAAACGGACGGTGAGGAGACGGCGCTGGTGGCTGGCTATGCTGAATCCGGCGACGCAGCACGGCCCGGATTTGGCTGGTTCTTCGGGCGCGATGCGCTCTACACGCTCTACGCCATCCACGGCTACGGCGACTTTGCGCTGGCACGTGAGGAGCTCGAGTTCCTCATCCGCCGTCAGCGCGCCGACGGCAAAATCATGCACGAGTATTCGCAGACCGCACCCGCCGTCGAGTGGCAGCAATTCCCCTATATGTGGGCCGCTGCGGATTCAACGCCACTGTTTTTGCTGGCGATGCTGGACTACGCGCGCACCAGCGGCGATGTCGATTTTCTGCGCACGCATCGCGACGCGCTGGAGAAAGCCTGGGCCTTTGAGACCGACCCCGCGCACGACACCGACCACGACGGCATTTATGACAACTCGCAGGGCACGGGCTGGGTAGAAAGCTGGCCCGGCGGGCTGCCGCATCAGGAAATCTATCTCGCCTTGCTCGACCAGCAGGCCTCGGTCGCGATGGCGCAGATGGAAGAGCTGCTCGGCGACCATGCGAAGGCCGGCGCGGCGCAGGCACGCGCTGCCGCAGTGGCCAAAACCATTCAATCCGAGTACACCGATACAGAGAAAGGCTGCCTCGCCTTCAGCCGCAATCTGAATGGAACGCTCGACCGGACGACGAACATCTATCCGGCGCTGGCGTGGTGGAGCGGTCTGGGCAGCGAGGCAACACAGCCGGAAAGCTGCCTGCCGCAATTTGTCGCCTCACCACTCAACACGGATTGGGGCACGCGCGACGTGGCCAACAACGAGCCCATCTACGACGGCATGAGCTACCACCAGGGCTCAGTGTGGCCGCTGTTTACCGGCTGGGCCGCGTTGGCCGAGTACCGCGGCGGCCAGCCGCTTGCCGGCTATCAACTGCTGAAAGAGAATGCCAACCTGACCCGCGCACAGGACCTCGGCGCTGTCACGGAAGTTCTCAGCGGCGACTTCTTCACTCCCTACGCGCGCAGCACGCCGCATCAACTCTGGTCCAGCGCCATGGTCATCACACCCACGCTGCGCGGTCTCTTCGGCATTTCAATTGATGCGCAAAGCAAGACGATTACTGTGAATCCCCATTTGCCGGCAGATTGGAACTCGGCTGAGATCCGAAACCTTCCCTTGCCCGGCGGAGCGGAGACTCTACACTTCAATCGCCAGGCAAATCATCTGCTCATCGACATCACCGATCTCGCTCACTCCGGTTGGAAGCTCCGTAGCGATATACCCGGCGCTACGGTCGGTCAGTTCGCCAAAGTCCGCAAAGAGATTCGGCCGCTGCTCGCAAAACAACTCGCCATACCGCTGCCTCAGCTTGCGGTATTTGAGTCTCCACTGTCCCCGCCGCTGCCCGGTGAGCGGACAAGCCAGCCACGCGTTCTCTCGGAAGAGTCGTCGGAGCATCGAATTCGTCTTCAAGTGGAAGCCCCGGCTGGCAGCATTGTCACCTATCAGGTGACTCAGCCAGACCGAACCATGCCGCACGTTGAAGTCGGTGACGGCTTTTCCGCACAAGCCGATGCAACCCATCCCGGTGTGGCGCTTTCATTCGTGGACACCTGGGAGCAAAGCCACGGAGTTCCAATTCGCATGGAACTCCACTTCCCTCCCGGCACAGGCTGGAAGACCATGACCGTCACCCTGACCTGGTAGCTGCGTGCATCGCATGCGCCTGGCGCACATCTAAGGATGTATGAGTCTTCCTGTCTCCGTGCTCGATCTTGTCGGCCTGCATACGGGCGAGGCCGCCGCTGCCGGTATTGCGCGCTCGGTGGACCTTGCGCAGCACGCCGAGCAGTGGGGTTATCGCCGCTTCTGGCTTGCCGAGCACCACTCGATTGAAGGCCTGGCCTGTTCCGCGACAGCCATTCTGATTGGTCACGTGGCTGCGGCTACGCACTCCATTCGCGTAGGCAGCGGCGGCATCATGCTGCCCAACCACGCGCCGCTGGTGGTGGCCGAGCAGTTCGGCACGCTTGAGGCAATCTATCCTGGCCGCATCGACCTTGGCCTGGGCCGCGCGCCGGGCGGCGACTTTATGACCATGCGCGCGCTGCGCCGTGACCTGGGCCAGAGCGGCGACGATTTTCCCGAGCTGCTCGACGAGCTGCGCACGTACCTCGGCCCGGAAAAGCAAGGTCAGGTGGTCAAAGCCATTCCAGGGCGCGATAGCCGTGTGCCCATCACGCTGCTCGGCTCCAGCGACTTCAGCGCGCGGCTGGCAGCGGCCACGGGGCTGCCCTTCGCCTTTGCCGCGCACTTTGCACCAGACATGCTGGAGCTCTCCTCGCGGCTTTATCGCCAGCAGTTCAGACCCAGCGAGACGCTGGCCGAGCCGTGGCTGATTGTCGCGGTGCCGGTCATCGTTGCGGAGACCGATGCCGAGGCACGCCGCCTCTTTACCACACCGCAACAGCGCTTTCTGCGCCTGATTCGAAGCCAGCCGGTAGAGTTGTTGCCCCCCGTTGACTCGATGGACTCGCACTGGACCGAGTGGGAACGCGCGGCGGTGATGAGCAAGCTGACCGCGGCGATTGTGGGTTCGGAAGAAACCGTGCAGCAGGGGCTGGAACGGCTGATTGCCTCGACCAGCGCCAACGAGGTCATCGCCGTGACCGACACATGGGACCACGCCGCGCGGCTGGAGTCGTAC
>DASVLI010000259.1:0-9064 GCA_036384955.1 Occallatibacter sp.
GTCCAGCTTGATGCTGGACTCGACGCCATAGCGGTCCGCGCGCACATAGAAAGCAGCCGCAATCTCTTCCAGCGCCGCGTTGCCCGCGCGCTCGCCAATGCCGTTGATGGTGCACTCCACCTGCCGCGCGCCGTTCTGGATAGCGGCCAGAGAATTGGCTACCGCCAGACCCAGATCGTCGTGGCAGTGCGAGCTCAAAATGATCCCCTTCTCGTCGATGGCCGGAATGCGCTCGCGCACCTCGGCAAACATGTGGCCGTACTCCTCGGGGGTGGAGTAGCCCACCGTGTCCGGCATATTAATGGTGGTGGCGCCGGCTTCCACGGCAATGCGCACCATTTCGATAAGGAATTCGCGGTCCGAGCGTGTGGCGTCCTCGGGCGAGAACTCCACGTCCTCACACAGTGTGCGTGCCAGCCGCACCGACTCACCGCACAGATCCAGAGCCTGCTGGCGGCTAATCTTCAGCTTGTATTCCAAATGCAGGTCGCTCGAAGCGAGGAAGACGTGGATGCGGGCGCGGTCGGCAAACTGCAGCGCGCGCGCCGCCATTTCAATGTCTTCGGTTTTGGCGCGCGCCAGCGAGGCGATGCGCGGCTTGCGGATGGCCTGCGTGATGGTGGCAATCGCGGCGAAATCGCCCTCGGAGGCCATGGCAAAGCCGGCCTCGATAACGTCCACGCCCAGGTCCTCCAGAGCGTGCGCCATGGTCAGCTTTTCCTGCGTTGTCATGCTGCAGCCGGGGGACTGCTCGCCGTCGCGCAACGTGGTGTCGAAAAAGACTACGTGATTTGAGATCATGGGTGCCTGCCAGGGGGAAGACATTACTTACCTGTATGAGTTTCGCGTACCTGTCCACTATAACGCAAAGTTATTATTCTTAGGGATGGCATAAATTTCTGTTATATTCTGCCTGGCAGGTAAGCCATGGAACTCACTCAATTGGAAACCTTTCTGGCGGTGGCCGAGGAGCGCAGCTTTTCCCGCGCGGCCGCGCGCCTGCACCGCACTCAGCCGGCCGTCAGCCAGGTGATTCGCAAGCTGGAAGAGGACGTGGGCGAAAAGCTGTTTGACCGCTCGGCCCGCGACGGCGCCCTGACCGCCGCCGGGGAACTGCTGCGGGAGTATGCCCAGCGCCTGCTGGCTCTGCGCCGCGAGGCCTCCACCGCCCTGGACGAGCTGAAGAGCCTGGAGCGCGGCCGGCTGCAGATTGCCGCCAACGAGTACACCTGCCTCTACCTGCTGCCGGCCCTGGATCGCTTCCGCCGCGAGTTTCCCCATATCGATGTGGTGGTGCACCGCATGCTGGCCAGCCACATTCCCGAGGAGCTGAAGTTGCGCTCCATCGAGATGGGCGTGGTCAGCTTCCGGCCGGACCAGGCGCAGTTCCGCTCGCTGGCGGTATATGGCGATTCGCTGGCGCTGATTGTGAGCCCCGCGCACCCGCTGGCGCGGGCCAAACGTGTTTCCATCACCGACCTGGGCCAGGAGACCTTTATCGCGCACAACGTGCCCTCGCCGTTGCGCAGCAAGGTAATTGAGGCCTTCCAGCGCTACCGCACGCCGCTGAATATGAACATTGAGCTGCCCACCATCGACGCCATCAAGCGCTTTGTGGCCATGGGCAACGGCGTGGCCCTGGTGCCGCACCTGACGGTGGCCGGCGAGCTGGCCACGGGCGAGCTGGTACGGGTGGAGGTGGACGAGCTGGAGTTCAAGCGGGTGCTGCGCCTGGTGCACCGCCGGCAGGGCACCCTGAGCCACGCGGCGCATGCCTTTCTGGGAACGGTGCGGGCGCTGGCCCAAAGCGAGGGCGCCCCGTTCGATTACCATGTGGAGCGGGCCGGTTAATTCACCACCCCAGACGCCGAATTTCTCCCTCGTGCGTCTAAGCCGAGTAGACCAATTCTGGATGCGCAACAGGCACGGGCCGTTTGGGGCATTTACAATCCTAAGAGCGGCGTACGGGTGGAGTTGGTGCGCCTCCAAATTGACCAGTTCGATGCCATCCCCAAGGGTTGCGCAGTCGTGAGGTTCAGGATCGAATGAAGAAGATTGCCATTTTTGCATTTCTGCTGGCCGTTGGCACGGCTTCAGTGCAGGCCCAGGAAAGCCGGCAGGACATCAGCCTTAGCGGTACCGCGGTGATTGAGCCGTTTGTGGCCTCGTCGTCCAACGTGCAGGTGCATTCCAATACCGCCGTTGGCGCGTTGCTCAGCTACCGGTTCATGCTCACGCCGTCCAGTGCGCTGGAGGCCAACTACGGGCTCACCTACCAGAACTCACTCAAGTTCTACGCCAACCCCAACACCTACCCGATTCTGGTCAGAACGCAGGAAATCTCCGCAGCCTTCGTCCGCAGCTTCGTCTTCAAAAAGTTCAATCCCTTTGTCGAAGCCGGTCCGGGCGCTCTCATTTTCCTGCCCATCCGCAACTCCGGCACGGGCAATATCGACGCCAAGCAGCAGACCAGCATCGGCGGCCTGTATGGCGCCGGCTTTGCCTACGAAATCAGCCCCAGCTTCGACATCCGCGCCGAGTATCGCGGCTTTGTCACCAAGGTGCCGGATTTCGGCATCAGCCAGTTGAATGCCAACAAGTGGTTCAACATCTACATGCCCACCGTCGGCGTGGCTTACCACTTCTAGATTGTTTTGGGGTTCGGCAAAATGGGGAGACGCATTGCGTCTCCCCATTTTGTTTTTGCGTGCAATGTGTACCGGCTTAGCGCGGCGCTTCGGGGTAGCGCCCCAGTTCCTTGACCATGGCGCAGTGCTTGCCGAGCGCAAGGCAGGCGCGGTCGGCTTCGGCGGGGCTGGCAATCTGGCAATCCACGTAGAAAATGTACTCCCACGGCTTGCCGTGCACCGGGCGCGACTCGATTTTGGTCAGGTTCGTGCCCAGGTCGGCCAGCTCGCGCAGCGCGGAAACCAGCGAGCCCGGCTTGTTCTCCACGGAAAACGCCACGCTGATTTTGTTGGCGGCCGGGTCCGGCACCGCGTCGGTCGTGCGCCGCACCAAAAAGAAGCGCGTGTAATTCTCCGCGTTGTCTTCGATATCGGCGGCCAGAATGCGCGCGCCGTAGAAGCCCGCGGCGGCGTCACTGGCAATGGCGGCAGCCTGGCGGTCGCCAATCTCCGCCAGCTGCTTCACACTGCCCGCCGTGTCGTAGAAGGCAAACGGCTCCATGGCCGGATGCGCGCCGAGAAAATTCTTGCACTGCGCCAGCGCTACCGGATGCGAGAAGACGCGTACCACGTCGTCGATTGCGGTGTCTTCGAGCGCGATTAAGTTGTGGCGAATACGTAGCAGCGTTTCGCCCACCACCGTCACATCGTGCGCCAGAAGCAGGTCAAAATGCTCTGAGACCGATCCGGCCAGGCTGTTCTCGATGGGAATCGCTGCCGCATCCACCGTGCCCGCGGCTAGCGCCGCAAACACGCCGATGGAGTGCGAGAAGGGAACCACCCAGGCATTGGGAATGAGTTTGAGCGCGGCCTGATGACTGAAGGCGCCGGGCTCGCCCTGGATGGCGACTCGGGGCCCGTCGGTCTTTAGCTCAGGCAGCAGCGCGGAAGTGGCCGCGGAGCGCTTGGCGCCGTACCACAGCTCGACCGGCGACTCCTTGGTGGATGTGCGTGGGGACATTAGCCTCTACCTCCGCAGCCACACATCGGTGGCTACGAATGCCAGAAATACCATGGCAATCACGCCGTTCATGGTGAAGAAGGCGGCGTTCAGCCGGCGCAGGTCCCGGGGCGAAACCAGCGAGTGCTCGTAGGCGAGCAGCAACGCCACAGCCGCGATTCCCAGCCAGCCACTAGTGCCAAAGGCGAACAATACGGCAAGCCATGCGAGCAGGGCAAGCATGGCCAAATGCATGATGCGCGCGGCCCAGAAGGCCGTGGGAATGCCCACGGTTTGGGGCAGGCTGCGCAGGCCCACGCCGCGATCGTGGTCAAAGTCCTGGCAGGCGTACAGCACGTCGAAGCCGCCCACCCACAGCGTCACCGCGGCGGTCAGCACCAGGATGCGCGCGTCCAGCGTGCCGCGCACGGCAATCCAGGCCGCGGCCGGAGCAATGCCCAGCGCAAAGCCCAGCACCAGGTGCGACCAGCGTGTGACCCGCTTCATGTAGCTATAGCCCAGCAGCACCAGCAGCGCGAAGGGAGACAAATACAGCGTGAGCCGATTGAGCGCCGCCGATGCGCCCACAAATGCCAGGCCCATCACAATGCAGAATCCAAGAACGAATTGCCGGGAGAGCATTCCGGCGGGGATGGCGCGCGCGCTGGTGCGCGGATTGGCTGCGTCCAACTCGGCGTCGGCCCAGCGATTGAACGCCATGGCACAGGAGCGGGCCGTCACCATGGCAACCAGAATCCACGCCAGCGTGCGCAGCGTGGGCGCGCCCTTGGCGGCCAGCAGCGTCGCCGTCAACGCAAACGGGAGCGCGAAAATCGAGTGCTCCCACTTGATCATTTCCAGCGTGGTGCGGATTTTTGCCCAAAGGCCCATCGTGCCGTATCCCTCGAACAGTGTACTTGAGGGAAGGCATGCGCTGGCGCGGCCGGTTTTACGCTTCGGCTTCTTCCACCGACGCGGCCACCTTCAGCACTGTGTCCACGCGCGTCACCTTGAAGACGTCGAGTACGCGCGGGCTTGCACCGGCCACAACCAGACGTCCGCCGCGGGTCTGGCAGTGCACGTAGTGGTTCATGATCAGGCCTATGCCGGCCGAGTCCATGTAGGGAACGCCAGACATGTCGAAGATGGTCAGAGCCGGCGACTCGGCGCCGCGCAGCTCGTTCTGAAACTCGAACATGTTGCGAAGGGTCAAAGGGCCAGTCAGCGTGTAGATCGCCGTGCTGGCATCCTTGCCCTGCCGGAGAGATGTGGTCAGAGGTCCGTCGGTGAGCATTGCGAGTCCAAGTGTAAGGAACGGCAAGCCCTGTTTGATTACAGTTCTGTAAATCTCGTGTGACTCGGGCAGCGGAGCTGCCTGCGCAAAAAAACGGCCCCGGAGTCGAGTCCGGGGCCGCGGGGAATGCGGACAGCTAAGCCAGAGGCTATCCGCAACTGGTTGAGCGTTACTTCTTCGTCTCGGTGGACTGGTTGGCCACCTGCAGGAAGTTCTTCACGCTGAAGACTCCCGAAACGCCATTGGCGCGCATGTAGGCCACATCCTTGTCCGACTGCGAATCGACCACGCCGTACAGCTCCACATTGCCGTTCTGCACGGAGATGCGGATGGGCTTGGCGGGGTCGGCGGCATAGCGGTTCAACGTCGGGTAGCCGTAGATGGCGCGGGCCACCGCGAGGCGCGTCTGGTCGTCCATCATCGAAACGGGATCGACCTCGATTTCGTTGACCAGATCCTTCACGCCCGCCGTGGTGCTGGCCAGCGAAAGAGCCGAGTCGCGATCAACGTAGGTACGGGCATGCCCGCCCAGCGTGACCACGCCGTTCTCCACATGCACCGTGATGGCGTTGAAGACATTGCCGTAGCCAACGCGGTCATAGGAGAGCTTGGAGACCAGCCGATCCTGCAGGTCCGCATCGCTCACCGCGGGGCCGGCAACTTCAATCTGGTTGCGAACCGCGGCAATGCCCTTGGCGCTGCGCACGCGTTTCTCCGCGTCCGCCTTGTCTTCATACAACTTCACTGTCCCGGTCAAAGTCGCAATTCCGTTGTCCACGGCCACGCTCACGCCCTTGAAGCGGTCCTTGTTCAGCTTCGCTTCGGCCGCGCGCGAAACGCCGTTGTCTGCCTGTGCTGCGGCAGCGATGGTGGTGCCGGAATACGGCTGGGCCGCCCGAACAAATTGGGGAAGACCCAGGAGGACTCCGGCGAGTGCGGCTGCGGAAACGGCAGCCTTGTATCGAATACTTGTCATGTTCCGATTCCTCCTTGTTATTTTCAGTACGGCAAGCTAGGGAAGTATAGCGCGCTTCGTGTCCGCTTAAAGAGTGCGGTGAAGCTTGAAGTCGTTCCCGGCAGCACTGCCGTTCATACCAAGATAGACACTCCACGTCCTGAAAAGTCGCAGGAAATTGGATAACAAGAAGATGGAATAAATGTCACGCGTGAAAGCATTTTCAGGTGACATTTTTGTGAGATCTGGTGCAGATAGGATGCATGGCATTCCGCGACGGATGCCCGGCCGGAGCGGCAGCTAGCGATAACGCCGCGTGGCCTTAACCACCATTGAAAACACACCCGACTCATCGCGCAGAATCAGCAGTGAGACGTGGCGGTTGATGGCGATTTCAGCTTGCAGCAACTGCTGCGCCGTGGTGTTCACGTTGGTGGCATACGTCAGCGTCAGGTTGCGGCCCAGCTGCTCCTCCACGGTGATGCGCGTGGTGGAGTTGCCGAGCGCGCCCAGGTAGCTGGGGTCTACTTTCACTGAGCCTGCGCCGAATAATTTCTGTACCCGGCTGCTCACCGTTGCGTTGAGTGCGCCGCCCAGTAGCGAATCGGTGGTGGGGTTGCTGGCCAACTGCTCCTGCTGCTGCGTGTAAATGCGCTGCTGATTTTCCGTGCGGCCCAGCGCCAGCAGCGCCACCACGTCGGCCTCGGGCAGCGGCGGATCGCTGCGGTAGCTCACCGCCAACTTGTCGGGCGAGCCGTGCAGCCCCAGGGTGATGTCGTAGTCCTCCACCCGCGCGGTCGCATTCAAATCAATCGACGGCTGAATGCGCACCGGGTTGGTGAAGGTGATGTCGCCGCGTTGCAGCTCGTAGCGCGTGCCGGCAATGGTCGCGTTGCCCTCGGTGATGGAGATGCGCCCCAGCAGCGACGGAGTGGCCAAAGTGCCGCGCAGCCGCAGGTCCACATCGCCGGCCAGCTTGGCAAAAGCGTTCTGGAAATTCAACTGCGGCGACGAGACGATGTGCACATCGAGCCGTACGTGGTTCGACGGCGCCTCGGGCGGAGCCACCGGTTGCACTTTCGCGGTCTGCGAGGCCAGTGCGATGAAATCGAGATCGGGGCTGACCGAGAAGCGCGTGATGAGAATGTTGCCGCTGAGCAGCAGATTCTTCTGCGGGCCCTGCAACTGCAGGTTGGCGTCGGCCAGCGAACTTACGCCCTGCGGGTAGCGAATGCGGATGCCCTTGCCGGTGACATTCAGGTTGGCGAAAATGCCGTGCTGGTAAGAGAGATAGCCCGAAACGCTCAGCTGGCCGCCGCCGCTGGTGGCTGTCAGCGAGCGCACTTCAAGCCGGTTCTGGTTGAACTCCAGCGTGCCGTGCAACTGGCTCAGGCTGTTGGGCAGGTCTTCGAGAGCCAGCGACGCATCCTGAAAGTCGATGCGGCCGCGCAGGCCCGGATTGTCCAGCGTGCCGTGCGCTTCAATCTTGAAGGTCGTAGTGCCGCTGGCGGTCAGATCCGGATCGATGGTTTCCAGCAGCTTCAGATTGATGGTGCCGCTCGATGCCATGTCCAGTTGCCGCTTGCCGCGAATATCGAACCCGCCCTGCACATGCAGGTCTGTTTCTTCTCCGGTGATGTGCAGCGGATCGAGATTCACATGGCCGTTTTGCAGCGAGGCACGCAGGCCGCCTTCGCTGCGCAGGTGCACGCCAGAGACGGTGACCGCCATCTGCTGCAACTGCGCCTCGCCATGCAGCTGCTCCACATGCGCCAGCGGCCCGGCCACATTTACCGTGCCAGCCAGTGACGACTCGCCGGTAAGCCCGCTGATGTGCGCCATCTTGAGCAGCGCGCCGATATTGAACTGCGAGAAGTCGAGTTTGGCCTGAGTTTCGTAGTCGCCGCTCAGCGCGGTTTGTCCGTGCGCCTTCAGCGCGGCGGAGTCCAGCGCCGTAGTGATGTCGTAATAGGCGGTGCGATTGGCGGTGTGCGCGGTAATGTCCACGCGGCCCACCGGCTCGCCGCCCAGCGTCAGCTTGCTCAGCGTGGCTTGCATCTGCAGCCGTGGGTCGTCCACAGTGCCAGCGCCCGTAATGGTGAACGCCGCGTTGCCGGTCACGTTCAGCCCCGCCTGCTTCAGGTGCTCCACGCGCGCCATGTCGATGGCGTTCGTGTGCGCGTCGATGTGGAATTGCTTCGATTGCAGATCGTAGCTTCCGGTGGCGGCAACCGCGCCCGCGTCGTCGTTCACGGTGATGGAATTCAAATGCAGCACTTCGCCCGTGATGCTGCCCTGGGCGCGCATGCGCGCAATCGGCTCGCCGTAGACGACGGCATTGTTCAGCTCCACCCAGCCTGATCCGCCCAGCGTATTCAGTGGCCCGTCGGCCTGCAGTTGCGCATTCAACTGGCCGGTGATGGGCAGCGTTGACCCCACGAGCGGCAGCAGCGTCTGCATGTCGAGCTTGCTGGCGCGCAGTTGCGCGTGCAGTTGCGAGTTCGCGTCGAACTCCGGCTTGCCCGTGTGCCGGTGCGGTGCAGCCTTGCGTTCGTCCGCGGCCAGTGCAGGCCGCACCGCGGAGACCGCGGTCAGCGATCCTGTTGCCTCCATGGTTGCGCCGCCGATACGGACGTGCGCGTGGTCCACGGCAATGCGGCTCTCCGAGTAGTTGCCCGCCGCCTCAATCGCATCGAAGTGAACCTTCCTCATCTGCTCGCCGTCGGGCAGTTGCAGGTCGATATTGGAGGCGTTCAGCTCTCCGGCCAGATGCGGATCGACCAGCGAGCCGCCCCACGTGCCGTGGAAATCCGCTTCGCCATTCAGCACCAGCGGCAGCGCCGCCGAGCCTTCCTGGCCGTTGCGGCTCAAACCTAAGTCGCGCAGCAGGGTGTCGAATTCACCCAGATTGCGCGATTCGAAATCAACCGTAATTGCCGACGGGCTGCTGAGCGGATACGCGCCCACGTGACCGCTTGCACGAATGCTGCTGGAGGGCATGTTCAGCGCCAGCTGGCGCAGATTCACCGCGCCGTCGCGCTGCGTGTACGTGGCATCGATGACGCCAGAGGCCGGCGTTTCGCCTGCAATGGTGCGGCCTGACGGCGTAAGCCCGAGCGACGCGCTCACCGCCAGCGTGTTCACATCCCCATCGGTCCACGTCGCGGTGGCCGGGCCGTTCAGCAGCG
>DASVLI010000260.1:0-2346 GCA_036384955.1 Occallatibacter sp.
CGCCGTCGAAAGCCGCCTCGGCGTCGGCACCACCTTCCACTTCACCCTCCCGGTCGCCACCGTTGAGGCAGTGCATCATCCAGTGGAGGTGGGCTAGCGCATGGCTGAACTTTCCCTCGAACGCCAGCACGAGCCCGGCAAGCTGCGCATCTATCTCGGCGCCGCGCCTGGCGTGGGCAAAACCTATCACATGCTCAGCGACGCCGCGCTCAAGCGCAAGCAGGGCGTCGATATCGTCATTGGCCTGGTGGAGACGCACGGCCGCGCCGATACTGCCGCGCAGATCGGCGATCTCGAAGTCATTCCCGAGCGCGTGGTTCCCTATCGCGGCGTGGACCTGAAGGAAATGGATGTCGACGCCATCGTTGCGCGCCATCCCCACACCGTTGTGGTCGACGAGCTGGCGCACACCAACGTGCCCGGCAGCAAGAATCGCAAGCGCTACGAAGACGTGCTGGAGCTGCTCGATGCCGGCATCAACGTGATGACGGCGGTCAACATTCAGCATCTTGAGACACTGAACGACGCCGTCAATCGTTCCGCCAACACCATCATCCGCGAGACCGTGCCTGACAGCTTCGTCAAGCGCGCCGACGAAGTGGTCAACGTCGACATCACCATCGAGGAGCTGCGCTCGCGTCTGCGCGATGGCAAAATCTATGCCGCGGAAAAAGTGGAGCAGGCCCTGGCCAACTTCTTCCGCAAGGGCAACCTCAACATGCTGCGAGAGCTTGCCCTGCGCATCACTGCTGAGCAGGTCAGTAGCCGCGCCTCCGAGTATCGCCGCACCCAGGGCCTGGAGCAGGCGCCTATCCCCGAGAAGGTCATGGTCTGCCTCAGCACCCGCCCCGGAACAGAGCGGCTGCTGCGTGTGGGCGCGCGCATCGCCGGCCGCCTGGCCACCAACTGGTACGCGGTATACGTTACGCGCCCCGACGACAAGGGCCACGACGACCCCGAAGCCTTCCACCGCCTCGAAGAGTATCAGCGCATGGCGCGTGACCTCGGCGCCCAGGTCGTCAGCCTCACCGACAAGAACGTCTCCGACGCCCTGGTCCGCTTCGCCAAGCAGGAAAATATCTCCCACGTGGTCTTTGGCCAGTCGGCCCGCTCGCGCTGGGACATTCTGCTGCGCGGCTCGGTGCTCAACAAATTCCTCTCCGAAATCCGCGACGTCACCGTGCAGGTGGTCCCCATGCACAAGCCGTTGACCAAGGGGTAGCGTCCTCTGCCCATCTCTCCAGGCCCTGTGCGGGCATTTCACAGAGCCGAGTGCGGTAACCGCCTGCTAAATACAAGCGCCCGGCAGCCTTCGTGGCTGCCGGGCGCTTCGCTTGCCTGACCTACTTTGCTTCCCTGACGATGGCTTCCGCGGCGTTGCCGGCAACCACCCAGCTTGCCGACCCGGCAACGACTGCTTCATCCTCGAACCAGAGAAATCCGAAGTCGTCGATGCACTCCGGAAAATCGGGCTTGATGATGATGTATCCCGGAATCACCGCGCCCGGAATGTAGGCGTTGTCGGCGCGATTGTTGCTGTAGGTTTTGGTCTTTGACACCGTACCCACGCCGGCCACGTACGAAGTGCTCGAAACCGGGTGCGTGCCAAGAATGTAGTTGACTGCGCGCAGTGTGTACTCCGGGCCTACAAGGTCAGGAAACGCTTTGTGCAGGAAGTACATCCGTATGGCCATGTCGACCACGGACCCCGAACCGCCCCAGGTGCCAAGGCTAGGTGGCACGCCGAACGGCGTTTCCTCCAGCTGCTTATCCTCACCGGCCATGTAGGTCTTCACCGCTTCACGCAGCTGCTCTTTCTCGCTGGAGTCCAGATACGGCAATGCGCGCACCGCCGTCCAGCCGCGGAAACCCATTTGCTGCAGCTTGATGACCTGAGGAAACAGCTCGCGCAGGCGCGACTTGTAGGGCTCCGCGCCGTCAGTAGCAATGGTCAGCTCCAGCGCCGCATTCCATTCCAGACCTGCCTGGAAGCTGGCCGGATCAAAGCCGGGAAACGGCCCTGGCGGAGGAGGCGCGGGAGCAGAAGTTGCCGCTGCTGCGCCGCTGCTGTTCGGCCTTGCGGGCGCGCCCGCAACCGTGCCCTGCGAAGCCGCCAGCACGCCCGACGCTGGTGCGTGGGGGCCAAAACCAACCATGGGCGTCGGGTGCGCCTTCTCGTCGTTCCACGCTTTGATGGCGGTTTCCAGGCTGTCCTTCGCCATCGCATCGTCCCAGCCCTTCAGCGTGTCAGAGGCCGCGGCCAGCGCGGCAATGGCGCCCCACTGGAAGAACGGATTGTTCGACGTGAAGATCCAGCGATCATCCGGCTTGCCGGAGTAGTCGCCC
>DASVLI010000261.1:0-20569 GCA_036384955.1 Occallatibacter sp.
GCCAGCAAATCTATGCGCGCCAGTGTGCCCTCTGCCATCGGCTCGACCGCTCCGGCTCGCCTCCGGCCTTCCCCTCGCTGCTTGATCTTGACAAGCGCATGAGCCGCGACAAAATCGTCGACGTCATCCTCCACGGCAGCGGCCGCATGCCCGGCTCGCCCAACCTCACCACGCTCCAGCTCAACGCACTCATCAGCTACCTGCGCACCGGCGACGCAGGCGAGGGAAGTGCAAGCACTGCCATCAACGATAGCAATGCAGGCAATGCTAGCACTGCTGTCAGATCGCAATCTCCCGCGAAAGCAGAAATGGCCGCCGCCAAATCCGACACCAACGCCGAGCCTTATCTCTTCACCGGCTATCGCAAATTCCTCGACCCCGACGGCTATCCGGCCATCGCGCCGCCCTGGGGCACGCTCACCGCCATCGACCTCAACTCCGGCCGCACCCTCTGGCAGCAGCCGCTCGGCCAATACCCCGCGCTCGCCGCCAACGGCCTGGCCAACACCGGGTCTGAGAACTACGGCGGCCCCATCGTCACCGCCGGCGGCATCCTCTTCATCGGAGCCACCGTCTACGACCGCACCTTCCGCGCCTTTGACAGCGCAACCGGCAAGCTGCTCTGGCAAACCCAGCTGCCCTGCGCCGGCGTCGCCACACCGTCCACATATCAAGTCGACGGCCGCCAATTCGTAGTCATCGCCGCCAGCGGCGCCCGCGACCCCAACTCCCCAACCTGCGGCTCCTACCTCGCCTTCGCCCTGCCAAAAAACAGGGAATAGGCAGTAGGGAGTAGAGACCCCGGGCGCCCCACACCCCGGGGTCCCCACAAACAGGTCTTCGTTTGTGGGGTGGACACATCTCCCGCTGTTGGAGATGTGGGTGAAACCACGAAAGCATCCTAGCCTCAACCTGAGTAGCGCCGGCCTCCCGGCCGGCTGTAGCGTGGACCTCCCGGCCCACGCATGCAAACCCATCACGAAAATGGATGCCCCATCCTTCGCTCGCCGAACCGCGGTTTCGGAGGGAGCGTGGGCCTTCAGGCCCACGAAAAAGTCCACAGAAAACACAAAGCCGGTTGCCCCAGGTCTCGATTTTGAGACCTGGGAAATGGAGGGAGCAGTGGTCTTCAGGCCACTGAATGCGTGGTCACAAAAAAACGGCCCTTCAGGTCCGGAACTCACTTTCCTCACCACAAAATGGGTGCCCCAGGTCTCGCTTTTGAGACCTGGGAAACCACGAAAGTATCCCGCGCCACAGCACATCTCTCGCAGTTGAGAGCAGGGAATAGAATGACCTCGAAGAAAGATGGCAGGCAGGATCCCGGTCAAAAGATCGTGAGGAATTGCGCTAAGTCAGAAGAAGCTGTGCCCCGTTCATCGCGCCCTCTGCGATGAGCGGGCGGGAGTAGGTTCGCGATCTCCCACTCAAAACGCAAATGCGCATTTGAATGGGGCACAAACCATCGCGGGAGAACACAATTGAAAGCGTGACCGGGCCACCCGCCCGGTGCGCAAACGGAGGAGGTGTAGAAATCGTGAAGAAATGGCCTTGGAATATGATTCTTGTCAACATAGCCTCAACCCTTATCCTTCTCGGCATCGCTCCTTGGGTATACCTCTTGTGGTGGGTAAATACCCATGACCCCGAACCATTGACTGAACCGCTCAGCTTGATACGCGGAGAATACGTTTCTGCAGTATTTGCAACAAATATAGACACAACTTATAAGATTTACTTGGAATGGCCACAGATTCCTAGCAATAAATTTACCCTTGATCTAAATTGGTCAATTATCGACGTTAATGGAAACGTGGTTCAGCAGGGAAGGATCCATCAACCAGCAGGCTACCCTGTAAATGAAGTAACACTTGGGTCATATAACCCGAGGCCCGGATTAAGACAAAAAATCGTCGTAAAGGTGAATGAGGATGTATTGGGCGATGGGTCTAAATCGAAATTGACAGTTGGCAATCCTGAGATCAATGTCAAAATCTACGAAGGCTACGTTCCGTTGTTGTTTGTGTGGACTGTATTCACCGTTGGACCTGGGCTGGTTTTGTTTGTGGGGTTGCTGGCAAAACGCTTGCTTTGTCAAAAAAGTGACTAAAACTCTGATGCGGGAGAGTGAATGCATGGCAGGTGGCCTGGTCACAAGCATAGAATCGAGCCGTAAAATCTGTGCTCCGTTCCTGGCGCCCTCTGCGATGAGCGGGCGGGAGTAGGTTCGCGATCTCCCACTCAAAACGCAAATGCGCATTTTGAATGGGGCACAAACCATCGCGGGAGAACACAATTGAAAGCGTGACCGGGCCACCCGCCTAATAAGGACACCTTAGGAGAATGACAGAATGGATGCGAGTGAAGAGAATCATCCATCGCGCCTGAACATATCTGAGATGAACGCACAGATCCCTCGCAAGGTCCGATTCGATGGCACTTCCATCGGGGCCTTAAGTGTTGGGCTTCTCGTCTTTCTGTCTGGGCTCGCCGTGCTGGTGTGGCTATCGCTCGATACCGCAAAGGGTCTGCGTACCCAGAGCACTTTGCTTCAGGAAGGGCACTTGGTGAATGGCACTGTCACGGCAAGCTCTGTCAACCGGGGCGGCACTAATGTGAAATATACGTTCATCGTGGACAGCGTGCAGTACTCGGGCCACGCCGAAATGAAAACGGATCACTACAGCGTACCCGGCGATCCGCGCATAATCTCTATCCGCTATCTGCCTACAGACCCCCGCGTCAATCAACCAGTGAACTGGAAATGGGCCTCGGTGTGGGATCTTTTTCCGTTCCTTCTTCTGATCTCCATGGCAGCGGTTGGGGCCAAGGTCATGATCACGGCACTGAGACTGACGAACCTGGCCCGCAACGGGCTTGTTGTTGTCGGAAAAGTGACAGGATGCACACCCAGCAAAACGATGTTCATGGTTTATTACGAATTCAAATCTGAGGATCAGGAAGAAGTAGAAGGATCATGCAGACAACTGGAGAAATCCAAAGCCGGAGATGCGATTCCAGTTATCTATCTGCAAAGTAACCCTAAGAGGAACACAAAATACCCTGTGGTTGGATATCGCGCCACCGGGTGAAACATGGTGATTCATCGAGGAAGGAACGATGGCAGGCAGGTGGCCCGGTCAACAGCCTTGAAGCGTCGCGCCGAATGAGAATGAACCTGTGCCCCGTTCATCGCGCTCTTTGCGATGAGCGGGTGGCTGCCCATCCCCGCCTCAACTCCAAAGTAGCGCCGGCCTCCCGGTCCACGCATCTGTCCCCCGATCACCTGATTTCGCCTGGACGGCAAGTCCTTGCAGATAATTTCCCGCACCCGGCGCATACTCTTTCCATGCCCGGCAAATGCGCAGCCGCAGAAGACCAGCTCACCAGCTCCAACCCCGGCCAGCTAAACCCAATGTTTTCAAATTTCTGCGGCCAAGCATTCTAGAATCAAATATTTAGAGCAGAGCGGACCCTATAACCGCCCTCGAATCAAATCTTTAGCCACAGAGACATAGGATTTTTCATCAAAGCCCGGGCCAACACGCCCGGGCTTGTACTGTCCGCTGCAAGCTGTCGGCTGAAAGCGGCCTTCCCCACTGGTTTATCCTTACCCGGATGGACCATTCACGCCGCATCGGTCAGTTGCGCCGCCGCATGAGCCGCGCCGGCATCGCAGGCCTTCTGGTCACGCATCTGCCCGATGTTCGATACCTTTGCGGCTTCACCGGCTCCAGCGCCGCGCTTGCGGTTACGCGCCGCGCCGCCCGCCTGTTTACCGACGGCCGCTACACCACCCAGGCCGCGCATGAGGTCGACTCCGCCAAGGTCGACATTGTCACCGGAGCGCCGGCCCTGGCCGCCGTCACCTGGATGGCCGCGCAACCGGGCATCACCACCGCCGGCTACGACCCCGCGCAAATCACCGTCTCCGTATACGACCGCCTGCGCAACGCCTTGCCGGCCCGCCTGCGCCGCACCTTCCTCATCGCCCTGGCCGCGCCCATTGTCGAGCCGCTGCGCATGGTCAAAGACGCCGACGAACTGAAGCTGATGCGCGAGGCCGCCTTGCTCGGCTGTCGCCTCTTCGACCACATCCTGACCGTTTTGCGCCCCGGAATTCCGGAATTTGAAGTGGCTGCGGAGCTGGAATACAAGGCCCGCATGCTGGGTGCCGAAGGCATGTCGTTTGAGACGATTGTGGCCTCCGGAGCGCGCTCCGCGCTGCCCCACGGCCGGGCCACCGCCGCCCCGCTGCCGCGCAAGGGGTTTGTCACCCTGGACTTCGGTATAATCCGTGAGGGTTATTGCTCCGACATGACCAGGACCATCTACCTGGGCAAACCGGGCGCCGAGGAGCGCCGCGTCTACCAGGCCGTGCTCGATGCCGAGCGGGCCGGTGTGGCTGCGGTGGCTACGGGAGTCGCGTGCGGCGAGGTGGACGAGGCAGCGCGCAGCGTGCTGCGCCTGGCCGGTCTGGCCGAAGCATTTACTCACTCCACCGGCCACGGGGTCGGGCTGGAGATACATGAGCCGCCGCGTGTCGGCGCCGGACAGACGGCCAGGCTGCAAAGCGGCATGGTCATCACCATCGAGCCGGGTGTCTACCTCGATGGCCGTTTTGGCGTCCGTATTGAGGACATGGTGGCGGTAACCGAAACCGGTGCGGAGATGCTGACGCCCGCGCCAACTGCGTTGATCGAGCTGTAAACCAAGTCCCGCCCCATGGGGAGCGGGAGAAGAGCCAAGGGACGAATGAAACTACAGGATATTGCGGACCTGAAAGAGCTGATCGAGTTCCTGAAGCAGTACCAGGTCGCGGAGTTTGACCTGGATCGCGGCGACATGAAGATTCGCCTGAAATTTGCGCAGCCAGAGTCCTCAACTTCAAGCCTTTCCGAGCTGGCCCGTTTGATGGCCGCAGCGCCTGCCGCCCCCGTGGCAGTGCCCGTGGCCGCTACGGCTGCCGCACCTGCCGCTGCTGCCCCCGCCGCTCCGGCTGAAGAAGAGCTGCACATCGTCAAGTCGCCCATCGTCGGCACATACTACGGTTCGCCCTCGCCCGGCGCCGCGCCGTTCGTCAACCCCGGCGACCGTGTGGAAAAGGGCCAGGTGATCTGCATCGTCGAAGCCATGAAGCTGATGAACGAGATTGAGGCCGACGCCACAGGCGAGATTGTGAAGTGCCTCGTGACCAACGGCCAGCCTATCGAGTTCGGCCAGCCGCTGTTTTCCATTCGCACCGCATAACAGCGGCGTTCGCAGAGCCGGCGCTTTCCCCGTGCCGGCATGCTGACCTGCCGACTCGCTGACTTGCTCAAAGGGTATGCATGTTTCGTAAGGTTCTGATTGCCAATCGCGGTGAAATTGCGCTGCGCGTCATCAACGCGTGCCGCGAGCTTGGAGTGCGCACGGTGGCCGTCTACAGCGAGGCCGATCGCAACTCGCTGCACGTGCGCTTTGCCGACGAGGCCATCTGCATTGGTCCCCCGCGCCCTGCCGACAGCTATCTGAACGTGCCGGCGGTCATCGCCGCCGCGGAGATCGCCAACGTCGACGCCATTCATCCCGGCTACGGCCTGTTGAGCGAGAACGCCAACTTTGCCGAAGTGTGCCGCGCCTCGAACATCAAGTTCATCGGACCTCCGCCAGAGGTGACGCGGCTGATGGGCGAGAAGGAGAAGGCGCGCCAGGCCATGAAGAAGGCCAAGGTGCCCATCCTGCCCGGCTCCGACGGCGTGCTGGAGAGCGCCGAGGAAGCCGCCGAAGTGGCTGCGAAGATTAAGTACCCGGTCATCCTGAAAGCCAAGGCCGGCGGCGGCGGACGCGGCATGCGCATTGTGCGCAACGTCGAGGAGCTGCCCAACCTGTATCACGCGGCATCCACCGAAGCGGCGAATGCTTTTGGCAACGGCCAGATGTACATGGAGAAGTTCATCGAGCGGCCGCGCCACATCGAGTTCCAGATTCTGGCCGACGAGCACGGCAACGTGGCCACGCTGTTTGAGCGCGAGTGCTCCATCCAGCGCCGCCATCAAAAGCTGATTGAAGAAGCGCCCTCGTTGCAGGTGACGCCGAAGATGCGCGAGGAGATTGGCAAAACCCTCAAGCGCTGCCTGAGCGAGATTGGCTATCAGAACGCCGGCACCATCGAGTTCCTGATGGACGAGGATGGCCAGCTCTACTTCATCGAAATGAACACGCGCATCCAGGTGGAGCATCCGGTCACCGAGTTCATCACTGGCATTGACCTGGTGCAGGCGCAGTTGCGCATCGCCTCGGGCGAGCGGCTGGAAACCATTCTGCCGGCCAAGCTGGAAATGCGCGGCCACGCCATCGAGTGCCGCATCAACGCCGAGCATCCGCGCAAGTTCACGCCCTCGGCAGGCAAAATCACGGCCTTCAACGTGCCCGGCGGCAACGGCGTGCGCGTGGATACGGCGCAATACGCCGAAGGCGTGGTGCCGCCGTATTACGACTCGCTGATTGCCAAGCTGATTGTGCACGCCGACACGCGCGAGCAGGCCATGACGCGCATGGAGCGGGCGCTGTCGCAGTTCGTGGTGCAGGGAATCGACACCTCGATCGCGCTGCATCAGGAGATCTTCCAGGACGAGGACTTCCGCGCCGGCAAGTTCGACACCAAGTTCATGGAAGAGTTTCTGGCCAAGCGGCAGTAGCGCAGACCGCACAAAGATTGAGTAGCGCCGGCCTCCCGGCCGGCTGTAGCGTGGACCTCCCGGTCCACGCATCTGTCTCCCGATCACTCGATTTCGCCCGGCCAACCACCCACTTGCAGATAATTTCCTCGTCCCGGCGCATACTCCTTCCATGCCCGGCAAATGCGCAGCCACCAACGACCAGCTCACCAGCTCCAACCCAGGCCAGCTAAACCCAATGTTTTCAAATTTCTGCGGCCAAGCATTTTAGAATCAAATATTTAGAGCGAAGCTCACCCCGTAACCGCCCTCGAATCAAATATTTATCCACAGAGACATAGGATTTTTCATTAACCCTCAACCATCCCGGCAGGTCCTCCACATCGCCGGCCGCTGGTGACACAGGAACCCAAGCCCCCTGGAAATATTTTCGCTTTTTCATCGCCCTTTCGCCAAATCCCGTGTATCCTTGCCTCGCAACTTGGAGGATGCCCCAGATGGACTTTCAAAAAGAGCTCGTAGACGAATTCGACAAAGAAACCGCCAGCACCCGCAAACTGCTCGAAGCCATTCCCGACGATGCCGACCTCGCCTTCAAACCCCACCCCAAATCTATGGCTTTTGGCCGCCTGGCTGGCCACGTGGTCGAAACCAATGGCAGTTGGGGCATGCACGCCCTCACCATGGACCGCCTCGACTGGAACCCCGACATGAAGGGCCTGGACCCGGCCAGTAAGGCCGAGCTGCTCGCCGCCTTCGACAAGCAGACCGCCGAAGCCCGCGCCGCACTCGTCGTCATGACCCCCGAGCGCTGGGACTCCAACTGGAAGTTCGTCGCCGGCGACCAGACCTGGATCGACGACACCAAGTACCATGTCTGGCGCACCTGGGTCATCAATCACCTCTGCCACCATCGCGCCCAGCTTGGCGTCTACCTGCGCCTGCTCGACAAGAAGATTCCCGGCATGTACGGCCCCTCCGCCGACCAGACCTAGCCACCTCGCGGGACAGGCATGAGACCACGCCGTGTACGCTGGTCTCATGCCGTTCGCCTTTCCGCGCATCTATCCCATCCTCGATCGCTCGTTTTTGCCCGCCAAAAATCGCAGCGCCGCGCTGCATGCGCTGGGCGCATCGCTGGCCCAGACCGGCGTCACGCTGCTGGAGTACCGCAACAAGCTTGACCGCGAAAACGCCCTGCTGGCCGACTGCGCCGTGCTCCGCGCCGCCATGCCCGGCGTCAAGCTCATCCTCGACGACCGCGCCGACCTGGTGGCGCAAACCGGCTTCGACGGCGTGCATGTCGATGCCGACGACCTCGCCGTCGCCGAAGCGCGCAAGCTCCTCGGCTCCGACCGCATCATCGGCACCTACGGCGGCACCGAGTCGCTGCTGCACGGCATCCTCTCCGAGCCAGCTGACTACTTCTCCATTGGCCCCATCGGCCCCACCACCACCAAGAACACAACCAAGCTGCCCATCGGCGTGGAAGGTGTGCGCAAGCTGCGCGCTGCCGCCGGCCCCGCACCGGTGCTGGTCGCAGCCGGTGGCGTCACCTTCGCGCAGGCTCCCGCGCTCATCGCCGCCGGCGCCTCCATGCTTGCCGTGGCCGCCGGCATCTTCTCCGCCGCCGACCCCGCCGCGGAGTTCAAGCGTTGGGTGAGCGCCGTCGCCTGAGCCCAAGAAAGCGCGAGACATTCGCTCGCAATTCGAGTACAAGAAAGGGAAGTGACTACGACGGATTCCTCTCCTTCCTCAGTCTCAGCAGTTGCAGAAGAGCCACGCATGGTGCCCACGCTCGGGCTCTTCAGCTCCACGGCCATCGTTGCCGGTTCCATGATCGGCTCCGGCGTCTTCCTGGTCGATGCCGACATCGCACGTGTCTCCAACTCGCCCGCCCTGCTGCTTGGCGCATGGCTCCTCACCGCCGTGCTCACCCTCATCGGCGCGCTCAGCTACGGCGAGCTTGCCGCCATGATGCCCAAGGCCGGCGGCCAGTACGTCTACCTGCGCGAGTCGCTCGGGCCACTCTGGGGCTTCCTCTACGGCTGGACCCTCTTCCTCGTCATCCAGACCGGCACCATTGCCGCGGTGGGCGTGGCCTTCGGCAAATTCCTCGGCGTCTTCTTTCCCACCATCTCCACCAGCCACTGGCTCTGGCATATCGCCCACGTGCCGCCTATTCCCGTCGGACCCATGGTGCTGGGCAACATGGATATCGGCGTCAACACCGCCAACCTCACCGGCATCGTCGTCGTAGTGCTGCTGGCCATCGTCAATATCTTCGGCGTACAGCTTGGCGCGGTCATCCAGAACATCTTCACCTCTGCCAAAGCCATCTCGCTCTTCGGACTCGTGCTTGTCACCTTCCTCGTTGGCCGCAACGCCATCGCATGGCAGGCCAACTTCGGCCCCGGCTGGTCCAACTTCTGGGCCAACGCCGGCTATGGCGCGCTGCACCCGGTACAGGTCGGCATTGGCGGACCCATCGCTTGGGTCAACCTCTTCGTCGTGCTCGCCGTGGTGCAGGTTGGCTCGCTCTTCTCCTCCGACGCATGGAACAACATCACCTTCACCGCCGGCGAAGTCAAAAATCCCAAGCGCAACATCCCGCTCTCGCTCATCCTTGGAACCGGCTTCGTGCTGGCCATTTATTTCCTGGTCTCCATCGGCTATTTGCTGGTGTTGCCCTTGCATGGCGACCCCAACGGCGCAACCGCATTGGCACGCGGCATTCAATTTGCCTCGGAAGATCGCGTGGCCACCGCCGCACTCGGCGTGGTCTTTCAATCCGGCGCGCAGATCATGGCCGCCGCCATTCTCATCTCCACCTTCGGCTGCGCCAATGGCATGTCGCTGGCCGGCGCGCGCGTCTACTATGCCATGAGCCGCGATGGCCTCTTCTTCAAATCCGTTGGCAAGCTGCACCCGAAATATCGCACCCCCGCCGCGGGCCTCATCGTGCAGGCTGTGTGGACCGCCGTGCTCTGCGTCTCCGGCTCCTACAGCCAGTTGCTGGACTACATCATCTTCGCCGTGCTGGTCTTCTACATCCTCACCATCGCCGGACTGTTCGTGCTGCGCTTCAAGCAGCCCAACGCGCCGCGCCCCTACAAAGCCCTTGGTTATCCCGTGCTGCCCGCGCTCTATATCGTGCTGGCGGCGTGGATCTGTGTCGTATTATTGCGATATAAACCCCAGTACACATGGCCTGGCCTGGCGCTCGTGCTGCTTGGCATACCCGTGTATCTGTTCTGGTCGCGGCGTTCTGCGTCCGCGGCGTAATTCATACCTACGTACCATTTCCAGGAGAGGGAGCCCGCCCGGATGTCCAGATTGCTGCGAATCAAACCCATGTCAATGCTCGCCGAGGAAGCAGGCGAAGAAGGCGAACATACTCTTAAGCGCTCCCTCAGCGCACTCAATCTCGTCACGCTCGGCATCGGAGCCGTCATTGGAGCCGGCATCTTCACCCTCACCGGCCAGGCTGCGGCGCTGCATGCCGGCCCTGCGGTCTCGCTTAGCTTTGTCTTTGCCGGCATCACCTGCGCCTTCGCCGGCCTCTGCTACGCCGAGTTCGCTTCCATCATTCCCATCGCTGGCTCCGCCTACACCTACGGCTACGCCACGCTCGGCGAACTGGTCGCCTGGATTATCGGCTGGGACCTTACTCTCGAATACGCCTTCGGCGCTTCCACCGTCGCCTCCGGCTGGGCGGGCTACTTCAACAGCCTGATGCAGCAGCTCGGCATCACCATTCCGCCTTCGCTCACCACCACCACCGGCAACATCCTCGTCAAGTACCAGGGCATCTGGATCGACAAAATGTCCTTACCGCCCGGCGTCAGCGATGCCGGCCTGCCGCATGTCACCGGCCTCTTCAATCTGGTCGCCGTCGCCATCGTTCTGGTCATCACCACAGTGCTGGTTATCGGCATCAAGGAATCGGCCAACTTCAACTCCGCCATCGTCATCGTCAAGCTGGGCATTGTAGGCGTCTTCATCGCCGTCGGTGGCTACTTCCTGTTCAAGCATCCGCATGTGGCTGCCGCCAACTGGCACCCCTTCATTCCGCCCGCGGATGGGCACGGCAACTTTGGCTGGGGAGGCATTCCCGTCGCCGCCGCTTCCATCTTCTTCGCCTACATCGGATTTGACGCCGTCTCCACCGCCGCGCAGGAAGCCAAGAACCCCAAGCGCGACATGCCCATCGGCATCCTCGGTTCGCTGGTGGTCTGCACCATTCTCTACATCGCCGTCTCCATGGTGCTCACCGGCCTGGTCAGCTACAAAACGCTCAACGTCTCGGCGCCCGTCGCCCTTGCCATTGACGCAACCGGCGTAGGCTGGGGCTCGCTGCTGGTCAAGATCGGCGCGGTCTTCGGCCTGGCCACCGTCATGCTCGTCATGCTCCTCGGCCAGACGCGCGTCTTCTACTCCATGTCCAGGGACGGCCTGCTGCCCAAGTGGGCTTCGGCCATTCATCCCAAGTTCCGCACGCCGTGGATTACCACCATCGTCTTCGGCAGCTTCGCGGCCATCATGCCCGCCTTCCTGCCCATCGATAAGCTCTCCGAACTGGTGAACATCGGCACGCTGCTGGCCTTCACCATCGTTTGCGCGGGCGTTTGGATCCTCCGCGTACGCCATCCCCACATGGAGCGTCCCTTCAAAACGCCGCTGGTTCCATTGGTGCCAATCCTCGGCATGGGCACGGCGCTCTATCTCATGACGCGCCTGTCCATGGTCACCTGGACCGTGATGTTGATCTGGCTGGTTGTGGGCTTGTTCATCTACTTCGGCTACTCCATCAAGCGCAGCAAGGTGCAGGCATTGCCCATCGCGGAAGAAGGCGACTAACGCCGCTTTTCGCGCACCAAATCAAACGGCCTCCCCACGGGGAGGCCGTTCTGTTTCATCCTTGAAACCGGGCAGGAAGTGAACTAAACTAAGTGAACTAAGTCCACTTGGGAGGGCCGCCATGCGCACCTACAACATCCACGACGCCAAGACGCATCTCTCCCGCCTGGTCGAGGAGGCCGTCAACGGGAAGCCCTTCATCATCGCCAAGGCCGGCAAACCCAAGGTCAAGGTTGTGCCCATCGCTGATGAAACCGCGAAGCTGCCTAAGCGCCGCCTCGGCCTCATGAAGGGAACGATGACGCTGCCAGACAATTTTCTTGAGATCGACAAGCAGTTGGACAAGGAGATTGAGGCGCTGTTCTACGGCGAAGATGTAAAGTGACGTACCTGCTCGACACGCACTTTCTCGTCTGGATACTGATTGATGACAGCCATATCAGCAAGGCTGCGCGCACCATTCTCACCGACCCGCGCAATCGTCTCATCTTCAGTGTGGCCAGCATCTGGGAGCTGAGCATCAAGCATGCCCGGCGGCCGAAGTTCATTCCCATCGACCCAAGTGTGATTCGGCGCAAGCTGCTTGAAGACGGCTACATCGAGTTGCCGATTTCCGGCGAGCACGTCCTCGCCGCAGGCGCGCTCCCGCCCATACACAAAGATCCCTTCGACCGTCTCCTGATTGCTCAGTCCACCATCGAAGGGATCGTTCTGCTCACCGCGGACAAGGGCATCGCCACTTATCCCGGTCTCATTCGCAAAGTCTAATTTTGCGCTGTATTGAAGGGGCCCGGCTTCAGCCGGGCCGTTATCTTTGCTTCAAGGGTTCCGGGGCTTCAGCCCCTGAGGGAACCTGTTTACGCCGTCGCCGTCGCGCACAGCTCGTCGAACGCGCGAATCAGCTCGCCGGCAATCTGCTGCGCCGTCGACTGCTCAATCACAAACCGCTGCATCAGGTACACCAGCTTGCCGTCGCGCAAAATCGCAATGGCGGGCGAGGTGGGCGGATTGCCTTCAAAATAGCTGCGCGCCTGCTCGGTGGCCTCGCGGTCCTGTCCTGCAAACACAGTAATCGCGTGGTCAGGCTTGTGTGCCGCGTTGGTCAGCGCCAGCCGCACGCCTGGCCGCATCTTGCCCGCGGCGCAGCCGCAAATCGAGTTCACCACCAGCATCGTCGTTCCACTGCGTGCCAGCGCTGCGTCAACCGCCTCAGCCGTACGCGCCTCTTCAATGCCCGCGCGCACCAGCTCCTCGCGCATGGGAATCACCATCAACTCTGGATACATGTTTTGCCTCCGGCGGGGAAGTCGCCATCTCCATTCTACCGTTCCTGGCAAGCAGCCCGCACGGTGTAGCCTAAAAAGCGAATGCAGATGGAAGAACACAAGCCGCTTGCGCCCTTCACCACCTTTGGCATCGGCGGGCCCGCGCGCTGGTTTACACGCGCCCAAAACGAAGACGACATCGTCGCCGCATCCGAGTGGGCGCGCTGCCACGCCGTTCCGCTCTTCGTCCTCGGCGGCGGCAGCAACCTGCTCGTAGCAGACACGGGCTTCGACGGCCTGGTGCTGCACATCGCCTTGACCGGTCTCGAATCCCACTCCGAAAACAACAAAACAATCTTCCGCGTCGCAGCCGGCGAAGATTGGGATACCTTCGTGCAGCGTACCGTCGAAGCCAATTGCTCCGGCCTCGAATGCCTTGCCGGAATTCCCGGCACCGTCGGCGGCACGCCCGTGCAAAATGTGGGCGCCTACGGACAGGAGGTTGCAACCACCATCGCCGGCGTGCGCGCCTTTGACCTTGTCACCGGCAGCTTCGTCGAGTTCACGCCTGAAGAGTGCGGCTTCGCCTATCGCCACAGCCGCTTCAACACCGTCGATCGCGGCCGCTTCATCGTCACCCGCGTTGACTACTGCCTCACGCCCGGCGGCGCGCCCTCGCTCCGCTACGCCGAGCTGCAGCGTTTCTTCGCCGCCAAGCCTTCGCCCACTCTCGCCGAAGTTGCCGAGCAGGTCCGGAAAATCCGCCAGGGCAAAGGCATGCTTCTCGTCGAAGGCGACCCCGACTGCCGCAGCGCCGGCAGCTTTTTCAAAAATCCCATTGTCACAGCCGAGTGGCTTGCGGAGATCGCCATGGCCGCCGGCAAACAGCCGCCACAATTTCCCGCAGGCAGCGGGCCAGAGAACGCAGGCAAAGTCAAGGTGCCCGCCGCATGGCTCATCGAGCAGGCGGGCTTCAGCAAGGGCCACACGCACGGCGCGGCCGGCATCTCCTCGCGGCACACGCTCGCACTCATCAACCAAGGCGGCGCAACCGCAGCCGACATCATGGCTCTCGCCGAAGAAATTCGCACCGGCGTCGAGGCGCGCTTCGGCGTCGAACTGGAAATGGAACCGGTGCGCCTGGGTTTCACAGAAGATTCCGCGCCCGTTGCCGGTTGAACCAACCCCGCCGCGCGCTGGTAGGCTAAAGGCACACGCGATGAACGACAATCTGCATCAACTACGCTGCTGTGGCTGCGGCGACCGCATTCGTGGGTCGGAGGCGCAACCGGACTTTCGCTGCATTCGCTGCGGCGACCTGTTTGAAGTCGAGTACCCCGGCTGGGCCCAGCGCTCCAGCCACGACCGCCCCAATCCCGGCGCGCTCAAATGGCTGTGGCGCGAGCGCCGCTGCAACACCGAACTGCTCGATCAGTCCGGCGTCTGGCGCTTCCGCGAGCTGCTGCCCATGCTCGACAACTTCGGCAACGCCGTCACCTTGCGGGAAGGGAACACGCCGCTCTACGCGCTGCCCCGCGCCGCCAAAGCCCTCGGCATCGACCAGCTCTTCGCCAAGCATCAGGGCATGAACCCCACCGGCTCCTTCAAGGACACCGGCATGACCGCCGCTCTCAGCGTGGCCAAAGAACGTGGCTTCGAGTGGGTCGCCTGCGCTTCTACCGGCAACACCTCGGCCGCCATGGCCGCCTACGCCGCACGCGCCGGCCTGCGCTCGCTCGTGCTCATCCCCGAAGGCAAAATCGCCTGGGGCAAGCTCTCGCAAGCCATGGACTACGGCGCGGTCACCTGCCAGCTCAAGACCGACTTCGACGGCTGCCTCCGCCTGCTCACCGACATCGTCAAGCGTTCTCCGATCTACCTGCTCAACTCGGTTAATCCTTATCGACTCGAAGGCCAGAAAACTCCCGCCTTCGAAATTGCCGAGGCATTTGACTGGAACGTGCCCGACCATCTCATCGTGCCCGGTGGCAATCTCGGCAACAGCTCCGCACTCGGCAAAGGCTTTCGCGAACTGGTCGAACTCGGCCTGGTCGCACGCATGCCGCGCATCTCCGTCATTCAGGCCGAGGGCGCCAATCCGCTGGTCCGCAGCTTCGCTAAAAGCGACGGTGCTGTCCTCGAATCCGTCGAAGCCCACACCCGCGCCACTGCCATTCGCATCGGCAATCCTGCTTCATGGCGCAAAGCCACCAAGGTCATTCACGACAGCGGCGGCTGGTGCCTTGACGTCACCGAAGCCGAAATCGCCATCGCCAAAACTGAAATCGGCGCCGAAGGCCTGGGCTGCGAGCCCGCCTCTGCTGTGACGCTCGCCGGCCTCAAAAAACTCAAGGCTGATGGCCGCATCGCCGCCACGGATTCCGTTGTTCTGGTGCTCACCGGCCACACCCTCAAGGACGCCGATTACACCATCGACTTCCATCGCGGCGCACTGCTGAACGCCGATGAGGCCGCCGGCCACGAGAAGACGCTGAGCGCGCTGCAACGCAACGCCGTCACCACCGATGCAACCGCGGAAGCGGTTCTCGCCGCCATCAAGGAACAGGCCGGATGAGCGATCCCTTCCGGCTGCGCCTGCCCGCAACCTCGGCCAATCTCGGACCCGGCTTCGACGCCGCGGCGGTTGCGCTCGACTTCTTCCTCGAAATCGAAGCCGAGCCCGCCGAGCAGTTCTCCATCGCCGCCACCGGCCGCGATGCGGAGCGCTGCGCGCGCCTCACTGACAACCTCATCCTCGACACCTACAACCGCCTGCTCGCCGAGCACGGCATTGCCACTCGTCCGCTGGCGCTGCGCATGAACAATGGCATCCCGCTCGGCATGGGCTGCGGATCTTCGGCCGCGGGCCGCCTGGCCGCCATCGCGCTGGCCGCGCACTTCGGTCCCATTCCGCTCACCAGCGAACAGGTTCTTGAAGAGGCCACCGCGCTCGAAGGCCACCCGGACAACGCCGCCGCCTGCTGGCTGGGCGGCTTCGTCACCGCCGCCACGGAAGGCCGCTCTGTCTTTGCCGCGCGCGTAACACCGCCGGCGGAGTGGCGCGCCATCGTTGTGTTGCCCGCAGATCCGCTGGCCACCGCCACCGCCCGCGCGCTGCTGCCGGAAAGCTACTCGCGCCGCGACGCTGTCTCCAATGTGCAATCGGTCGCACTGCTCGGCCTGGCCTTCGCGCAGGCCCGCGGAGAGCTGCTCCATGTCGCCATGAAGGACCGCATGCACCAGCCCTTTCGCTCCCGCGTCTGCCCTCTGCTGCAACCTCTACTGGGTTTGGCGGGAAGGGAAGGCGTCCTCGGCGTTGCCCTCAGCGGTGCCGGGCCGGCCGTCCTCGTCGTCGTCGAGTCGGAGGAAAAACTCCTCGCTGCCTCGGCTGCCATCCGCGAATCTCTGGCCGCAGCGCAGGCCTCGGAACTGCTCCACTGCCGCTTTGAACCTCTCGGAGCCGCCGCCCTTCGTATCCTTCACTAAAAGTTGTACTTACCTAGCCATTTGACCCACATCACACGGCCCTCCCACTTCGGTTTCGCCTGGAATATCGGTAACTGCTTGATTTGAAAGCTATCAAAAGTATCCGCATTGTGCCGATTGGACTTACACGAACGTGGTAAGTAACCAGAACGCCGGGTTTGGTTACCAAGTTATGAACGCGCGATTACCTAAGTTTGCTTGCCTTTCCGGAGCGGAAATCCTACAGTCGCTCCGTGGGCAGTTCTGGGGGAGGGCTGCTCTAGCGCCCGTGATCCTTAACCGGATCCGGGCGCTTTAAATTTGCCTGCAATTCCCCAACGGCCTTTTCCCGTCTCTACCTCCGCGCTCCAATCCCGAAATCATTTCCGTACTCGTCCCTTTCCATTGCCCACACGGGCACTTTGCGACTTTTCCAGTGCATCCCGCATCCCATGAGAGCGTGGTTGTCGATACACTGAGTGTGACGCGGTACCCACGAGGAGGAACATGGCAGCGGGTGTGATGGAAGTGAGTGATGCAACGTTTGAGCAGGAAGTGCTTCGTAGCGAGCAGCCCGTCCTGGTCGATTTCTGGGCCGTTTGGTGCGGTCCGTGCCGGGCAATCGCCCCCATCGTGGAGGGTCTTGCCTCCAGTTACGCAGGCAAACTGAAGGTGGTCAAGGTGAACGTGGACGAGAATGGTGCTACGCCGTCGCGCTACGGAATCCGCGGCATTCCCACGCTTCTGCTCTTCAAGGACGGCAAGATTGCCGACCAGATTGTCGGCTACGTGCCGCAGGACACCATTGAGCAGAAAGTCCAAAAGCTGTTTGCCTGATTGCCGCGCCCTTGGCGCGCATTTTTGAAATTGGAAAGGCCCCCATCCGGCGGGCCTTTCGCTTTTCCAAAACTCCAACCGCGCTCACCGATACTTGCGCAGTACGCCCAGCACGCGTCCCTGAATGGCCACATTCGCGGCCTGCACGTAGATCGGCTCCATCTCCGCATTCGAGGGCTGCAGCCGCACCACATTGCCCTCGGGATAAAAGCGCTTCAGCGTCGTCTCCGCGCCGTGCACCAGCGCCACGATAATCTCGCCTTGGCGCGCCGTCTTGGTGCGCTCCACCAGCACGTAGTCACCGTTGATAATGTGCTCGTCGCGCATCGAGTCGCCGCGTACTTCCAGCGCAAACACGTCGCGATTGCCCACCACATCGTGCAGGCTGATCGACTCGGTGTTCTCCACCTGCTCCACGGGCAGGCCGGCGGCAATGCGCCCGGCCAGCGGCAACCGGTCGCTGGTCCTCGTCCGCGCTCCCGGCGGCAGCACGTCAATCGAGCGGCTGCGGTTGTGCATACGGTCCAGCAGGCCCTTCCGCTCCAGGTTGGTAATGTGCTTGTGAACCGTCGCCAGACTCTTCAGGCTCAGCCCCCGCGCGATCTCCTCAAACGACGGAGAGTACCCGTTGCGGGCCACAAAGCCTTCCAGAAAGTCGAGAACCTCTTTTTGCCTGCGTGTGACTGCCATGTGCGCATTATAGCGAATAAAAAGCGAACTGCAACCTCCGATTTTCGCCCTATTTTCGTGCAGACCCTCCAAAGTTAACTCGCCCCCGCATTTTTCCTCTGATCGACTGAAAGTTCAGACGTTTATGGCCGATAAGAGAGAACAAATCCTGTATCAGGCAGGCCACCTCCCCCTGCCCTGAAGCGGCAACCTGAGAGCGCAACGCATCCATGATCTCGCTGAAAAAGTATCTCGATAGCTTGAACGATGTGACCGACATAGCATCCGCCTCGGATGAAGCCCTGTTGGCCGCCTATCAGGAAGCGTTCCGCTCCGCCCTTCTGGCCATGGGCAACGCCAGCGTCAAAGCCTGCCCCTCGGCCGGCGCTGGGCTGCAGGCCTCCATGGCCGGGCTTGAATCCAAACTCACCGACGCCGGCCCGCGCCGCGTCGTCTCCACCGGCCAGTCGGTCCGCGAGCAGGTGGACCAGTGGGGCGATCGTGCCGCTCACTCGCTTGAAGAGCGCGCCGACGAGGTGCGCAACCTCCTTCTCCTGCTGGCCCGCACCAGTGAGTCGCTGGCCCATCGCGACCAGCGCTGTGCCCAGCAAATTGGCGAGGTCACCACGAGCCTCAAAACCATTGCCTCGCTCGACGACATCCGCCAGATCCGCGCCTCCATCGAGAAGAGCGCCACCAACCTGAAAGCCTCCATCGAACGCATGACCGCCGAAGGCAAAAGCGCCGTCGACCACCTCCGCGTCGAGGTCAAGGCCTATCGCACCCGCCTCGAAGAGGCCGAGTACATCGCCTCCTTCGACGGGCTCACCCGCCTCGGCAACCGCCTCTGGATCGAAACCCAGATTCAAAGCCACATCACCAGCGGACAGAGCTTCTCCATCGTGCTGCTCGACATCGACGGCTTCAAATGGGTCAACGACAACCACGGCCACCTGGCCGGCGACAAGGTTCTCAAGCAGTTTGCCGCCGAGCTCAAACGCGCCTGCCGCGCCGGCGACACTCCCGGCCGCTGGGGCGGCGACGAGTTCATCGTCCTGGTCGAGGGTGACATCGAAGAAGCCAACAGCCAGGCCGCGCGCATGCGCCAGTGGATCTGCGGCAACTACACCATCGAAGGCGACTCCGGTCCCTTCCGCCATGCCCTCGGCGTCTCCATCGGTGTGGCCGAGTACAAGGCCGGCGACGACCTCCAGGCCGTCCTGCATCGCGCCGACCAGGAAATGTATCGCGACAAGGCCGGCAAACACCAGCGCGCGACAGCGTAAGCACCAGGAATGGTGCGGATGAGGGCGCACCGTTTTGAAACCGCCCGCCTGCCCCTCCCAATCCCGGAATTTCGCCTCCAACTTTTCGATTCGTCGCCTTGAGTTCCACTCATCGTGACCGCATGGTGGATGTGCGGCAAGGTGAGTGCGCTCTTATGCACCGATGTCCGGTTTTCAGCCGGACCGGCGCTGCACCCGTCCTGCCGGCAATCTGTGAGGCACTGCAATGAGGCTGTTAATCGCCGAAGATGACAAGGCGCTGGCGCAATTTTTGAAGCGTGGGCTGGAGGCTGACGGGCACCACGTCCGGCTGGCTTTCGATGGCGTGGCCGCGGTTGAGGCTTTCGCCCAGGAGATGCCCGACCTGACCATTCTCGATCTCAATCTGCCCGCCAAGGATGGCGAGCAGGTGCTGGCAGAAGTTCGACAGCTTGATGCCGAGCTGCCCATTCTGATTCTCACCGCGCGTCAGGAGGTCGATACCCGCGTGCGCTGCCTGGACCAGGGCGCCGACGACCTGATGCTGAAGCCCTTCAGCCTCTTTGAACTGCGCGCCCGCTGCCGGGCTCTGCTGCGCCGCAAGCGCGAGGCGCGGCTGGTGCTGCGCGCCGGCTCCATCGAGGTCAATCGCCTGGAGCACAGCGTGCGCCGCGGCGGCCAATCGGTCGATCTGACCAACAAGGAATTCGCGCTTCTCGAGCAACTGCTGCTCAATCGTGGCCACGCCGTCACCCGCGTCGATCTGCTGGACACGGTCTGGAACATGGAGCCGACCCAGACCACCAACATCGTCGATGTTTACGTGAACTACCTGCGCCGCAAGCTCTCTGACCCCGCGCCCGGCCGGCTAATTCGCACCGTACGCGGACAGGGATACATGATTCCCTCCGAGTCCGACCTGGTTTGTGTGGCTGATGCGGTTGCCGCCCAGCCCTTATCCATCCCTCCCCCCAGCCCCGCCGATCCGGTTCTCCCCGAAGGCTGCTTTATCCCAGCAAGTTGATACCCATGCAGAGAGGAAATGAACCATGTCGAGCCCGGCAGCACTTCGTCCGCAAAGCTACTCCCGTCCACGTACCGCGCTGATTACCAGCGCCGATTCCAGCTTCCGCAACCGTGTGCGCCAGACCCTGACCGGCCTGCGCTGGCAGGTGCGCGAGGCCGCCAGCGGCGCCGAGGCCTGGGCCGAGCTTGAAGCCACCCGCCCGGCCACGCTGATTGTCGATAACTGGCTGCCCGATCTCGATCAGCGCGAGTTTCTGCGCGACTTTCAGAGCTCCTATCCCGAGGTGGAGCTGCTGCACTCGGACGGCTCGGCCGAGCCGGCCAGCCCCCGCGGGCCGCATCGGCAGGAGCTGCTCTACGCCCTGCGCCGCAGCCAGGAAACCGACACCGCCGTGTGGAACGCTTCGCCCGTGCTCGAGGTTGTCCGCTCCGAGGAGATTGCCGTGAATCTGCCCAAGCCGCCTGTGCGCGCCGGCCTTGCCGAAGCGCCCGTTGCTGCTCTTGCTTCCGCGGTCTCTGACCG
>DASVLI010000262.1:0-3472 GCA_036384955.1 Occallatibacter sp.
GGGAATTCCGGACCCCAAAACAAAATCAAAGGCCGAAATCCGGTCGCTGGCCACCAGCAGCAGGTCGTTGCCGACGGCATATAAATCGCGGACCTTGCCCCGGCCGAGCAGGGGTGTCGAGCCCAGGTTTGTCTCTAAAAGTGCTGGCATGGATGGTCTTACCTCGGGGTGCCGAAGTTCCGATTCTCAAGCCGTCAACCTGCTTTGTCAACGGAACAAATCGCTCTCCGTGGCGGTTCAAATGGCCGCCCGTATCTGGGCTGCGTTTTCCTCGAACTAGTGTGACAGTCGTCACGGAATGACTGTCCAATATCGGTGACACTCACCTTGTCATCATGGTTTGGGGGGAAGCAAGATCACCCTCTTTGAGCCGGACGACACGAGGCGGCAGTGGAAAGGGGAAGCCGCGGCTTGCTTCGTTGGAATAGGGTTTGCCAGTAGTCGAGTGCTACCGACCTCCAGTGCCGGCTACTGGCGCCCACCTTATAATTTGCAAAGGCAAGCGCCTCCGAAAGTTAGATCTCGGAGGCGATTTTTTTTGCCTTAAAGCCCTTGTCCGCTACTTTCCACCCGCCGGCACAATCCGCACTGCCGCGCCGCCGCCCGGCGCAAGCTTCAGCTTCAACACGCTCGCCGTTGTCACCTGCTCCTTATGGATTGCCACCTGCTTCGGCTGCGTCGCCGCGTCAGCGCCATCGGCGTACACCTCGGCCGTGTAGGCGCCCGCGCCCAAAAACGTCAGCGGCACGTCGACCGTCCGCTCCGTCCAGTTGGTAATGCTGCCCACGTACCACTCATTGCCATGCCGCCGCGCCACGGTGGCAAACTCGCCCGGCGCACCGGCCAGCACATGCGTCTCATCCCACGTTGCCGGAACCTCACGCAAAAACTCAAATGCCGGCTCGCCGCGGTAGTGTTGCGGGCTGTCGGACACCATCGGAATCGGATTCTCAAACACCACGTACAGCGCCAGTTGCTGCGCCCGCGTGCCCATCGCCATGGGCGCGGAGTTGCGCGCCACAAACTGCCCTTCGGTCACGTTGTCGAAAGCGCCCGCGGTGTAGTCCAGCGGCCCTGCCAGCATGCGCGTAAAGGCGAAAGTTGTTCGCCCCTGCGGCGTGTCGCGTCGGCCCGCCTTGTTCTGTTCCAGCCCCAGCACCGCTTCGTAGCTCATCACGTTGGGATAGGTCCGCATTAGCCCCCACGGCGTATGGCAGCCGTGGAAATCCACCATCAGGTGATGCGCCGCCGCGTACTCCGCCGTGTCGTAGAAGAACTGAATGCCCTCCTGGTCGTCGCGATTGACAAAGTCGATCTTCAGTCCGGCCACGCCCCACTTCTCGTACAGCGGAAACGCATCCTTCATCTGCCGCATCACCGACTCGGAGTAGAGCCAGATCCACACCTTCACATTCTTCGTTGCCGCGTAGCGCACCAGCTCCGGCACATCCACCGTGCCGTTCATTTTGGTGATGTCCGCAATAGACGACCAGCCTGCATCGAGGAAGAAGTACGGAAATCCCGACTCGGCCGCGAAATCCACGTACTGCTTCATGGTTGCCGTGTTGAAGTTCTTGTCTCCAGCCTGCCCCGCGTTGTCCACGTTGTCGGCCCACCAGTTCCATGCCGCCTTGCCGGGCTTGATCCAACTCGGATCCGCCACGCGGCTGGCCGGGCTCAAATCCGTCAGCAGGTTTGCCTCCGCCAGCGCACCCGGCGTATCGCCCACCGCCACAATGCGCCATGCCGAGTGATATGGCAGCTCGCCGCGCACTGCTTCGTGCGGCTCATCCCAGCGTGGAGAAAGCTGCACGCTCAGCGAGTGGCCCGTCCAGCTTCCCGTCGGATTGGTCACATACATCGCGCTCGATCCTTCAAGGTCCGCTTCCATCAGCGCCATCCACGCCGCGCCCGGTTGATGCAGCAAGAGCGGCATCCCGATAAGAAAATGGCTTGCCACTCCGCCTTGATTGCTCAGCGATGAAATCTGCAGCGGCACATACTCGCTCTCGTAACTTGAGCGATAGCTGGGCAGTGCCAGCGCCCAGATTGCATCGTCGTCGCTGAAGCGGAACTCCGTGCCTTCGCCGCGCAGGTGCAGCCCGCTGATGCCGAACTGCCGCGGCACAATGTAGCGGAACGCCACGCCGCTGTCGTAGGCACGCGCCTCCACCACCATCGTGCGCACCGCATAGCCCGCGCCCGGCTCGGCCACCGTCAAAGTCAAACTGCGATATGCATCGTGCACGTGACTCACTTTGGTGTTGGTCAGCGCGTAGTCGTCCACGCCGCTACCAGTCTGCGCATTCTTCACCACCACGCGCTTGCCTAGCGTAGGCAGCGCGTCCAACTCCAGCCCCATCGGCGACGCATCAATGATCGCCTTGCCCTTGTAGTGCACCGAGTAGGTCAGCTGTCCGCCTTCCGTAGCGTCTGTGCCTGCCGCGGAGTCCACGGCGAAGCGCACTTCAATCTGTCCATTCGAAGAAGTCAGTGCGGGAATCGCGCTTTGCGCGACAAGGGGAAGAGAAGCGGTGAGGCAGGAGGCAAAGAGTGCGGCAAAAGTGAGCTTCATGCGCGGTCCTTTGTGTGGAGACAGAGGGGTTGAAGTGACCAGGAAATTGCCATGCACGCAATGCGAAAACATCAGGCGCTATGCGGACGTAAACGTTTCCAGAAACGCACCCTATCACGCCCAATTTTTCCCTGTCAATCGCTCTCCAGCCTTGCTCCGAAGGCCCTACTGCCCGCCCACAATCTGCATAATGCCCGCTGGCGGACGTCCCGCGCGCAGCTCGCCCGCCATGAACTGCATGTACGGGTCAATGTGGTGGAAGAAATGCTTGTATCCATCGCACAGATAGTTCAAGCCTGGCTCGCCCTGCGGTGTGGTCACAAAGCGATGCTTGGGGCACTCGCCGTTGCAGGCAAAGCGAACATCGCAGGCGCGGCACATCCCGGGCAGCAGTGATTCCTTGTCCTGCCCAAATTTCTGCTGCTGTGCGGATCCCACCATTTCCTCCAGCGGCGTCTCCAGCACGTTGCCCAATTTGTGCTCCGGATACACGAAGTGGTCGCAACTGTATACGTCGCCCGTGTGCTCCATGGCCAGCGCGCCGCCGCAGGTGCGGCGAAAGACGCACAGGCTTGCGTCCATGCCCATCCAGCTTTCCAGCGCCACATCGAACTGCTGCACGAACACGCGGCCCACATCGTGCCGCACCCACTCGTCGAAGATGCGCGCCAAAAACTCGCCGTATGCACGCGGACGCACGGACCACTCCGTCACCTCCGCGGCTGCCACGCTGGCCGGCGCAATCAGCACCAGACCATTTGCGTCGGCCTCGCGTGCCCGTCGCTCCACTACTGGAATAAACTGCATGAACCCGCTGCCTGTCTCTTTCAGAAAGCGGTAAACCTCCAGCGGTTGTTCGGAGTTTTTGCTGTGCACCACCGTCAGCGTGTTGAACTC
>DASVLI010000263.1:0-22226 GCA_036384955.1 Occallatibacter sp.
GGGGTATCGCGCCAAAGTGTTTGAGAACTTTCCGCGCACGGGCATTCCTGATGCGTTCACCAGCTACTCAGAGTTTGAGAACTACGTAAACCTGTTAATCCGCACCAACTGCATCGACAACGCGAAGAAAATCTGGTGGGATATCCGTCCGCACCCGTTCTTCAACACCGTAGAGGTGCGGGCCTGCGACATTCCGCTGCGCGCCGAGGAGACAGTGGCGATTGCGGCTTTGATTCAGGCGACGGCGGCCTATCTCTACAAGCTGCACGAGGCCAACCAGGACTTCCGCATGTATACACGCTCGCTGATTGCGGAGAACAAATTTCGCGCGGTGCGGTATGGGCTGGATGGCAAGCTGATCGATTTCGGCAAGCAGCAGGAGGTACCGCTGCGCGATTTGATTGAGGAGCTTCTGGTGCTGGTGGACCCGGTGGTGGACGAGCTGGGCAGCAGGGAAGCGATTGATGGGATTCGCACGATTATGAAGACCGGAACGGGCGCAGATCGGCAGTTGAAAGTGTTTGAGGAGACCAACGGCGACTTGAAGGCCGTGGTGGATTACATGGCGCACGAGACGGTGCAGGGGTTGTGATGGGCGAGGCGCTTTACGGAACCTATCCGAGTGTATGCGCGCATCCAAAATTCACAGGCGGCTGTGGTTCATCGGCGGTAGTCTGTACAGGCGCGGTGGTGCAGAGCACGATAGGTCTCTGCGGCCGCAGTCCGTTAGCCGGTCGACTTGCCCATGCGAGGAATTTCCCCTCTTCGCAATCGGTTCCGCAGGAACCTGACGCAGGACGGCCCAGGGGCGCACGGAATAAAGCGCAACCGCAGTTGAACGAACGTGAACCTGTGCCGTGCGGAGGTCGATTGATACGTGCGGTACAGTGTTTTCCCCACTCGCACACAAGGAGAACTGAAATGCCATTCATCAAGACCAAAGACGGTGTTGAGATTTTCTACAGGGACCTGGGCTCGAAGGACGCGACGCCGATTGTGTTTCATCATGGTTGGCCGCTGAGCGCCGACGACTGGGACAACCAGATGATGTTCTTTCTGTTGAAGGGCTATCGCGTGATTGCGCACGACCGGCGCGGGCACGGCCGCTCCGCGCAGACCGATGCGGGCAATGAGATGGACACCTATGCGGCCGATGTGGCGGCGCTGACCGCGGCACTGGATTTGAAGGGCGCGGTGCACGTGGGCCACTCGACGGGCGGCGGCGAGGTGGCACATTATGTGGCGCGCGCCGAGTCCGGCCGTGTGTCGAAGGCAGTGCTGATTGGCGCGGTGCCGCCGATCATGGTCAAGTCCGAGAAGAATCCGGGCGGGCTGCCGATGGAAGTTTTCGACGGCTTCCGCGCGGCGCTGGTGGCGAACCGGGCGCAGTTCTTTCTCGACGTGCCGTCGGGGCCGTTCTATGGTTTCAACCGTCCGGGCGCGACGGTGCAAGAGGGTGTGATTCGCAACTGGTGGCGGCAGGGCATGATGGGCGGCGCCAAGGCGCACTACGATTGCATCAAGGCCTTTTCGGAGACGGATTTTACCGAGGACCTGAAGACGATCGATGTGCCGGTGCTGATCATGCATGGCGATGACGACCAGATTGTGCCAATTGCCGACTCGGCGCTGCTCTCAGCCAAACTGGTGAAAAACGGAACCCTGAAGGTGTACAAGGGCTTTCCGCACGGCATGGCGACCACGCATGCGGATGTGATCAACGCCGACCTGCTGGCGTTTATCCAGAGCTAGCGAACAGAGTGGGAGAAGCCGCGTAAGGCGGCTTCTCTCACTCGAATTCATCTGGATAATCTTTCCGGGGCTAAAGCCCCGGAAGTTTTTTGCGCGTGCATTCAATGGCCTGAGGCCATTGCTCCCTCCGTTTGTGCCTTTTGAAAACAGGCACGCTAGTAGCCAAGGCCTTTGACGACGGCGCGAATCCGCTCGGCGCTGGCTTCCAGGCCCGCTTCTTCATCCACGGTCATTCGGATGGGCAGAGGCTGTTCGATGCCTTTACGGCTGACGATGCGCGGCAGGCTGAGGCAAACATCGTCCATGCCGCGGAAGCCCTGCAGGCGGCCGCTGACGGGAAGCACGCGGCGCTCATCGTAGAGAATCGCCTCCAGAATATTTGTAACCGCGAGGCCGACGGCATAGTTGGTGGCGCCCTTGCCTTGAATCACCTGATTGGCGGCGTCCTTCACGTTGTGGACGATGGTGTCCTTGTCGGCGGCGGTGATGCGGCCGTGGCCTTCCACCGACCACTGGCTGAGCGGAATGGAGCCGATGGAGGCGCTGGACCAGAGCGGGATTTCCGAGTCGCCATGTTCTCCGGCAATGTAGGCGTGCACGTTTTGCACGGCGACGCCGCAATGGCGCGCTACAAGATAACGAAAACGTGAACTATCGAGCACGGTGCCCGAGCCGATGACGCGTTGCCAGGGCAGGCCAGTGAGCTTCTGCGCCAGCTCGGTGATGACATCGACGGGATTGGTGACCAGCAGCAGAATGGCGTCGGGAGCGACGCGCACCACGTCGGGCAGCAGTTTGCCGCAGATGGCGGCGTTGGCTTCGGCAAGGTCCATGCGGGTTTGGCCGGGCTTCTGCTTGGCGCCGGCGGTCATCACCACCACGTCGCAGCCGCGCAGTACCTCGACGTCGTCAGAGCCGTCGACCGTGGCCTGCGGGACGAAGAGCATGCCGTGATTCAGGTCGAGTACTTCGGCATCAACTTTGGTGCGGGCAATGTCGAACATGCTGATCTGGCGCGCCACGCCGCGAATCATGGCGGCGTAGGCAATGGTTGCGCCCACGCTGCCGGCGCCGATAATGCCGACTTTTGCCGGCCGGTCTGAACTCATGATTGTGTTGACCTCTCAGCCCCTAATCTACGGCATGGCGGGTGGAGGCCGGGGGATGAAAGCGCGCAGGGATTTTTGCCCGCGTTCTCCACATTGCGCGCCAGTGTGCGCACGCCGCACAATAAACGCGTACACATGCTGGAGATACCCGTGTCAGGCAAGCTCGAACTCATCGTCGGGCCCATGCGCAGCAACAAGACGGCCGAGCTGCTGCGCCGGATTGAGATTCGCCGCCAGTACGCCAAGCAGGACGTGCTGCTGCTGAAGCCGAGCGCGGACACCAAGGCTGCCGCGGGCCTGGTGGAGAGCCGCAACCAGAACGGCTGCGGCAAGATGGAAGCCATTGAGTTTCCTTCCGCGGATCCGTGGGCGGTGATGCCCATTGTGGACACGATGGAGCAGCAGATTGGCAAGCGCGTGGAGTGCATCGCGATTGACGAAGGCCAGTTTGTGGTGGACTTATTCTTGTTCACCAAGCGGCTGCTGGAAACTGGTCACGATGTGATGGTCTCCGGGCTGGAACTGGATTTTCGCGGCCTGCCCTTCGGCGAGATGCTGTCGCTCTCGTGGCTGGTGCGCACATTCTCCGGCAACATTACGGAATTGGTGGCCTATTGCAGCTGCGGCGCAAAGGCGCTTTATCCGCAGCGATTTATTGAAGGCAAGCCAGCGCCGTATGAGAGCCCCATCATCATGGCTGGGGATTTTTACGAGCCGCGCTGCGCGGAGCACTTCATTCTGCCAGGCCGGCCGCACTAGTTTGCTTCCGCGCGATTTTCCGTTAACCTGAAGGCACCCCGTCCCTGAGTCAGGAGCCACTTTCCCTGCATGAATGCAGCCGCTGCGCAGCTTTTGTCTGTTGCCTACCCCACCGAGTTCACACCCGGTGCGCGGTCGGCTGTGTTTACTTGCCTGCGCATTGAGCCGGAGGAGAAGGTGACGCTGATTGTGGACCGCTCGACCGAGCCGATTGCGGCCTCGCTTGGCGCGCAGCTGGCCGAGCGTGGCTGCCCGTGGAATGCGTTCATCCTGGAAGACGTGGCGTCACGGCCGCTGTTGGACATGCCGGCCGAGGTACTGGCGGATATGGAGAGCTCCGCGGTTTCGATCTTTGCGGTGAACGTGCAGCCGAATGAGCTGCGCTCGCGCATGCAGATGACGGACGTGGTGAATCGCCGGCGCATGCGCCATGCGCATATGGTCAACATTACGCCGGAGATTATGTGCCAGGGCATGCGGGCGGATTTCGACATGGTCGATAGGCTCTCGCAAAAAGTGCTGGAGCGCGTGCGACGCGCCGCGCGGATTCGCGCGACCACCGCGGCTGGGACCAACATCACGGCAGAGATGAACCCGGGCTACAAGTGGTTCAAAACGTCGGGCATTATTTCGCCGGAGAAGTGGGGCAACCTGCCGGGCGGCGAATGTTTTACCTCGCCAGGCGAGGTGAACGGCACATTTGTGGTGGACGGCGTGGTGGGCGATTGGCTGTGCGCGCGCTATGGATTGCTGGCTTCGTCGCCGCTGACGATTGAGATTGCGCAGAACCGCATTGTGCGCTGCACGAGCGAGAACAAGCAGTTGGAAGCCGACTTCTGGGCGTACACGCATACGGACGAGAACTCCGACCGCGTGGGCGAGTTTGCCATTGGCACGAACCTGGGCGTGGAGCGCGTGATTGGCAACATTCTGCAGGACGAAAAATTTCCCGGCATCCACATTGCCTTTGGCAATCCGTACGGCGAGCACACCGGCGCACCGTGGCGCTCGTCGACGCACATCGATGTGGTGGGCCTCGGCTTCAACATCTGGCTCGACACCCCCGACGGCACCGAACAGATTATGCGCGAGGGCAAGTTCTTGATTGCGCCGTGAAGACGAACGTACATTCCCAGGCAAGCGACCTTCGGCGGAGATAGATCGACAGCGGTTCAACTAAACTGGTGGCATGGGAAACACAACTGCATTGCGCACACTGGGAAACAGCGATCTTCAACTGACGGCGATTGGTTTTGGCGCCTGGGCGATTGGCGGCGGTAACTGGGAGTTTGCCTGGGGGGCACAGGACGACGCCGAGTCGATTGCGGCGATTCATCGCGCGCTCGACCTGGGCGTGAATTGGATTGATACGGCGGCGATTTACGGGCTGGGGCACTCCGAAGAGGTGGTGGCCAAGGCGCTGAAGTCGACCAGCCACAAGCCATATGTCTTTACCAAGTGCTCCATGCGCTGGCACGCGGACCGGTCAATCTACCGGTCGCTGAAGGCGGGCTCGCTGACCAACGAGCTTGAGGCTTCTCTGCGGCGGCTGGGCGTGGAGACGATTGACCTTTATCAGATTCACTGGCCGAACCCTGACGAGGAGATTGAAGAGGGCTGGGAGACGCTGGCACGCTTCCGGGAGCAGGGCAAGGTGCGCTGGATTGGCGTTTCGAACTTCAACGTGGAGCAGCTGAAGCGCGCGCAGGCTATTGCGCCGATTACCAACCTGCAGCCGCCCTACTCCATGCTGCGGCGGGCCATTGAGACGGAGGTTTTGCCGTATTGCCAGCAGAACGGGATTGGGGTCATCAACTACTCGCCCATGGTGAGCGGCCTGCTGACGGGCAAGATGACGGCCGAGCGCGTGGCGGCGATGCCGGCCGATGACTGGCGGCGCCGGGCGGTGGAGTTCAACGAGCCGCGGTTGAGCCGCAACCTGAAGCTGGTGGAACTGCTCCGCGAGATTGGCGCGGGGCACGGCGTGGAGCCGGGCGTAGTGGCCGTGGCGTGGACGCTGCGGCATCCGGCGATTACGGCGGCCATTGTGGGCGGGCGCAGCGGCAAGCAGGTGGAAGGACTGGCGCCGGCGCTGGAGTTCCGGCTAAGCGACGAAGAGGCCGCGCGGATTGAGGGCTTCCTGACGGAGAACCCGGTTTAGCGAGAGGGAAGTGGAATGCAAAACGAAAGCCCCGGCCGAGGCCGGGGCTTTTTGTTTCTGGATTCGAAATCGACTACATGGCTGCTACGAAGTTGGGAACCATGATCGCTGCGTTCTGCTGCAGCAACTGGGTCATACGGGCTGCCATGCCGGTGTACATGGAGGCGGCACGGAAGGCATTGACGCGGACACCCTCACTGGCCTGGGTGCATGCGTACTGCGCCAGAGCCATGAGTACGCAGACTCGAATCTGCATGGCGTCGCTGCGCAGGGTGGCGACGAGCTCGCGATCCACCAACTCGCAATGACGCTGCGCATAGTCGGCCATCTCAAGCATGGTCTTGGCATTTTGGTACATCGCCCACAGCCCATGTGCGCCGCGGATACGAGTCCAGGTTTCTTCGGGCGTGACGTTCACTCCCTCGCGCCACAGATAGTGCTCGCTCAGGTCGCGTGCACTGGAGTCAGAACGAAGGCGTGCAATCAGCGAGTCCCAGGACTGTTCGCTTTTGCGCCGCGTGTTCTGCCTCCATCGGACGAGATAGAGGGCGATGATCGTCAGCAAGGCAATTTGTAGCAAAGGCAACATCGTCGGTGTTCCTCAATCTGATCTCGGGAACCGGTCTCCACGTGCCGGGTCCTACGTTTGCTTAACTGTGCTACCACTTTTAACAAAAATCCGATTGTCTGGACAGACGCGGATTGTTGCCGTGGCCAAATTTTCTTCGTGCGGTACCCACCACTTCACGTTCACAGGTAATCATCGGTCAGTTACCTGTTTCTATCAATAATACTTTCCGGTGAGCAGAGTGGCTCTTATGTGCATGCAAATTGAGCAGGTTGGCCAGAAATCGTACAAGTGGCGTAATGGAAAGGTACTGGACGGACCGGAATGGGCTCAAGTGCCCTTTTCACGGTCACGGTCCAAAAGTAATGTACGGCTATCGTTTGTGGGAGTCTTTGGAGCGGGGCATGACCGAGTCGCCCAGGGCGCTGCGGTTGGCGCGGGCAGCGCCGGCAACGGCCAGCAGAAGGCTCTGCATCTGGGGCGTAAACTCGCGGCGCTCGGCTTCCTTCTGGGCAAAGCTGAACGTCCAGTAAAGCAAGGAGCACAAATAGCTTCCGACGACGAATTGGTTGAAGTGCTTCAACTGATCGAGGGATGCGCCGTGAGTGCGAAGCATTGCCACCAAGAGGCTCACCAACGAATAAAAGCCGAGGCCGGTGGCGACCTGAAGTTCACGGTCACGCCAGCCGATGGAGAGCCATTGGCTGGAGACAGCGAGCAGGATGAAGAAGCCAACCCGCAGGAAGCCGACGGTTTGGACGATGTGGACCAGAAGGTTTTGGTGCATATCGGGATCCGTGGCGACTGCCGAGAACGGCCACACAACCACACCAGCGAGCAGGATGATAAAGGCGATGATGAGTAGAGATTTGCGCGGCAGAGAGTGACGGATGGGGCGTAGAACCGACCAGGCAAGTTCTACCAGGACGCAAAACTCAAGAGCCGAACTAACCGCGATTTCAATGGAATAGACATTCAGGTAGTACTTGAAAAAGTATTGATAAACAACGAAATTAACGCTGGCGCTGGATAGATCCCAAATGACCAAAAGAAAAAACGCCGGCAGTTTCTGCCAAGCGCGGCGGTACATTAACTGTCCGACCAGGATCGACTCGATTAGAATCCCCGCGAGCCACAGTGCGTTTTCCAGATTCATCATCGGCATCCTGGAAGTGCTGATCGGCCAAACAACGCTAGTCTACCAGCACTTCGATGCTATGTATTCCCAAAAAGTAACCAACTAGACCAACTTGGAGCCGTTGGTCTTACCGGGCCACGGGCTCACCGGGATGCTGGCCAACTTGGAGCCGTTGGTCTTACCGGGCCACGGGCTCACCGGGATGCTGGCCAACTTGGAGCCGTTGGTCTTTCCGGGCCACGGGCTCACCGGAATGCTGGCCAACTTGGAGCCGTTGGTCTTTCCGGGCCACGGGCTCACCGGGATACTGGCCAACTTGGAGCCGTTGGTCTTACCGGGCCACGGGCTCACCGGAATCGTGCTGGCGACGCAGCTGGAAACTGCGAACAGGGCTACTGCAACCAGAGTCGAAGCCTTCAAGAATGTCGAGCGCATGAATATAAACTCCTCGCGTCCACGGAATTCGGGATGCAACCAAAGGGTAGCCCAAAAGAGCCTACGTGGCTACAACAAAAGTAATTGGAAGCCAAAAAAGTTGAGAAAAATTCATACAGAATGCCCGGAGGGGCCCATGGGTTTGCAGACAAGACCGGCTGATCCCCAGTAAAAGCCTTTAAATATAGGCAAATACCGGTAAAACCCGAAGATTCAATGCCGTGCCTTTGAAGACCCAAATTGCCCCCTCAAAGCGCTGTCAGGAGCCCACAGAACCACCTTTAGACCCCCTTTTTGCCCCCAAATCCAGAACCGTAACCGCTGGCAGGTAACTACAACTTTCTTCCCTAGCCGTTTGTTGTAGATCGAGCAGATTGGGAGCTTCCTTGAATGGTTCAAAATTGAGACGCGAGGGCTGGAGAGGCGGCGTGTGGAGCGTTACTCTTGAACCCACGCGCTGCATGCAAACAGGGAGGAAGAGTTGATCGAGGCGCTGCGCAGCCAGTTCAATGGGCGGTTTACCGCGGAGGCCTATGCAAGCCTGGTTCGCGGGCTGGAGGAGAGCTGCGGCACTCAGCTGGGGTTTCGCGTGGCCGAGACGCCGGTTTTCCTTTCGCGGAAGATGCTGGATGGAATGGCCGCGGAGGGAGCCACGCTGCTGGCAAGCGTGCTGGACGACAAGGCCACGCTCGATGCGGCACGGGCGGCGATTCCGGCCGGCTATTGCGTAGCGGGTGAGACGGCGCATCCGCATTTTTTAACGGCGGATTTTGCGCTGGTGCGCGCGGCCGGCGGCGTGTTGGAGCCGAGGCTGGTGGAGATTCAGGCGTTTCCGTCGGTGTTCGGGTTTCAGTCCGAGCTATGCAATGCGTACCGCGGGGCATACAGGTTGCCGGCGGAGCTGGAGTGCTACTCCGGCGGCATGAGTGAGGTGGCGTACTGGGAGCTGCTGCGGCAGACGATTGTGGGCGGGCACGATCCGGAGAACGTGGTGCTGACCGAAGTGGATCCGATGCACCAGAAGACGCTGCCCGATTTTTGGGTGACGGCGCGGCAATTGGGCATTGCGATTGTCGACATCACGACCGTGGAGCCGGAGGGCGACAAGCTGTTCTATCGCGATAGCGCGGGACGCCGGGTGCCGATTCACCGGATTTACAACCGCGCGATTGTGGACGAGTTGATGGCCAAGCAGGTTTCGTTGCAGTTCGATTTGGAGCGCGCCTGGGATGTGGAGTGGGCCGGGCATCCCAACTGGTATTTCCTGGTGAGCAAGTTTTCGATTCCGGCACTGGCGCGCAGGCACCGCGTGGTTCCACCGGCGGTTTTTCTGGATGATTTTCTTGCCGGGCCTGGCCGCGCGTGGCTGGAAGAGGCTGGAGTCGCGCTGCCGAAGCCGGCCAGTGCGGAGACGGTGTACACAGAGCTGCTTTTGAAGCCGCTGTTTTCATTTGCCGGGAAGGGAATCGAGTTTGAGCCGACGCAAACGCGCCTCGAAGCGATTCCCGCCGCGGAGCGGCGCGGTTACCTTTTGCAGCAGCGCATGCGGTTTGAGCCAACCATAGCGACGCCATTTGGACCGACACAGGCCGAAATCCGCATTCTGTATGCATGGCCGGATGGCGGAGCACTGACACCTGCCATGTCGTTGGTACGGTTGGGCCGGGGGAAGATGATGGGCGTGGATCACAACCGTAACCAGGAGTGGGTGGGAGCGTCGGCGGCATTTGTTGCAAAGTAGGACGGGGCGCGGCCAGTTTTGCCGATTTGGGATTACGCCAGAAGTCACGTTCCATGTTGCAAGTCTGATTACCGTGCGGAAACTTTCGTGTCTTGGAAGTCGCGGAAAATTTGATACATTGAGCTGTGTATCCCCCCAGGGATACGGGACGTGGCATATGAGCACCTCACGACGTGTTTCAACGCGGAAGCGCAGCAAGGTTGCTGCGGAGCCCTCGCGGCAGGAAGTTCGCTGCGCAGTGCGGTTCCCGCTTTCGCTGCCTTTGATGCTTTCAGCGGGCAAGTCGGAACACGCGGCCATGACGCGGAACGTGTCGTCGAACGGCGTGCTGTTCGACGTGGACGACCCGTTGAGCGTGGGCCAGGGCATCCGGTATTCCCTGCGCATGCCGGGAGAGGTACTGGGTACCCACAATGATGTTATGGTTCATTGCCGTGGTCGTGTGGTACGCTGCTCGGTAAGTCAAAGTCATTACCAGGCTGCCGCCACCATCGACGACTATCAATTCGCCGAGCTGTGACAGCCAGGTTGAATTGATAGCCATCCACTATGTCGTCATTTACCGATTCAAACGAGAACGAACTTCAGGATGGCCCGGTTAAGCCGGGCGCGATTCGCATTATTCTTGCCGATTCGCAGGCCATTTTCCGCGTCGGTATCCGCAAGATTTTTGCGCTTGAGGACGACCTGCGCGTGGTGGCACAGGCCGATACCTTTGATAATCTCCGTTCGGCAATCGAGCGTTACCCAACCGATGTGGTACTGCTGGAAGGCAGCTTACTCTCAGGCATTCCCAACGCCATTCCCGAGTTACTTCGGCTGGCTCCCGATGTGAAGCTGATTGTGCAGGCGCAGGCCACCGACGAAAGCCAGACGGTGGAACTGTACCGGCGTGGCGTGCGCGGCATCATCTCGCGCTCCATTGCGCCGGATCTGCTGGTGCGCTGCGTGCGGCGCATTGCGGCCGGCGAAACCTGGATCGACAACCAGTCAGTGAATTGGGTGATTGAGGCTTACCGCGCCCAGGCCGCCGCACTGGTGAGCCCGCGCAACCAGCCCCGGCTCTCTCCCAAGGAAATGGCGATCATCACCTGCATTACGCAGGGCAAGCGCAACAAGGAAATCGCATTTCAGCTGGGAACAACCGAACAGGTCATCAAGAACTATCTGCGCAAGATCTATGACAAGCTGGGCGTTTCTGACCGGCTTGAGCTGGCGCTCTACTGCCTGCATAACCGCATCATTCAGTCGGATACCGACGAAGAAGCGGCAGCGCAGAAGGTCGTTACGCAGTAACTGTATCCGCCATTTTTTCCTTCCCATCGCAGCTGACCCCGGTGTGATTTCCATCGCACGAGGGTGAAGCTGTGTCTCCGCAGACTTTGCGCGCCGCTTCTGTCAGGATGATCAGCTGGTCAATCTGCTCTGGCTTCAGGTGGGAGAGCATTTCGCGCGGGGTACGGTCGATGACCGGGTCCATCTGTTCGAGTAAATGCAGGCCCTTGGCGGAGATAAAGGTGCGCACGACGCGGCGGTCGGCGGTGTCGCGCTTCTGGCGGACGAGACCCATGCCGGAGAGGCGCTTCAAGAGGCGTGTAATGTCGGGCTCGGCGGTGATCATGCGGTCGCCGAGCGCGGTACAGGTAAGTCCGTCGGGGTGTGAACCGCGCAAAATACGCAGCACGTTGTACTGGGTGGAGGTAACGCCCCACTCCCGGCTGCGCCGCTGAAACTCGCGCTGCAGACAGTCGGCGGTGCGCAGAATGTTCAGCAATGCCTCCTCTTCCTTGCTGGCAAAGGGGCGTTTCTGGGCGATTTCCGATTTCAGGCTGGTCATTCTGCTCCTCGGATGCTTTGGAGGGCGCGGGTGCTGCCGCGCCCTCCATGCTACATCGTGCTTACTGCTTGATGATCTCCAGGTCGATGATCAGCTTGACGTCATCCCCCAGCATAGCGGTGGGGAACTGTCCGCCGATGCCAAAGGCAGAGCGGCTGATGGTGGTGGTGGCCTCAAAGCCGGAATGCAGCTTGTGGTCCATGGGGCTTTCCATGGGAGTAACCGGGCCGTCGACGGTAAGCACCACCGGCTTGGTGACGCCGTGGAGCGTCAGATTGCCGGTGACGGTGAGGCCGGAGGCGGTTTTGGCGACGCTGGTAGAGGTGAAGGTGGCGGTGGGGAACTTGGCCACGTCGAAGAAGGCATCGGTTTTGAGGTGACTGTCGCGCGCTGACTCGCCGGTATCCACGCCGGCCACGTCGATGGTGGCGGAGACGGTGGACTTGGTGATGTCTGCCTCGTTGTAAACGATGGTGGCTTCCACCTTGCCAAAGTGGCCGCGGACCGTGGACAGGCCCATGTGGCGAATGCCGAAGACGACGTCGCTGTGGGCCGGGTCGGCCTTCCAGGTGGAGGGCTGGGCCAGGGCGAGGGGTGCCGCGAGTGCCAGAAGTAGGGAGGCAAGAACAAAACGCTTCATAGTCAAAAATCCTTTCATTTCATCGGCCTGCGGCCGTTCGGAGAGTGCCTCGGCGGCAGGAGCCGACGGGCGTGCCAGATGAGAGTTGAGGGGAAAGCCGGCACCCATATATGGACTCCCGCGAGTAGATATTAGTTGCAACAAATAATACGTAAGGCACGGGGAAAAGCCATCACGCGATGGGGCGGGAGCCGAGAATCAGGATTTCCACAAGGCGGCGGATTTAGTGAGGCGGGTGGCCATGGAAAGAAAATTTGCAACCGGAGGTTGTCTCCGCTTATCTCATGGTAGCGGAGATTGGCTCCGTTCTAAAGAGCGATGAATGGGCCCGTCAAGCGCGAAACGCGCGCGGGCCGCAGAGGAGGAACAATGGCGGGCAAGTTTGGAGCGACAACAACGACGGAAGAGGTTTTGGCCGGCGTGCGGCTGGACGGGAAGCGGATCCTGGTGACAGGTGTTTCCGCGGGGTTGGGCGTGGAGACGGCGCGGGCGCTTGTAGCGCACGGTGCGCATGTGGTTGGCGCGGCGCGTGACCTGGCAAAAGCCGAGCGGGCCACCGCGCAGGTGCGCGCGGAAGCGGCGGCCAACGGCGGCGGCTTTGAGCTGATTGAACTGGACCTTGCCAACCTGGCCAGCGTCCGCGCCTGCGCCGATGCGCTGGTGAAGAAGGGCGAGCTGTTCGATGTGGTGATTGCCAATGCCGGCGTGATGGCCACGCCGTTCGGCCACACGGCGGATGGATTCGAGACGCAATTCGGCACCAATCACCTGGGGCATTTTGTCTTCGTGAACAGGATTGCTTCGCTGATTCGCGATGGCGGACGGCTGGTGAATCTTTCGTCTTCAGGGCATCGCTTCTCGAATGTGGATCTGAACGATCCGAACTTCGAGAGCACGCCGTACGAACCGTTTGTGGCCTACGGACGCTCGAAGACGGCGAACATTCTGTTCGCGGTGGAGTTCGACCGGCGGCACAACAGTCGCGGCGTGCGCGCGGCGGCGGTGCATCCCGGCGCCATCCCGACAGAGCTTGCGCGGTACATGGCCCCAGGCGCGCTGGAGGGGATGTTGAAGCAGATGAATGAGCAACTAGCCGCGGAAGGCAAGGGGCCGTTCGAGTTCAAGACGATTCCGCAGGGCGCAGCGACTTCGGTTTGGGCCGCGGTAGTGGCGACGACGGACGAGATGGGCGGGCGCTACTGCGAGAACTGCCACACGGGCTCAATTGTGGCGGACGACGTGGTGATTAGCGCAATCAGCGAGGGCGTGCGCGGCTACGCGCTGGACGCGGAGGCCGCCAAGGCGCTGTGGACGAAGAGCGAGGAGATGGTGGGCGAGAAGTTTTAGCGCAGTGAATCAGGTGAGACTCCGGGGCCAAGGCCTCGGAGTTTTTTTGTGCCGCGTAGGCCCAGGGGCAGTGCTAACCGCGGTGGGTCAGCTCGCGCTCCACTTCGCGTTGCATGTCGGATTCGGGCGCGGGCTTGCCGGTCCAGATTTCGAACTGACGCGCGCCCTGCTGCACAAACATCTCCAGCCCGCTGATGGTGGGAATGCCGCGGGAGCGAGCGAGTTTGAGCAAGGGTGTTTCCAGCGGGTTGTAGACCATGTCGAAGACCAGGCCGGCATTCAGCTCGCCGGCGGCGATGGGCATGGCGGCCTTGCTTTCCTTCATGCCGCAGGGCGTGGCGTTGATGAGCACGTCGAAGTGCTGTTTGGCGAAGGCCTCATGCTTGAGCGACTTTGCCTTTGCTTTGCGGGCCAGGGCAACGGCGCTCTCGTGGGTGCGATTGACGACGTAGACCTCGGCGCCCTGATCGACGAGTGCAAAGACGGCGGCGCGGGCGGCTCCGCCAGCTCCAAGCACGGCGACGCGCGTTCCGGAGAGACGCATGCGGCGCTCCAGAGGACGGATGATGCCGGCAACGTCGGTGTTGAAGCCGTAGAGCTTGCCGTCAGCGCCGGTGCGCAGCGTGTTGCATGCGCCGATTTTGGCGGTGAGCGGGTCCATATTGGCCAGGTGCGGCAGCACGTCCTGCTTGAAGGGCATGGTGACGGCGACGCCGGCCAGTGGAATTTCGCGGACCACGGTGAGCAGGTCGTCGATGGTGCGCGGCTTGAGCGGCAGCAGCACGGCATTGACGCTTTCGCGGCGGAAGGCGGCATTGTGCATCAGCGGAGAGAGCGAGTGGGCCACCGGATTGCCGGCCACGGCGAAGATGCGCGTTGCCTGGTCGAGTTGGTCGATGCGGTAGACGTCGAGCAGGGTGCGCGCGGAAATCTGGCCGGGCGCGGTCTCCTCGCCGCCGGAGAACGAGGCAAAGGTGAACGCGCCGCCGGAGCGCGGGCCCAGGACGCGGCTCAGGATGCCTTCCTCGCCCATGGCGATGCCGACGAAGTGCGTAGCGAGCGAGCGATCCTCGATGAGACGCAGGACGGCGAGGTTGTCGGCCAGGGCGCGAGCGGTGGAGACGACCTTCACGTAGTCAGGCGAGAACTCCTGGATGCGGTCGGCGGCCTGGGTGAGGCCGCGGGTACGGCTGAAGTCGTGAAAGCTGATGAGCAGGGCAGCGCCCGAGGCGCGCAGCTTGTTGATTTGGGAGGCCTTGGCGCTTTCGGCGGACTCGATTTCCAGGTCGACAATCTGGACTCCGGCGGCGGCGGCGGCTTCAAGGATTTCAAACTGCGAGGCCAGCGAGCCGGTGAACTGCCCACCGTTGGCTTTGCGGCGGCAGGTGGCGATGAGGGTGGCGTCGCGGTGGTCGGCCAGGAAGTGCTTGATTTTGGGCAGAACGGCTGCTGGCTTGGGCAGCGAGTCGAGGCGCAACTCCATGAAATGAGAGTCAGTTAACGCGGATTCGGCGCGGGAAATCAGCTCTGCTGGGGTCTCCGCCTGAATGGCGATGCAGAGCTTGCCCAGGCGCGGCCTTGGGGCGGCTGGGGCTACAGGGGCGGCGATGGCGTCGGCGAGGGGCATACCGGTTAATTGACGCATCTTAGACGGGTTGTGGTCCGGATGCAATGGAAGAAAAAAGCAAATAGTCACAGGGCCCGGTTCCTGGGGTGGAACCGGGCCCTGGGAGGTGACGACTATTCGTCGCGGAGGGTGCGGGCGGGGTCGATGCGGGCGATGCGCAGCACCGGGAAGGTGGCAGCGAGGACGGTGATAAGAGCAAGGGTGAGGACGACAGCGGCCAGGGTGGCTGTGTCGTAGGCGCCTACGCCGTAGAGCACCTTGCGCAGGATGCGAAGGACTGCGGCGCAGAGGCCGAGGCCAAGCACCAGACCGAATGCGGAGGCGACGACGCCGGAGCGTGCGACGTTGGCCATGGCGTTGCCGATGGGAGAGCCGAGGGCGAGGCGGATGCCGATTTCGCGGGTGCGCTGGGCCACCATGTTGGCCACTAGAGCGAAGATGCCGACGGAGCTGAGCAGCAGGGCGAGTCCGGCCATCACGCCGAGAAGAGCAACCTCAATGCGTTGGGTGGCCAGGGTTTTGGCTTCGAGATCGGACATGCGGTAGAAGCCGGAAAAGGGCAGGCCGGGCACGACCGAGGAGAGAGCCTGCTGCATCTGGCCCGTGAGTCCGTCCACATTGTGGCTGGTGCGGACGACCCAACTGGGCTGGAACCAGGTGTGCACGACGGCGAGCAATTCGCCGTTGTCCATTTGCGCGGCGGGGAAGTAGAGGAACTCTTCGCTGGCGATGGGCGCACCGGGGTTCAGGCTGGGCTGCACCTTCACATCGCCGACGACGCCGACGATGAGCATGGCTTTGTTGACGGAATGGCCGACCGGGCTTTGGCCGGGGAAATATTTGCGGGCGAAGGTCTGGTTGACGATGGCGACCTTTTGCGCGGTGGGGCCATCGGCTGCAGTAAAGGCGCGGCCGGCGAGCAGCGGCATTTGCAGGGTGCGGAAATAGTCAGGCGTGATGTAGGCTTCGCCGGTCATGTCCTGCTTGCCGATGTTGGGACCGTCGTTGAAGGTGACTGCATCGTTAAGACCGCGCTCGTAGGGGAGCGAGAGGGCGACGGCGGCGCTTTCGACGCCGGGTAGCTTGGCCATGGCGGCAGTGCTGCGGTCGAGCAACTGGCGGAAGGCGGCGGGGTCGTGGAAGCGTGCGTCGTCGAGTGAGGCCTTGGCCGCCATCACTCCGTTGGGATTGAAGCCGGGCGGAAGCGTCTCCAGGTGCACGAGGGTGCGGATAAGCAGGCCGGAACCGGCGAGCAGCACGACGGTGAGCGCGACTTCGAGTGCGATGAGGCTCTGGCGCAAACGCAGCCGCTCGCCTCCGGCAACGGAGCGGCTGGCCATGGAAGAGCGCAGGTCGACGCGGCGCACGGCGAGTGCGGGCAGCATGCCGAAGAGCAGGCTGGTGAATGCCGCCACGGCGAGGGTGAAGGCAAGCACGGACCAATCGAGCGAGACACCGGAGACGGGCAGGTAGTCCTCGGGGAGCAGGTGAAGCAGGCCGCGCAGAGCGGCGTAGCCGACGGCAATGCCGGAGAGGCCTCCGGCGGCGGCGAGGAGGAGATTTTCAAGCCAGAGCTGGCGCTGCACCTGCCAGCGGGAGCCGCCGAGAGCGAGGCGGGTGGCAATCTCCTGGGTGCGGCGCGCCATGCGAACCAGAGTGAGGCCGGCGAGGTTGGCGCAGGCGATAAGCAGGATGAAGCCGGCGGCCATCATGAGCGCAAGCGCGCGCGGGCGCAGCTCGACTGCCTGACCTTGCTGCAGCGGAACGGTGTGGAAGGAGACCTGAGTGCCGGCTGGGTACTCTTTGGCGAAGCGGCGGGCGCGCTCGGCCCAGGCCTGGTTGATTTCGGCGTCGGCCTGCTGCCAGGTTGCGCCGTCTTTCAGGCGGACCATGACGCTGTAGTTGGTGCCGCCGCCCTCGCCATTGCGGCTGGGCTTGAGCGGGGTGTAGAGGTCGGCGTTGATAGGCGTGACCGCGCCGCGCGGCAGCACGCCGACGACCGTGTAAGGCTCGCCTTTGAGATGAATGACCTGGCCGATGAGCGCGCGGTCGGCGCCGAAGGTGTTCTTCCACAGGTCATAGCCGAGGATGGCGGCCTGGGGGCCGGTGGGCAGGTCTTCATCGGTGGTGAAGTTGCGGCCGAGCATGGGATGCAGGCCCAGCACGTCGAGGAAATGCGCCGAGACGCGGGCATCGTGGACATACTGCGCGCGGCCGTCGGCCTGGAGATTGACGCCGTTGAACATGGCGCCGGAGACGGCGGCGACGAGCGAGGGGGCGTGATCGCGCAGGGCCTCCCACTGCGTGCCATCGATCCAGTGGCTGCCATCCTCCAGGTCTGCGCCGGCGGCACGCAGAAAGATGGTGCCGATGCGGTTGGGTTCCGGGTAGGGCAGCGGCTTGAGCAGCAACGCGTTGACGATGGAGAAGATGGCGGTATTGGCGCCGATGGCCAGGGCCAGGGTGACGACCACCGTGACCGTAAAGCCGGGGCTGCGACGCAACTGCCGGGCGGCCAGTCGCAGATTCTGCATCCAGGTGTCCATGATGACCCTCGCTTGATTGGGAAGAGGCACGGAGATTGCCTTGGAGAACTATACGGCGGCAGAGGGCAAGCGGTTCCATGGAGTGCGGCCCGGTATGGCAAGCTGGAACAAGTGGAGGAAGAAGCCTGAGATGAGTATGGAAGCGCTGGCAGTGACCGGAGATGTGCATGTGTGGGAGACAGGCGGAGCTGAACGGGCCGAGGCGCTGACGGCATGGGTGAGCGCTCGTCTGGAGGCACACGAGGCGGCGCTGGCCGCGTTGCTGGCCGTCGAAGGCAAGCGGACACCGGAGAACACGCTGGCGCTGTACGACGTGGCGATTGAGCAGTTGAGCCTGGCGGGGGCGCAGGCGGGCGTGCTGAATTCCGTGGCTGCGGCCAAGGATGTTCGCGACCAGGCGCAGATGGAAGCGCAGCGGGTGGCGATGGCGGGCAGCGCGCTGAGTTTGAATCGCCCGGTGTACGACGCGCTGACGGCGATGGACTTGACCGGCGCGAGCGAGGCGACGCGGCATTATGCGGAGCGCACACTGCTGAGCTATCGACTGGCTGGCGTGGATAAGGACGAAGCGACGCGGCTGAATCTGCAATCGCTGCATGAGAAGGCGACGCGGTTCGCGCTGGAGTTCGGCCGCAATATTCAGGAGGGCGGCAAGACCATCGAGGCTGACGTGGCCGAGCTGGATGGCTTGCCCGCCGATTATGTAGTGCGCCACCCGGCCGATGCCGAGGGCAAGGTGAAACTGACCACCGATCCGCCCGATATGCAGCCGGTGATGATCTTTGCCGCCAGCACCGCGCTGCGCGAGCGCATGTTTCTGGCCTACAACACGCGCGCGTATCCAGTGAACCAGCAGGTGCTGCTGGACCTGCTGGCGACGCGGCAGGAGATTGCTTCGACCTTGGGCTTCCGCAGCTGGGCAGACCTGGCGACGGCCGACCAGATGATGGGCTCGGCGGCCAATGTGCGCACGTTTGTGGCCAAGCTGGACGAGGCCAGCCGCGCAGGAGCCGCGCAGGAGCACGCCATGGTGCTCAAGTTTGCGCGCGAGCGGCAGCCGGGCCTTGAGGAGATTGACATCACCAGCCGCGGCTACTGGTACGAGCAGTTCCGGCGGGCGAACTTCGAGTTCGACTCGCAATCGGTACGGCCGTATTTTCCGTACGCGCAGGTGGAGGCCGGCGTATTGCAGACGGCGGCGAAGCTGTTCAAGGTGGAGTTCAAGCCGGCGGATGCGAAGGGCTGGGACCCGGCGGTGAGCGTTTTCGATGTGTTTGAGGGCGGCGCGCGCGTGGGGCGGTTCTATCTGGACATGCATCCGCGCGAGGGCAAGGACAAGTGGTTTTCCGCGGCGCCGATTGTGGCGGGCGTGCGCGGGCGGTACCTGCCGGAGGCAGCGCTGATCTGCAATTTCCCAGCCGCTAGTGCAAACGATCCGGGGCTGATGCAATACAGCGACGTTGTGACATATTTCCACGAGTTCGGCCACCTGATGCACGCGATTCTGGGCGGGCGGACAGAGTGGGCCGGGCTTTCTGGATTTGCCACCGAGGGCGACTTTATTGAAGTGCCGTCGCAGATGCTGGAGGAGTTCTTCCGCGACGAGAAGCTGCTGCAGTCGTTCGCGCGGCATTACGAGACGGGCGAGGTGCTGCCCGCGGAGACGATCGGGCGAATGAAGAGCGCAGGCGCCTTTGGCCGCGCGGACTGGATGCGCTCGCAGATCTACTACACAACGCTGTCGCTGGATTTGCATGACGTGGACCCGGCTGGCCTGGACCTGGACGAGACGACCAAGCGGCTTTACCAGAGCCTGCAGCCGTGGACGTGGATGGAAGGCAACCGTATGTACGCGAGCTTCGGCCACCTGACCGGCTACTCGTCGAACTACTACACGTACGCCTTTGACAAGGTGATTGCGCTGGACTTTTTTGCGCAGTTTGACCCGAGGGACCTGCTGGGCTGCGAGGCCGGGGCGAAGTACCGCAAGACGGTGCTGGAGCAGGGCGGATCGAAGAAAGGCCGGGAGATGGTGCGTGCCTTTTTGGGCCGCGACGAGGAGTTTGAGGCCTTCAGCCAGTGGCTGAACGAGGAGTTTGAGGGCGAGCTCAGGATTGCACGTGCCTGAAAAGGGCGTTTCCCCGGTACAATCAAGGAGATATGATTCGCTTTTCGACCGCGGGAGAGTCGCACGGTGAGGCGCTGATTGCGCTGGTGTCGGGGCTTCCCGCAGGCATTCCCATTGATTTGGAATATGTGAACCGCGAGCTGTGGCGGCGCCAGCAGGGCTATGGGCGCGGCGGCCGCATGAAGATTGAGACCGACAAGGCGCACGTGCTGAGCGGCGTGCGGCACGGCAAAACCATTGGCGCACCGGTGGCGATTGAGATTGTCAATCGCGACTGGAAGAATTGGGAAGAGAAGCTCCCGGTGGAAGAGGGCGATGCGGCCAAGCACCAAGCCGTGGCTTCTCCGCGGCCAGGCCATGCGGACCTGGCGGGCGCGCTGAAGTACAACTTTCCCGACGCGCGGTACATTCTGGAGCGTGCCTCTGCCCGTGAAACCACGTCGCGCGTGGCTGCCGGAGCGCTGGCCAAGCAGATGCTGAGGGTACTGGGCATCGAGGTATTGAGCCACGTAATTCGCGTAGGCCGTGCGGAGCTGGGCCGTGCAGCCAGCTGGGACGAGATTGTTGCCCTGAGCGCCAAGGATGAAGTGATGCTGGGCTGCGTGGACCCGGAGGCCGAGGCGCGGATGAAGGCCGAGGTGGAAGAGGCTTCGCGCACCGGCGACACGGTGGGTGGCGTTTTCGAGGTGGTGGTGCATGGCGCACCGGCCGGCCTGGGCACGCACGCCACATGGGACGAACGGCTGGACGGTCTGCTGGCGCAGAGTGTGATGAGCGTGCAGGCGGTGAAGGCAGTGGAGATTGGCCGCGGCGTGGTGGCGGCAGAGTCCTTTGGCTCAGCGGTGCATGACCCGATTCACTATGCGGCCGAGGACACCGGCAAGCCCACGCGCTTTGTGCGCGACCAGAACAACGCCGGGGGCCTTGAGGGCGGTATTTCGAACGGGGAAGACATTGTGGTGCGCGGCTATCTGAAGCCGATTTCGACCTTGCGCAGGCCGCTGGAGTCGGTGCGGTTTGACACGCGCGAGAAGACGGCGGCAAGCTACGAGCGGAGCGACATCGCAGTGGTTCCGGCGGCGGGCGTGGTGGCCGAGGCGATGGTGGCGCTCACCCTTGCGGGACAGGTACACGAGAAGTTCGGCGGCGACTCAGCTCTCGAAATGAAGCGGAATTTTGACGGCTACATCGAACAGATACGGAGATTTTAGACGGCGCGATGATTTTGAAGATTGTGAAGTATCCCGAGCCGGTGCTGCAACAGCCCGGCGAACCGGTAACCGAATTCAACGACGAACTGCGCAAGCTGGCGGCGGACATGTTCGAGACCATGTATGCGGAGCAGGGGATTGGCCTGGCTGCGCAGCAGGTGGGCGTGGCCAAGCGCGTGACGGTGATTGACCTGAGCTGCGGCAAGGATCCGGAACAGAAGATGGTGCTGGTGAATCCGGAGATTATTGAGCGCGAGGGCAAGCAGTACGAAGAGGAAGGCTGCCTGAGCTTTCCGGAGATTCGCGAGAAGGTGCAGCGCGCGGCGATGGTGAAGATTCGTGCGCAGGACCTGAAGGGCAAGTGGTTCGAGATGGAAGGCGAAGAGCTGCTTTCGCGCTGCTTCCAGCACGAGATCGATCACCTGGACGGGATGCTGTTCATCTTCCGCATGAGCGGGCTGAAGCGCGACCTGGCACTGCGCAAGATTCGCAAGATGCAGCGCGAAGGGACATGGTAGAGGCGTGAGGCTGGTCTTCTGCGGGACTCCGCAGTTTGCCGTACCAGTGCTCCAGGCGCTGCTGGCCGCGGGCCACGAGATAGCGCTGGTTTGCGCGCAGCCCGACCGTCCCGTGGGGCGTACGCAGGAGCTGACCGCTCCGCCGGTGAAGCTGGCCGCACTGTCCGCCGGATTGGCTGTGACGCAGCCGGAAAAGATTCGCAACAACGAGGAGTTTCGCGCGCGGCTGGAAGCGATCCAGCCCGATGCGATTGTGGTGGTGGCCTACGGGCGCATTATTCCGCCTTGGATGCTGGCGCTGCCGCGCCATGGGTGCATCAATCTGCACGCCTCGCTGCTGCCTAAGTATCGCGGCGCCGCGCCGATTCAGTGGGCGGTGGCGATGGGCGAGACGGTGACAGGCAACACCACGATGCTGCTGGAAGAAGGTCTGGACACGGGGCCGATTCTGCTGCAAGAGCGCGTAGAGATTACGCCGGAGCAGACGGCGGCGGATCTGTTCAGCGTGCTGGCCGAACGTGGCGCTCCGCTGGTGGTGGAGACGCTGGCAGGCCTAGAGAACGGAAGTATCACGCCGCAAGTGCAGGACCATAGCAAGGCCACGCTGGCGCCGATTCTGCAACGTGAAGACGGGCGCATGGATTTTGCGGCGCACACGGCGCGGGAACTGGTGAATCGCTGGCGCGGTTTTCAGCCGTGGCCGGGTGCG
>DASVLI010000264.1:0-17926 GCA_036384955.1 Occallatibacter sp.
AATCTTGATAGCAGGCGGCCCAACGCTTGCCAGTGACCTATGTCACGCGAGGGCGGAAAAGCAGTCAGGGGCGGGGTGGGAGAAGCGCATGGATCGAGCGGAGTTTTTGACGAGTCTGAGAGGGAATGAGCTGCCCGAGGGATGCGCGGCTGAGGTGGCGGCACTGTGGTGGGATGCAAAGGGCGACTGGGCTCGGGCGCATGGCTTAGTGGATGAGCTGGAGACGCCGGAGGCGATGGCGGTGCATGCCTATCTGCATCGCAAAGAGGGCGTGGAGTGGAATGCGGATTATTGGTACCGGCGAGCGGGGCGGCAGTACCGGCGCGAGGGTCTGCGGGACGAGTGGCAGGCGCTGGTGGAGGGGCTGCTGGATTAGCGGCTGCTGTAGACGGGCACAGCTGCGCCGTGGATGACCTGGGCTGCGTCGCTGGCGAGGAAGACGAGGACGCGGGCGATCTCCTCGGGCTTGGGCCAGACGTCGTGATTGGCGTCGGGCATGGCTTTGCGGTTGGCGGGCGTATCGATAATGCTGGGCACGATGGAGTTGACGCGGACGCCGGTGCCGTTCAGTTCCTTGGCGAGCGAATCGATCATGGCGAGTTCTGCCGCCTTTGAGGCTGAATAAGCTGAGGCGCGTGCGCCGTGATCGTAAGCTGCACGGGAGCTGATGGTGAGGATGGCGCCTGCGTGTTCCCGGAGCATGGGCGAGAGCACGGCGCGGACCAGGGTGTAGCTGGCGCGGAAGTTGAGTGCGAACATGCGGTCGAGGGTGGCGGTGGATTGCTGCCAGAGCGTGTCTCCTCCGGCGTAGCCGCCGACGGCGCTGACCAGGCAATCGATGCGGTTGTAGTCGGCAACGAGCTTGGCGACGAGAGCGTTGACGGCGGCTTCGTCGGTGACGTCGACAGCGTGGCCGGTGAGTGCCGCGCCGGGACCGGCGGCTTCAACAAGAGCGTCGAACTCGGAGGCATCACGATAGGTAACAGCGACGTTTGCGCCTTCCGCCAGAAAGGCGAGCGCGACGGCGCGGCCCAGGCCGCCGGTGCCGCCGGCGACGAGAACCAGTTTTCCAGTGAAATCGATATGCATGATGCCGCCTTTGCGACTGCGTGAAGGGAAGTGGTTGCGTGCGCGCACAGCAGGGAAGCACGCCTTGGCAAAGGCTAATGGAGCGGAGGCCGAAAGGCAATCGTGATTGGAGCGCGCGGGCCGGAGTTGTTTCCGGGGCTGGAAGGAAGCGGTGCGAATGTGTTGTGGGAGTGCACGGGGTAATCCATTATGAAACCTTGTACCACATAATGGCACACGTTCAGGCGCATGTGCCCCTCATCACAGCGGCTCAAGGACGCCGCGAAGAGACTCATCCCAGCGGTTTTTTCGACTGAGGCCGCGTTGTGAGGCGGAGCGAATGAGCGAACAGAAGACGGTGATTTTGGATGGCAACGAGGCCGCGGCTTCGGTAGCCTATCGACTTTCAGAAGTGGTTGCGATTTACCCCATTACACCTTCGTCGCCGATGGCCGAGTGGGCCGATCAGTGGCTGAGCGAAGGGAAGAAAAACATCTGGGGCGCTCTGCCCATCGTGGAAGAGTTGCAGAGTGAAGGCGGCGCGGCCGGCGCATTGCACGGCGCGTTGCAGGCAGGCGCATTTGGCACCACGTTTACGGCGTCGCAGGGCCTGCTGCTGATGATCCCCAACATGTTCAAGATTGCCGGTGAGCTTACGCCGGCCACCATGCACGTGACGGCCCGCACCCTGGCCACGCACGCGCTTTCGATTTTTGGCGATCACTCCGACGTGATGGCCTGCCGCTCCACCGGTTGGGCGATGCTGGCATCGAACTCCGTACAGGAAGTGGCGGACATGGCGCTGGTGGCGCAGATTGCCACGCTCGAGTCGCGCATTCCGTTCATTCACTTCTTCGATGGCTTCCGCACCTCACACGAAGTCGGCAAGATTATTCCCATCTCGGATGAGACCATCCGCGCGATGGTGGACGACAAGTACATCATTGAGTTCCGCAAGAATGCGCTGAGCTCGGACCGTCCGGTTATTCGCGGTACCGCACAGAATCCTGACGTCTTCTTCCAGGCGCGCGAGGCATGCAGCCCGTTCCACGCCGCGGTTCCTGGAATCGTGCAGAACGTGATGGACCGGATGGCAAAGCTGACCGGCCGCGCGTACAAGCTGTTTGACTATTACGGCGCGGCCGATGCCGAGCGCGTGATTGTGGTGATGGGCTCGGGCGCCGAAGCTGCCGAAGAGGCCGTGGATGCGATGCTCAAGTCCGGCGAGAAGGTTGGCCTGCTGAAGGTCCGCCTGTATCGCCCGTTCGACGCGAGCGCCTTCCTGAAGGCTCTGCCCTCGACGGTAAAGTCGCTGGCGATTCTGGACCGCTGCAAGGAGCCCGGTGGAGCCGGCGAGCCGCTTTATCAGGATGTGGTGACGGTGATTGCAGAGAATGCGGCGACGCTGCCGTTCTCAAAGCCCGTCGTTATCGGTGGACGCTACGGTCTGTCGTCGAAGGAGTTCACTCCGGCGATGGTCAAGGGCATCTACGACGAGTTGAAGAAGGCCGCTCCGAAGAATCACTTCACCATCGGCATCAACGACGATGTTTCGCACACCAGCCTGACCTACGACGAGAGCTTTGTGACCGAAGACGCGAAGACGCACCGCGCGTTGTTCTATGGTCTTGGTTCCGACGGCACGGTGGGCGCGAACAAGAACTCCATCAAGATTATTGGCAGCGAGACCGACAACTACGCGCAGGGCTACTTTGTGTACGACTCGAAGAAGTCGGGCTCGATGACCACCAGTCATCTGCGCTTCGGTCCCAATCCGATTCGCTCGACGTATCTGATCAACCGCGCCAGCTTTGTGGCCTGCCATAACTTCTCGTTCCTGGAGAAGATCAATGTGCTGGAGCCGGCGATTCCCGGTGCGGTGTTCCTGCTGAACTCGCCCTACTCGGCGGCGGAGGTTTGGGACAAACTGCCCAAGACCGCGCAGCAGGAGATCATCAAGAAGAAGATTGAGTTCTACGTGATCGACGGCTATGCCGTGGCGCGCAAGGCCGGCATGGGCTCGCGCATCAACACCATCATGCAGACCTGCTTCTTCGCCATCAGCGGCGTGCTTCCGCGTGAAGAGGCCATCGCACAGATCAAGAAGGCCATCAAGAAGACCTACGGCAAGCGCGGCGACGCGGTGGTGCAGAAGAATTTTGCCGCCGTGGATGCAGCGCTGGCGCACCTGGAGAAGGTTGAGATTCCAGCTGCTACTTCGTCGGAGTTCGACATTGTTGGAGCCATCTCGCCCAACGCGCCCAAGTTCGTGCACGATGTGCTGGGCCAGATTGCGGGCGGCAAGGGCGACCTGCTGCCGGTGAGCGCCATTCCCGCCGGCGGCGCGTTCCCCACGGCCACCGCGCAGTGGGAGAAGCGCAACATCGCGCAGTTCATTCCCGAGTGGGATAAGGATCTGTGCATCCAGTGCGGCAAGTGCGTGATGGTTTGCCCGCACGCAGTCATCCGCTCCAAGGTGTACAGCCCCGAGCTTGGCGACAAGGCTCCGGCAACCTTAAAGTTTGCCAAGGCGCGCTGGAAGGGCATGGAGAACGACCGCTACACGCTGCAGGTTGCGCCGGAAGATTGCACCGGTTGCGCCGTTTGCGTGGAGGTTTGCCCGGCCAAGAACAAGAGCGACTCAAGCAAGAAGGCCATCAACATGGTTTCGCAGCCTGAGTTGCGCGAAGCCGAGCGCGAGAACTGGGACTTCTTCCTGAATCTGCCTGAGGTGGATCGCAGCAAGCTGTCGCACTCGCAGGTGAAGGATATCCAACTGCTGCAGCCGCTGTTCGAGTTCTCGGGCGCCTGCGCGGGATGCGGCGAAACGCCGTATGTGAAGCTGCTGACGCAACTGTTCGGCGACCGGCTGTACGTCGCCAACGCCACGGGCTGCTCGTCGATTTACGGCGGCAACCTGCCGACCACGCCGTACGCCACCAACAACGCGGGCCGCGGACCGACATGGGCCAACTCGCTGTTTGAGGACAACGCGGAATTTGGTTTTGGCATGCGCACAGCGCTTGACCAGCAGAAGCTTTTTGCAGAGACGCTGGTAAAGCGGATGGAGAGCGAGATCGGCGCCGAGTTGGCGCAGGAACTCGTGAGCGCATCGCAGAAGACCGAGCCCGAGATTGAAGCGCAGCGCGCCCGTGTGGTGACGTTGAAGTCGAAGCTGGAGAAGATTGACAGCTCTGACGCGCGCAACCTGCTGGCTATTGCCGACGGGCTGGTTCGCAAGAGCGTGTGGATTCTGGGCGGCGACGGATGGGCGTTCGACATCGGCTTCGGCGGTCTGGACCACGTGCTTGGCTCGGGCAAGAATGTGAACGTGCTGGTGCTCGATACAGAGGTTTACTCCAACACCGGCGGCCAGGCCAGCAAGGCCACACCGCGCGGCGCAGTGGCCAAGTTTGCCGCGGCCGGAAAACAGAACAGCCGCAAGGATCTGGCCATGGAAGCGGTGAGCTACGGCTCAGTGTATGTGGCGCAGGTAGCCCTGGGCGGCAATGACATGCATGTGGTGAAGGCCTTCCAGGAGGCCGAAGCGCATGACGGTCCGTCGATCATCATCGCGTACTCAAGCTGCATTGCGCACGGATACGATCTGGTGCACGGACTGGAGCAGCAGAAGCTGGCAGTGCAGAGCGGCTACTGGCCGCTGATGCGCTACAACCCGTCGCTGCGCGAGACAGGCAAGAATCCGTTCCAGTTGGATTCGCGCGCGCCGTCGATTCGGTTGAAGGACTATGCGTATCGCGAAGCGCGTTACACGATGCTGGCACGGAGCAATCCGGACCTGGCAGCGGATCTGTTGAAGAACGCGCAGGACGACGTGGAGCGGCAGTGGCGCGTATACTCGGCCCGCGCAGCAATGCCCGGCCGCGGAGAGACGCCAAACATTGCGCCGCCTGAGCCGGTAGAAGACAAAGAGGCAGCCACGGTTGCCGGAGGTACAAAGTGATCGACTTTTCAACCAACTATCTGGGACTGAAGATGAACGGCCCCATCATGGTGTCGTCTACGCCGCTGTCGGAATCGATGGACAACGTGCGAAAGATGGAAGACGCCGGCGCATCGGGCATCGTGCTGACCTCGCTGTTTGAGGAGCAGCTGGCGCTGGAGGCGCAGGCGCTGGACGAGGATCTGTCGCGCGGCACCAATTCGTTTGCCGAGTCGCTCGACTACCTGCCGGAGTTCCGTGACTATCGCATGTCGCAGGAGGTGTATCTTGACTACCTGCGCAAGGTGAAGGCCGCGGTCGGCATTCCGGTGCTGGGCAGCCTGAACGGCGCCTCCACGGGCGGCTGGGTACGCTTTGCACGCGAGATGGAGCAGGCCGGCGCCGATGCCATCGAGCTGAACACCTACTCGATTGCGACCAGCAAGAGCCAGACCTCGGCTGAGCTGGAGTTGCAGTTGCTTGAGCTGGTGAGCAGCGTCTGTGCCGAGGTGAAGGTTCCGGTCTCGGTCAAACTCTCGTCCTCCTACACCAGCATTCCGCACCTGGCCTCGCGGCTTGAGGATGCAGGCGCCAAGGGCATTGTGCTGTTCAACCGCTTCTATCAGCCGGAGTTCGACATTGAGACGCTGGAGGTGCGGCCCATGCTGCACTTCTCCACGCCCTCAGAGCTGTTGCCGCGCCTGCACTGGGCGGCGATTCTCTACGGCCATCTCAACATGGACGTGGCGATTACCGGCGGCGTGCACTCGGCCGAAGATGTGCTGAAGAGCATCATGGCCGGCGCAAGCATGACCATGATGTGCTCGGCTCTGCACATTCACGGTATCGAGCACATTGGCCGCGTGCTGGCTGACATGCGCTACTGGCTGGAGCGGCACGAATACGCGTCGCTGTGGGAGACGCGCGGCAGCCTGAGCCGCCGCTCGGTTCCCGATGTGTCGCCGTTTGACCGCGGCAACTACATCAAGACGCTGAGCTCGTACAGCCTGCGCCAGACAGTGGCTGCGTTCTAGTCAGCAGCGGTTGCGCATTACGGCGGCGGCATCCAGATGGATGCCGCCGTTTTTATTTGCGCGATTTCCGCGTTGGCACGGCGCGCCGCGCTGACTATGATGCGGTGTGACGATTGCGCAGGCTGTCGAGCGCATTCAAAAAAATCAGCGGAAGCGGAGAATAACAATGCAGCGGAGAGGTTTGGTTTTTGCGGCGCTGGCTTGCGCCGCGGCAATGGTGTGCGTGGCGGCGCACGCGCAGGCGCCGGCGAAGTACGAGGCGACGATTGAGTCGTTGGACAAGCACCCGCTGCCGGAGTGGTATGCGAACGCGAAGCTGGGCATCTTTATTCACTGGGGGCTCTACTCGGTGCCAGGCTGGGCGCCACTGCAGCATCCGAACCATGACTTCACCTCGTCCGACTACATCAAGTACAACCCGTATGCGGAGTGGTATCTGAATGTGCTGCGCATTCCGGGCTCGCCTACGGCGGAGTATCACGCGAAGCATTTTGGCGCGAACTTTGGCTACTACGACTTTGCGCCGGTGTTCAATCGCGAGTCGAAGAAGTGGAACCCGGACAAGATGGCGGCGGCATTCAAAATGGCGGGCGCGCGCTACGTGGTGCTGACCAGCAAACACCACGAGGGCTTTACGCTGTGGCCCAGCAGCACGGTGAACCCCAGCCCCAGCCTGAAGGCGAGCCAACTGCACGCCGAGCGCGACATTGTGGGCGAGCTGAGCGATGCGGTGCGCAAACAGGGCATGCGCATGGGGCTTTACTACTCCGGTGGCTACGACTGGACGTTTAATACCGGGCCGATTGAGACAGCGAAAGACTACGAGACGGTGAAGCCGCAGACCGAGGCCTACGGACGCTATGCGAATGCGCAGATTCACGAGCTGATTGCGAAGTACAAGCCCGCGCTGCTGTGGAACGACATTGACTGGCCGAAGACCGGCGACGCGCTGGGCGTGGAGGCCGACTACTACAACGCAATTCCCGACGGCGTGATTGACGACCGCTTCGGCATCAAGCATGCGGATTTCAAATCGCCCGAGTACGAGAAGCTGGACAAGATCAGCCAGAAGAAGTGGGAGGAGTGCCGCGGGCTGGGGCGCAGCTTTGGCTACAACCGTGCCGAGGGCGAGGCGGAGACGATTGCGCCTGCCGAGTTGATTGCGCTGCTGGTGGACATTGTGAGCAAGAACGGCAACCTGCTGCTGGATGTGGGGCCGGAGGCGGACGGGACGATTCCTCCAGTGCAGATGGACCGGCTGGAAAAGCTGGGTGCGTGGCTGAAGCAGAATGGCGAAGCAATCTTCGATACCACGCCGTGGACGCATGCTGAGGCGAAGAGCGCCGAAGGCGACGAGGTGCGCTACACGCGCAAGGGCGACGACCTTTACGTGACGGTGCTTGGCAAGCCGAAGGCGCAGACGATTACCCTGACCGATGTGCCGGCGAAGCAGGGAATTGCAATTACACAGTTGGGTGGTGCTGAAGAGCTTGGCGCAAAGGTGCAGACGGGTGGAATGAGGATTGTGCTGCACGCGCCGCTGAAAGGCGATTACGCGTACTCGTTCAAGCTGGCGGGGTATTTGCGCTAGGCGGCATTTTCCTCAGGGGCTGAAGCCCGATACTTCGATGGAGCCTGCCCATGTACGGGCTAAAGCCCGTACCCTTCAGGCCGTGCCCCTTCAAAACAGTCACTCAGCAGCAATAAGGCGGCGTACGGCTTCTGCCAGGGTGCGCTGGGCTTCGCGCATTGCGGCTTCGACGGCAGGGCTGAAGCCTTCGCGCAGTTCCAGCGAGGCAGCGCCGATGGTGAGCAGCTGGGCTGTGCGTGGCTGTTTGCCGAAGTACTCGCTCGCAAGGATCAGCAGGCCGGCGGCGTCGAGGTGATGGGTCATCATGCGCGGAATCTCCGCGGCGGCTTCGACGTCGCGCAACGTGACGGAGCCGGGCGCGGCGTTGATGGAGCAATCGACGAAGAGAACGGAATCGGCGGCGGCGATTTCCTCGCTTAGCTCGGGTGTCCACTGATGGGAGGAGACGATGCGCACGCCGGGCTCGGCGGCAAAGCGCTCTTCGGCCCACTGGGCAAGAAAAGGCCCGATTCCATCGTCCTCACGCAGCGTGTTGCCGCAAGCAAGAACGAGACATCGGGTGGGGGTGAGTGTCATGAATGTGTTGGTGCGATGTTAAGGAAGCCCCAGGTCTCAGAATCGAGACAACCACCCCATCGACGAGGACCTGTCGATGGGGACCCCGGACCCTGGGGCACCCATTTTTGGCTTCGAGGAATCCCAGGTCTCAGAATCGAGACCTGGGGCACCCAAGTTTGGCTTTGTGGTTAGCGGACGAGCTGGTCGACGACTTCGCCGTCTGCGTTGACCAGGGTGAGCGCCAGCGGCATTTGCCCAAAGGCATGCGTGGAGCAGCTGAGGCACGGATCGAAGGTGCGAACCACGGCTTCGATGCGGTTGAGAATGCCCTCAGTGAATTTGCCGCCCTTGATGTAGTGCTGTGCGGCCTGCGTCACGCCCTTGTTCATGGCGTTGTTGTTCTGTCCGGTGGCGATGACGAGGTTGGCCCAGGTGATGAGGCCGTTCTCGTCCACCTTGTAGTTGTGCATCAGCGTGCCGCGCGGGGCTTCGGCCTGGCCCGCGCCTTCCAGGCGATTGACGCCGGCGATGGCGCGCACGTGGGTATCGAGAATGAGCGGGTCGGAGAGGATCATCTCGATCTTCTCGACGCCGTATAGCATGTCGATGAGCCGTGCGTAGTGGTAGTAGAAGGAGCTTTGCACGGGGCCGAGGGCGAGCTGCTTGAACTGCTTCAGCTCAATGTCCGCCAGCGGTGTGCCCATGGACTGTGCGATGTTGAGCCGCGCCAGCGGACCTACGCGATAGCTGCCCTCAGGGTAGCCGAGCGGCTTGTAGTAGGCGAACTTGGTGTAGCTGTAGTTCTCGACGGCTTCGCCAATCACCTCGGTAAAGCGGGCGGCGGTGATGCCGTCTTCGAGGATGGCGCCGCGCTGGTCGATGAGCCGCAGCGCGCCGTCGGTGAACTCCACCGACTCGTCCTCGTTGATGAGGCCCAGATAGAGCGACGGGAAGTTGGCGAAGACTTCGACCTCGGGCTGGAACTGATCGGCAATCTGCTTGTACCAGTTGAGCGCGAGCTTGATGTTGTTGAAGGCCTCGGGGATCATGCCGAGGATCTCTTCGCGCTTGGCGGGGGCCAGCGGCTCGGTAACGCCGCCGGGCACCACCCAGCCGGGATGGATGCGCTTGTCTCCGAGCAGCTCAATGATGTGCTGTCCGAAGCGGCGCAGTCCGACACCGGCCTTGCCCAACTCCGGCCGTGCGTTGGCCACACCGAAGATGTGGCGCTTGGCAGGGTCCGAGTCCAGGCCGAGCAGCAGATCGGGCGAGGAGAGGTAGAAGAAGCTGAGTGCGTGTGACTGCACCATCTGGGCCAGGTTGAGCATGCGGCGCAGTTGGGCAGCGGTGTGCGGAATGCGCACCGACATGATGGCTTCGCAGGCCTTGGCGGAAGCGACAAGGTGCGAGACCGGGCAGATGCCGCAGATGCGGGCCATCAGGCTGGGCATCTCGTAGAACGGCCGGCCTTCGGCGAACTTCTCAAAGCCGCGCACCTGCGTGACGTGGAAGTGGGCGTGGTCAACTTCACCGTTGGCATTGAGCTGAATGGTGACTTTGCCGTGGCCTTCCAGGCGTGTGACGGGGTCGATTGTGATGGTCTGGCTCATAGCTGTCTCCGATTAGGCTCCGAAACGTGTGAGTGCGGAAATGTCGAGCGGCTGTCCAGTGGCCAGCGCGGTAAGCGCGGTGTGGAAGGTGTCCGCGGAAGGCGGGCAGCCGGGCAGATAAACGTCGACCTTCACAAACTCGTGAATGGGGCGCACGATCTTGAGCAGCTTCGGGACCACGACACAGGGAATCTGCTGTTGCGCGCTTGCGTTTTCGATATAGGCGCGTTCCAGGATAGCTTCTGGACCGATGGGATTGCGCATGGCCGGCACGTTGCCGGTAATGGCGCAGTCGCCGATGGCCACAAGCATTTTGGAGTGCGCGCGAATCTTCTTGATTTTCTTCTCGTCGTCGACCGAGGCCACGGCGCCCTCGACCAGGGCGATGTCGACCTGATCGGGGAACTCCTTGGTATCGACGATGGGGCTGTAAACCACATCGACAATCTCAGCCAGTTCGAGAAGACGCTCGTCCATATCGAGGAAGGACATGTGGCAGCCGGAACAGCCATCCAACCAGACAGTTGCCAGTTTCAACTTACTCATTGTGCCTCCCGCATCATGTTCAAGTAGGGCAAGAAGTCAGGGTACTTGGGATGATCGCTGCCGACCTTGCCCTTGTCGAAGAGCGCGCCGGTGGGGCACACCTGGACGCACTTGCCGCAGCGCGTGCAGCTTGATTCACCCCAATTGTCGTGCAGGTCGGTAATGACCATGGAGTTGATACCGCGGCCCATCACGTCCCAAACGTGCGCGCCTTCCACTTCAGCGCATACGCGCACGCAGCGCGTGCACAGAATGCAGCGGTTGTGGTCGACGGTGAAGCGCTCGTGCGAGGCGTCCACGTGCAGGTCGGGGTTGCGATAGGGCAGGCGCACATGCGTAAGGCCCTGGCTCTGCGCCAAGGACTGCAGTTCGCAGTTTCCGTTGGCCACGCAAACCGAGCAAACGTGGTTGCGCTCGGTGAAGAGCAGTTCAAGGATGGTGCGGCGGTGCTTCTGCAGCCGCTCGGACTGCGTGGACACTTCCATGCCTTCAAAGACCGAAGTGACGCAGGCAGGGAAGAGCTTGTTATTGCCCTTGACCTCGACCACGCACAGCCGGCAGGCGCCCACATCGTTCAGGCCGTCGAGATGGCACAGCGTGGGAATATCGATGCCATTCTCACGCGCCACTTCAAGAATTGTCTGGCCGGCGCGGGCGCTTACTTCCTTGCCGTCGATGACCAGTGTTTTGACGTCTACGGATGGGCTCATGCCAGCACCTCCTCGGCGGTCTTGATTTTGCAAACGCCGGCCGTGCACTTTTTGTGCACGATGTGGTCGATGTACTCATTGCGGAAGTACTTCAGCGTGCTGAGCACTGGATTGGGTGCGGTCATGCCGAGTCCGCAAAGGCTCGTTTCCTTGATGGTGCCGCAGAGATCGACGAGCAGGTCCAGGTCGCTCATGGCGCCCTGTCCCTCGCAGATTTTTGTCAGCAGCGTGAACATTTGTGCGGTGCCGGCGCGGCAGGGAATGCATTTGCCGCAGGACTCGGTCATGCAGAACTCGACGAAGAAGCGCGCCACGTTGACCATGCACGAGGTGTCGTCCATGACGATCATGCCGCCGGAGCCCATCATGGAGCCGACTGCGATGAGCGCGTCGTAGCTGATGCCGATGTCGAGCATGTCCGCGGGCAGACAGCCGCCGGAAGGACCGCCGGTTTGCACGGCCTTGAATTTGTGTCCGTCGGGTACGCCGCCGCCGATCTTTTCGATGATGTCGCGGAGCTTGATGCCCATGGGCACTTCAACCAGGCCGGTGTTGGCGATTTTGCCAGTGAGCGCGAAGACCTTGGTGCCTTTGCTGCGCTCTGAACCCATGGAGGCGAACCACTTGCCACCCTTGCGGATGATAGGCGCGATGTTGGCGAAGGTTTCAACGTTATTGATGAGCGTGGGCTTGCCCCACAGGCCGCTGACCGCCGGATACGGAGGCCGCGGTTTGGGTGTGCCGCGCCGGCCTTCAATCGAAGCAATGAGAGCCGTCTCTTCACCGCAGACGAATGCGCCTGCGCCGAGCCGGATTTCGACATCGAAGCTGAAGGGTGTGTTGCAGATGTTGTTGCCGAGCAGTCCACGGCGGCGCGCATCGCGCAGGCAGGCGCTCAGGCGGCTCACGGCCAGCGGATACTCCGCGCGCACGTAGACGTAGCCCTTGCTTGCACCCACGGCGTAAGCGGCCAGGGCCATGCCTTCCACCACGCGCTGCGGATCGCTTTCCAGAACGCTGCGGTCCATGAATGCGCCGGGGTCGCCCTCGTCGCCGTTGCAGATGACGTACTTCAGATCGCCACCTGCCTTGGCCACGGTGCTCCACTTGAGGCCGGTGGGATACCCGCCGCCTCCACGGCCGCGCAGGCCGCTTTCGGTAATCTGCTGGATGACTTCGCCGGGCGTCATTTCGCCGAGCGCGGTAACCAGCGCCAGATAGCCGTCGCGGGCGATGTAGTCGTCAATTTTTTCGGGGTCAATGTGGCCGGAGTTTTCCAGCACCACATGCACCTGCTCGTCGAAGTGCTCGCGCAGGTCACACTGCAGCTCGGCGATGGGCTCCTTGCCCAGGCTGGCGATGACGGCGTCGGCATGTTCGGGCTTGACGTGCTGGTAGAGCGTGCCTTCGGGATCGACGAGAACCAAGGGGCCGGCGGCGCAAAGGCCCATGCAGCCGGTGCGGCGCACATAGGCGCTGCTGCCGGCGGTTTCAACGGTCTTGGCCAGGGCGTCCTTCAGCTTGTCAGAGTGCTGGCTGAGGCAGCCAGTGCCCATGCAGACATTGATTTCGTGATCGTACTTGGCGTACTCGGCACGGGTGGATTCGGCTATTTGTTCGAGCTCTTCGATGTTCATTCGACCGCCCACCTTTCCAGTTGCTCGATCATCTGTTCGTTGGTCATCTGGCCTACCAGCTCACCGTCGGTTAGCACCACGGGCGCACGGCCGCAGGCGCCCACGCAACGGGCGGTCATCAGGCTGATGTTGCCGTCCTTGGTGGTTTGACCGTGCGGAATGCCGAGGTGACTTTCGGCTTCGGCAACCAGCTTGTCAGTGCCCTTGATGTAGCAGGCCGTGCCGGTGCAGATGGTCATGGTGTGCTTGCCCGGAGGCTTGAGGCTGAAATAGTGATAGAAAGTAACGACGCCGTATGCCTGGCTGAGCGGCACGCGCAATGAGCGCGCGACAAAGCGGATGGCATTGTCGTCCAGGTAGCCAAACGAAGACTGCACGGTGTGCAGGGTTTCGATAAGCGCGTGGCGGGCAAAACCATTTTTGCGCATGGTGCCGTTCACAATCTTCCAGCGCTTGTCGTCGCTGGGCAGCGGTGGTGGCGCGAATGGTGGCACGAATCCTCCCCGTACGAGAGCTGAAATGCTTCTTGGAACTGCACTTCCTTCTCGCTTAACGTTTTAATTGGTGAGACTCGATTTTTGCGTGACTGCGGTCACCGCGGCCTGTAGTCCCATGGAGCGAGATGCCGTACCGGAATGCGAGCGCAAATTGGTGTGAATGCAGGGAAACAACAACTAGCTGAGTGAGGGAAGCCGATCTGCAATCCCAAATAGAAAGATGAAGCCGAGTCCGCAGCTATACACGGCGCCTGTCCAGGCGATGGCGTGATAGAGATGCGGCCGTGCTCCTCCTGCTTTGAACGCGCTGCCGAGTGTAGCAGTCATCAGGGCATTCATGGCAACCAGACCAAAGGCAAAAGCTGCCAGACCCAGCATGCCTCGGGAAGTGCCTCCCAAATTGGCAGTGAGGAAGAAAAGGGCGAGCTGGCTGGGGGTCTCCGCGCCTATGCCGTGCAAAACGCCAATGAGGAAGACGGATTTGCCGGTGTAGATCCACTGAAAGCGCTGTGGGCGCGGGGCTTGCGGGTTGCCGATGCGGCGCACCTGCCATGCCAGCCACAGCACGCCATTGATGGCGATGGCCAGGCGGCTTTCAATGCGGCCGTGGGTGTGGCCGTGGGCGTCTTTGCGCAGAATGCCAGCCACGACGCCGATGCCGAGCAGGATGAGGGTAAGGCCGATGAGGCGTTCGGTCCAGTGGTCGATGCCCTCGGGCAGGCCCATGTGCAATTGCAGGACAGCCATGCCCAGCGCGGCCACGGTGAAGGCGTGGCCCAGAGCGTACGTCATGCCCAGGCGGAAGCCGCTGCGCCAGCTGCGCTGCACGGCAGTAATGTCGCTGATGGCCGCCAGATGATCGTAGTCGAAGCCATGCTTGAGCCCCAGCAGCAGGCACGAGCCCAGCGCGGCATCTATCTTCCAATCGGTAAGGAACGGCGTCACCCGGCCAGTATAGAGCAGCTTTGGTGTGTTTGGCTTGGGGCGACAAACCAGGGTTTGGGCGCGATTCGGTAAGCTTAGTGGATTGCGAGGGGCAGTGGTGGGTGACGAGTCCAAATCCGGTGCAGGACGAGGCACGGCGCATGCGCGGCGACACGTGGAAGTGCGTGGCGTGGTGCAGGGCGTGGGCTTTCGGCCATTTGTGTACCGGCTGGCGGCCGAAGAGGCGCTGGCGGGCTGGATTGGCAACGACACGGACGGCGTGACGATTGAGATTGAAGGCCCGGCCGCGCATGTGGAGCGTTTTTTGCTGCGCCTGCGCGAGGAGAAACCTCCGCTGGCGCGGATTGATGCTGTGGCCGTGAGCGACGCCGCGCCGCTGGGCGAAACTGGCTTCCGCATCATATTGAGCGAAGTGCATGGGCAGGTGAGTACGGGAATTCCGGCCGATGCGGCGACGTGCGCGGATTGCCTGCGCGAGCTTTTCGACGCGAAGGACCGGCGCTATCGCTATCCATTTTTGAACTGCACCAACTGCGGTCCGCGCTTCACCATCACCCGGCGGATTCCGTACGACCGGCCGCAGACTTCAATGGCGGTCTTCCCCATGTGTGCCGATTGCCAGCGCGAGTACGACGATCCGCTGAACCGGCGCTTCCACGCGCAGCCCAACGCGTGCGCGGTGTGCGGGCCGCGGGTTTGGCTGGAGCGCGCGGCGGACGCGACCGAGGCCGCGGGCGGGGACGATGCTGTGCGGCTTGCGCTGGAGTATTTGGCCGAGGGCAAGATTGCCGCGGTGAAGGGAATTGGCGGATTCCACCTGTGCGTGGATGCGCGCAACGAAGCGGCCGTGATGCGGCTGCGGGAGCGCAAGCATCGCTACGGCAAACCGCTGGCAGTGATGGCGCGCGATATGGATGTGGCACGGCAGTTGTGCGCGTTGAGCGCCGAAGAGGAAGCGCTGCTGCAAACGCCGGCGCGGCCGATCGTGCTGGCGCGCGCGTTGAGTGGGAATGGCATTGCAGCGTCGGTTGCGCCGGGAATTCCGTGGCTGGGCGTGTTTTTGCCCTACGCGCCGCTGCAGCATTTGCTGCTGGCCGATGCGCGCATGGATGCGCTGGTGATGACATCCGCCAACCTGAGCGAGGAGCCGATTGCGATTGACAACGACGAGGCGCGCGCGCGGCTGGGAGCGATTGCCGATGTGTTTCTGATGCACGACCGTGCCATTCTGCAGCGCTGCGACGATTCGGTTGCGGCGGTGGTGGATGGTGCGCCGCAGTTGATACGCCGCGCGCGCGGCTACGTGCCGCTGGGGATCGCGCTGCCGTTTGAAGCGCTGCCGCTGCTGGCCGTGGGCGGGCACCTGAAGAATGTGTTTACGCTGGCCAGGGGCGGGCGTATTTATCAGAGCCAACATCTGGGCGATCTCGAAAACGTCACGGGCCTGGATTTCTTCCGCGAGTCGCTCGACCACTTGATGCGCACGTTTGAGATTGAGCCTGAGATTGTGGTGCACGACATGCACCCCGGATATTTGTCGACCGGATGGGCGAAGCAGTGGGCCGCCGAGCGCGGGCTGCGCACGATTGCGGTGCAGCATCATCACGCGCACATTGCTGGTTGCATGGCGGAGCACGAAGTGGAGGAAGTAATCGGGCTCTCGTTGGATGGAACGGGCTACGGACTCGATGGGCGCGTGTGGGGCGGGGAGGTTTTGCTGGTGCGAGCGCACGGCGCAAGCTTTGAACGCTTCGCGCATCTGGCCTATGTGCCCATGCCGGGCGCGGATGCCGCGGTGAAAGAGCCGTGGCGCATGACGTTTGGACATTTGTATGCCGCTGGGATGGATGTGACGGATGCGTTTGTGCTGGAGCGGTTAGGCATCGATGAACAAACAGCGCGCGTGGTGCAGCGGATGATGGAGCGAGGTGTGAATGCGCCGCTGACGTCAAGTTGTGGACGCCTCTTCGACGCCGTGGCCGCGCTGGTGTTGGGCCGACGTGCAGTTGATTATGAAGCGCAGGCGGCGATTGAGTTGGAAGGCATCGCGGTGGATGAAGACGACGCCGCGCGCGGCGAAGCGTATACACCCACACTGGGCGACGACGGCGCGATGCGCATGGACAGCCTGTGGCACGCAGTGGTGAACGGTTTGAAGCGCGGGGTTGCGCCGGAACAGATTGCGGCGCGCTTCCATGCAGGCGTGGCGCAGGGATTTGTTGCGGCGGCAGTGAGCGCGCGCGCGAAGACGGGAATCAAAAGCGTGGCGATGAGCGGCGGCTGCATGCACAATCGCAGGCTGGTGCGGCTGCTGCGCGCGGGGCTGGAGGCTGAAGGATTCCGCGTCGTGCAGCATCGCGAAGTGAGCCCCGGTGACGGCGGGCTGAGCTATGGCCAGGCTGTTGTGGCCGCGGCGATGCTGCTGGCAGAGAAGAATTAGCCGGAGAGGCGCACAAGTTCCTGCGCTTCGCTGCGTGGGCCAAGAATCGACATGCGTGGAATGCGGCCGCGCACCATGGCCACTTCGTCGCAGCGATGCAGGCGCGGGCAGTTCTGGCAATCCTTGAAAATCTTGTCGGGCAGCTCGGCTTTGTCTTCGACGACGCGGAAGCCGTACTTGAAGAAGAAGTCAGGGATGCGGGTGAAGAGGCACACGGAGTGGATGCCGTGCTCCTCTGCTTCCTCAATGAGCGCGCCCAGAATGCGACCGCCAGCGCCCTGGCCCTTGGCTTCTGGCTTGACGACGATGGAGCGCACCTCGCTGAGATGCGGGCCGTAAAGATGCAGTGCGCCGCAGCCAAGGAAGACTCCGCCGTCGGACTCGGCGACGGTGAAGTCGCGGATGTTTTCGCAAATCTCCGCAAAGGCGCGCTTCAGCAGCGTGCCATCGCCGGAGAGCGAGTTCACAATGTCGTAAACGTTGGAGGCGTCGTGCAGCCGCGCCTTACGAATTTGCATGTGCGGCCTCCGGCGCAAGAGATGGGACAAGCAGGGCGATGCGTTCGGCCGCAGCAGCGAGGGCAAGTTGCACCTGCGCGTGCGCGGTGCCGCCGAGGACATCGTGGCAATTGAGCGTGGCCTTAACGGTGACGGCGGTGAAAAAGTCCTGGTCGAACTCCTCGCCAAACTGCTTCAGCTCTTCGAGCGAGAGGCCGTCGAACTCGACGCTTTTTTCAAGCGCGAAGCGAACGGCGTTGCCAATCTTCTCGTGCGCGGTGCGGAAGGGCACGCCCTTGTGCACAAGGTAGGTGGCCGCGGCCATGGCGTTGAGGAAGCCCGATTGTGCGGCCTGCGCCATGCGGTCGAAGTTGAATTGAAGCGCGGCAGTGAAGCGCGCGACGAGCGAGAGCATCTCCGGCACAAACTCGACGGCGAATGCCGGCTCCTGGGTCTCCTGCATGTCCTTATTGTAGGCGAGGGGCAGACCTTTGAGCAGCAGGGTGACGGCCTCGGCCGCGCCGTGAATGCGGCCCACCTTGGCCCGAATCAGTTCGGTGAGGTCAGGATTTTTCTTTTGGGGCATGGCGCTGGAGCCGGTGGAGAAGGCCTCTGGCAGCGCGACGAAGCCGAACTCGGCGGTGGCAAAGAGCGTGATTTCCTCGGCAAAACGGCTCAAGTGCAATCCAACAAAGGTGAGAGCCTGAAGAAATTCGAGGACAAAGTCGCGGTCACTGGTTGCGTCCATGGAGTTGGCCGTGGGCGCGGTAAAGCCCAGCTCGCGCGCGGCGATGGTGCGGTCCAGTGCGAGGGTTGCGCCGGCAATTGCGCCGGAGCCGAGCGGGCAGAA
>DASVLI010000265.1:0-13022 GCA_036384955.1 Occallatibacter sp.
TGATTATTCAGGTTGCGGAGCATCGCTATTTCCTATAATTCGGCTATTATCCACCGATTTCGCGGGCCTCCCCTTTTCGCGCAGCAGGAGACAGGTAAACCCACCACCCCGCCCGGTCACAAGCCCCTACTCCCTATTCCCTACTCCCTACTCTCTGTTCTCTGTTTTTGCAGATAATTTCCCCCGCCCGGCGCACAATAGTCCCATGCTGCCGGTGCGGACCGCCACAGTCCGAATGTCCGTCCGCACGCACGACAAACAAAAGGCGAAGGCTACATAGCCCCCCCCTCCCCCCCCCCCGGGGTTGAGGGGGCACGGGTCAATCCGGTGACACCTCCAAACTCTCTCGGGAAATCCATGCCCACGGCGAGCTGCCAGGCTCGCCTGAACTCGATTTCGCGGCCTATCATGGTATCGTTTCCATCACCGCTCCGCCGTGTTATCATTCGCCGCGGAGACGAGTGTTACCCGCGCCGCGATTCCTGCACCTGCGCACCCGCTCGGCAATCCCTGGAGAGTCCCTGATGACCGCCAATCCTGCCTCACGTCTGGGAAGCAAGCTTTTCACTGCTTCTCTTGCAGCCGCCATCTTTGTTGCCGCTTCCCTGCTTCTCCTGGGCGTATCACGCTCCGCCGCACAGTCGGCCGAGCAGGTCACTCAAGTCGCCAAGCAACTGGACGCGCAGTCCAACACCATCCTGCAGCGCCTCACCGAGCTGAACCAGTTGCCCGCCGACGAGTGGCGCTTTCACGCCGGCGACCTCGCACACGGCGAAGCCACCACGCTCGACGACTCCGCATGGCAGGTGTTGAAAGGCCGCACTGAAACCTCCGAAGAGGCCGAGTGGTTCCGCCGCTGGATTGAAGTTCCCAAAACGCTGCACGGATACGACCTTACCGGCGCGCGCATCTGGTTCCACTTCTCGGCCAGCGCCAACGGCCCCATGCCGGAAATCATCTACTTCAACGGCCGCCGCGTCGCTCTCGGCGACGATCTTGAGCCCATCGTCCTCTTTGACAACGCAAAACCGGGCGACAAGGTGCTGGTCGCGGTCAAGCTGCTGCACACCGTGGACAAGAAGGCATTCAACGGCACCGAGCTGAAGATCGATTTCTCCGAGAGCCGCCCCAATCCTGAAGACATGCGCCTGCAGTTCCTCTCCGCGGCGCTGATTGTGCCCAGCATCTCCACCAGCGTTGCCGGCGACACCGCCACGCTGGAGAAGGCCATCAACTCGGTCGATCTGGCCGCGCTGGACGCCGCCGATCAGGCAAAGTTCGATGCCTCGCTCAAGCAGTCGCAGTCCACGCTCGACGCGCTCAAGCCGCTGGTCAAGAGCGTCTCGCTGCATCTCACCGGCAACTCGCACATCGACGCCGCATGGCTCTGGCCGTGGACCGAAACCGTCGACGTGGTCAAGCGCACCTTCGGCACCGCTCTGCAGCTGATGAACGAGTATCCGGACTACACCTACACGCAGTCGGCCGCGGCCTACAACGAGTGGATCGCGGAAAAATATCCGGAGATGAACGACGAGATCAAGAAGCGCATCAAGGAAGGCCGCTGGGAGATCGTAGGCGGCATGTGGGTCGAGCCCGACCTGAACATGCCCGACGGCGAAGCCCAGGTGCGCAGCATTCTCGTTGGCAAGCGCTGGTTCCAGAAGGAGTACGGCGTCGACGTCCGCATCGGCTGGAATCCCGATTCGTTTGGCTACACCTGGCAGTTGCCGCAAATCTACAAGCGCTCCGGCATGGATTACTTTGTCACGCAAAAAACCTCGTGGAACGACACCAATCAGTTCCCCTTCAAGCTCTTCTGGTGGGAGTCGCCCGATGGCAGCAAGGTGCTCACCTACTTCCCGCACGATTACGCCAACAACAATCTGAATCCCGTGCGGCTCTCGCGCGACTTCACGATTGCGCGCTCCTACACGCCGGGTCTGAGCGACATGATGGATCTCTACGGCATTGGCGACCACGGCGGCGGACCCACGCGCGCTGTGCTCGACGAAGGCAACCACTGGGCAAACTCCGACATGGTTGTGCCCACCATGAAGTTCGGCACCGCACAGAGCTATCTCACGGAGTTCGAAAACAAGATCGCACCCGAATCGCAGGTGTGGGATTACGACTCCATCGCCAAGGGCTACACGCCTCCGCCCACGCCGCCCGCGGGCAAGGTATCGATTCCGACCTGGAAGAGCGAACTTTACTTTGAGTATCACCGCGGCGTGATGACCACGCAGGCCGGCCACAAGCGCAACATGCGCGACAGCGAAGAGCAGGCCATCAATGCCGAAAAATACGCAGCGCTGGCTTGGCTCAAGGGCGACAAGTATCCCGGCGCGGAGCTGACCGAGGCATGGAAGAAAATCACCTTTAACGACTTCCACGATCTGGCCGCCGGCTCCGGCATCGGCATCATTTACAAGGAAGCGCAAAAGGATTACGACGACGTGCGCTGGGCCACCAACGAAATCTCCGCCAAGGCTATCGATCGCCTGGCCGAGGACATTGACACCCGCGTGACTGCCGGCGTGCCGGTGCTTGTCTTCAATCCGCTGGCCTGGGAGCGCTCCGGCAATGTGAGCGTGGATGTACAGCTGCCGGCCCCGTCGGCGAATGGCGTCGCCGTGCTGGATGCGGCGGGCAAGGTTGTCGCTTCGCAGATTCTGAAGAGCGACGCGAAGAATGGCACGTACACGCTGCTCATCGATGCCTCCGGCGTGCCTTCAATGGGCTACAAGGTGCTTCACGTTGTGCCCGGCACAAAGCCATTTGCCAGCGACCTGAAAGCCGACGGACTGACGCTGGAGAACGCGAACCTGAAAGTCGTAGTCGACAAGACGACCGGTTGCATCACCAGCATCTACGACAAGAAATCGAAGTTCGAGTCGCTCGCCGCCGGCGCGTGCGGCAATCAGCTGCAGACGTTCCACGACCTGCCGAAGGATTACGACGCGTGGAACATCGATCCCGGCACGCTGGACCATTACACGGCCATCGACAAAGCTGACTCCGTCGAACTGGTGGCCAAGGGCCCGCTGCAGGCGGCCATTCGCGTAACGCGCACCTGGCGAAGCTCGAAGTTCGTGCAGGAGATTGTGCTTGAAGACGGCGCCGACCAGATCAACATCGTCAGCGACATCGACTGGCACGAGACGCACGTGCTGCTGAAGGCAGCCTTCCCGCTGGCAGCATCGGCGCCAAAGGCCACGTACGAAGTGCCGTACGGCGCCATCGGCCGGCCGACTACGCGTAATAACTCATGGGAGCAGGCGCAGTTTGAAGTGCCCGCGCTGCGCTGGGCCGATCTCGGCAACGGCAAGCACGGCTTCAGCCTCATCAACAACTCCAAGTACGGCTACGACGACAAGGACAATGTGCTGCGCATCTCGCTGCTGCGCTCGCCCACATGGCCCGATCCGGTGGCCGACCGCGGCCATCAGCACTTCACCTACTCGCTCTATCCGCACGCGGGAACGTGGCAGCAGGCGTTGACCGTGCGCCGCGGATACGAGTACAACTACGCGCTGCGCGCCGCGCAGGTGCTGGCTCACGCCGGATCGCTGCCCGCTTCGCATTCCTACGTCTCAGTCAAGCCGGAGAATGTGGTGCTGACCGCGATGAAGAAGGCCGAGGACTCGAACTCCCTCATCTTCCGCGTCTACGAGTGGGAAGGCAAGGCCGGCAATGTAGAGTTCCACGTGCCAGCCGGCGCCACCGCAGCCACCGTCACCAACCTGATGGAGAAGCCGGAAGGCTCACCACTCACGGTCGCGGGCGAAATCGTCACCGCGCCCATCCACCCGTACGAAATCCTCACCGTCCAGGTGGATTACCCAGCCGCAAAGTAGCTCTTCGAACGGCCAAACTCATCCGGCGCTCGCACCGTGCGAGCGCCGGTTTTTCTTTAGCGTTGAATCGATATTTTTCGGGAAAGGCTACGCCGTCGCGCAGCCGCAACTGGCGCGGCGAATCAGGCGCGTCTCCAGCATCGTCTGCCGCGCGCGCCGTCCCTGCGTTTGTTTGCGGCCCAATAGCTCGTCAAACAGCAGTTCTGCGGTCACGCGCCCAATCTCCTCCACGGGCTGCTGCACCACGCTGATCGACGGCTCCAGAGTAGATGCCAGCTCGAAGTCGTCGAAGCCAAGCAGTGCTACGGTCTTCGGCACCGCGATGTTGCGCTTCTTTAAAGCCTCGAAGGCAAACATCGTGGTGCTGTTCTTCAGCGTGAAAAGTGCGTCGGGCGGGTTGGCGCCGGCCATCAGGCACTCAATGGCATACTCGGTCGATTTGTAGTCCTTCACCGACGTATCGAGCAGCACCGGCAGCCCCGCAGCCTCCATGGCCGCGCGGTAGCCGCGTACGCGCTCCTGAATGGTGTAGAGCGTGCTTTCGCCGGTCAGGCAGGCGATGCGCTTGTAACCATGCTCAATCAGGTGCTCTGTAGCCTGTTGCGCGCCCTTGCAGTTGTTGGTCACCACCGAAGCAACGCGGGAGTTCTCCACGGGCCGGTCAATCGCAATCACCGGCAACATCAGCCGGTCCAGATGCTGACGCAACGCCTCGCTGCGCCAGTTGGCGGGCGCCACAATAAGCCCGTCGACGCGGTGGCTGAGCAGAATCTTGAGATTTTCGATTTCCGTATGCGGGTCGTTGTGCGAGGCAGTAACGATGAGCAGCGAGCCGTTGGCGCGCGCCACCTCCTGCGCCGCCTCGGCACAACTGGAAAAAAACGGATCGGCAATGCTGGGAATGATGAGACCGACCGTCCGGGTGCGGTCGCCCTTGAGCACGCGCGCGGCCTGGTTGGGCATGTAGCCAAGCTCGTCGATGACGCGGCGCACCCGTGCCAGCGTTTTAGGGCTGACGCGCACACCGCCGTTGATGACGCGCGAAACGGTGGTGGTCCCCACGCCCGCGGCGCGTGCCACCTCACTCAGTGTTGCTGGAGCTCGCCTCTTCTTCATCGTGCAGGCCGCCTGCATCCGGACTGTGTGCGGAGAAGCGGGCCGGGACAAGTGTTGCGCCCGGCCCGCCAGCCGTTATTGTGCCGCAGGCTTGGCGGCATCCGTAACTGGAGTCGCTGTAAAGTCGCCGGTCACGCCAAAAGGATCGACCTCAACTTCACCCGCAATCTTGCCGGAGTCGTCGAGAGTGGCAGTGTAGTTGAGTGTGATCGGCGTGCCGTTGAAGTCCACATCGAGCTTCCACGTAGCCTTGTTGCCGTCCACCGTGCCGGTAACTTCCGCGGGCTTTTCGTCGGTGTCGGACTGGCAGGTTCCGGTGATCTTTCCGTCGGCCTGGGTGAAAGTGCACTTCTGGTCGGTTTCGTGGCCGGCAATGCTGTTGTGAACGGCCCACTGGCCGGTGATGTCGGGCGTACCGGCTGCCAGCGCAGCGGTCGCCAGCAGGAACACTGGAACGAGGAGAACTTTCTTCATCTTTCCTTGCACCTTTCGATTCAATTCGTGTCTACGGTCTCGCACGGCAAAGAGACCTGTTGTGTCTTCTGCGACCGCAATTATCTTGCGGCCGCTTTGCCCGCTATCCACCATTAGAACTGCACTGCCTGCTGCAACGGCAAATCGCGAGACGAGCCGCCTGCATGAAATACGTAGCTGCCCGGAACAAGTTTCCACGAATCGGAGGTTTCATCGAAAATTGTCAACCGTTCGCGGTCCACTTCCACCGTAACTTGCTTTGACTCGCCGGGCGCCAGCTCCACCTTCCTCCAGCCAACCAGGCGATTCGGCGGCTCGTCGGCTGCATCGGGAAGCGAGGTGTACACCTGCGCCGTCTCCAGCCCGGCGCGCTTGCCGGTGTTTTTCACGGTAAATGTCACTGTAGTCGATGCACCCGTCTTAACCGAAATGCCCGAATAAGTGAATGACGTGTAAGAGAGACCGTAGCCAAACGGGAAGAGCACGAGCTTCTTCTCCGCGTCGTACCACTTGTAGCCCACTTTCAGGCCTTCGTCGTACGGCACGTCGAAGTCGGGTGCAATGCCCATTGCCATGGCGATCAGACCCGGAAAGCCGGGCAGCTTGGGAATGGGATGGTTGGCATCGTGCTTCGGCGGATCCACATGAATGGGATGCGGCAAATCAGCTTCGCTCTTCGGGAAGGTAATCGGCAGCCGGCCGGATGGATTCACGTCGCCGAAGAGCACGTTGGCAATGGCCTCGGAGCCGCGAATGCCCGGATACCAGGCCTCCACCACCGCGCTCACCTTGTCAGCCCATGGCATCAGCACTGCGCCGCCCGTCTCAAGCACGACGATGGTGTGCGGATTGGCGGCAGCGACAGCTTCAATCAGCGCGTCCTGCTTGTCGGGCAACGAGAGGTTTGGCAAATCGGCGCCTTCGGACGCATGCTGCACCGCAAAGACGATGGCAATCTGAGACGACTTGGCCAGCGCGGCCGCAGCAGCCGGATCGGTTCCGGGATCGAACTTCACGGCAGCGCCAGCAGCCTTTGCGCGGATTCCATCCAGCGGAACCGAGCGGTGATAGACAGCTTCCATGAAGACGGCAAGCGGGTTTTTGGCAATCTCCGGCGGAGGAGGCACGGCGTTGCCGCCCGCGGGGGAAACCTGCGAGGAGCCGCCGCCCGACAGCACACCGGCGTCCGCGTGGCCGCCAATTACCGCAATCGACTTGATGGACGATGCGCTCAGCGGAAGCTGTGCATGGTCGTTCTTCAGCAAAACCACGCCGTGCTCGGCAATTTTTTGCGCCATGGCAAAGCCGCGCATCACATCGGGCGACTCGGCCTGCGGCGGGTCATCCACAATGCCCGCATCGAACTCCGTACGCAGGATGCGATGCACCATGTCGTTCAGGCGCTCCAGCGGCACTTCGCCGCTCTCCACGGCCTTTTTCAACGGCTCGCCAAAAGAGTCGTCGCCCGGCATCTCGATATCGAGCCCGGCCATGGCGGCCTTCACGGTGCTCTGCGTCGCGCCCCAGTCGGAGACAACAAAGCCCTTGAAGCCCCAATCCTTTTTGAGCACGCCGAGCGTGTAGCTGTTTTCGCAGCCATAGGTGCCGTTGATGCGGTTGTAGGAGCACATCACAGCGCCGGCGCCGGAGTCCTTGAGGGCAATCTCGAAGGCCCGCAGATCGCTCTCGCGCATGGCGCGCTTGCTGATGATGGAGTTGGCGACGATGCGGCCCGCGTCCTGGTCGTTGACGGCGAAGTGTTTCACGTCTGTGATGAGGTGAAGAGCTTTTTCCGCCTTCAGCTCCTGGCCGGCCAGCGTTCCGGCCAGCAGCGGGTCCTCGCCCTTGTACTCGAAGACGCGGCCATTGCGCGGCTCGCGAATCATATTGATGCCCGAACCCAGCGACATGTTGAAGCCGAGCGCGCGCATCTCCTTGCCGATCATCGTGCCCGTCTCGTACGACAGCGCCGGGTCCCAGCCGGCTGCCATCGCTTCGGCCGAAGGCAACGCGGTTGTGTAGCGGCCTTTCACGCCCGCGCCTGAAATTCCCTCCACGCAATCCGACATCTGCAGGTCAGGGATGCCCAGCCGAGGCACGCCAGGAATAAACCCGAGCGCTGAAATAGCACGCGTTCCCGGCCCGGACTCTATCGTCCCCATCATTGCCTGCCAACCCAGCCCGTGCAGCATCTGGATCTTCTCGTCGAGGGTCATTTCCTTCAGCACCATGTCGGCGCGCGCATCGGGCGAGAGCGTCTTGTCGGACCAGGCGTAGTGTTTGGGTGGCGCCATGCCGGGAAACTGCGCCTGCAAGGTTGCGTCTGTGGCCAACAGGAATAACAGGGCAAAGGAAACTGCGATCACGCTTCTGCACGTCCGTCGTGTCATTCGGATTACCGCCTTTCGGTTTTTCGCGGGAGAACGCTGTGAGCTCCGCGTCTCAATAAAACGCCCCATCATAGTGCATTCGCTGGCAGGCTGGCATCTGCGCGCAGGGATAGTTGGACACTGACAGACGCCAAAAGCCGCCCACGGGAAGGAAGCTTGTTGCTTCCCTTCAGCGGGCGGCTGGGCGGGGTCGCGCGGCCAGTCAGGCAGCGGTGCGGGTTTCGACGGAAATCGCAGGGACACCAGCCGTTGCGGTCTCGGAGGGCTTTTTGCGGCCGGCAATGATCATGGGGATCAGCGCGGCGTAGATGAGGAAGTCGCCCATCACGGCGGGAATCAGCGAGTTCGACATGGCCGAGCCGAGGATGCCGAGGGTGAAGCCGACAGCGACGGGAAGCAGAGCGATGGCGCCCCAACCTCTGCGCCAGGCAGCGATGGTGAGAAACAGTTCGATGATCATGATGGTCTCCTTGGGGAAAGCTTGTTTGGATTTGGCAGCCATCTGGCTACACCCGAGGAAGACGGCTGCAGCGCCGCGATATACCCAGGCCTGCGCGAAATTTTCGAGTGCCCAGGCACGGGCAAAAAAGCAAAATCCGCCCTGGGAGCGGCGAAGCGCATGCTTCCCTGCTCCCAGAGCGGATGGGGCTTGGTTGGTTGTCCGCGGCTAGCGCTCCAGGGCAAAGCCATAGCTGGTGCTGTAGGCGCCCAGGTTCTCAACCGTGACGAAGAAGGCGGCGTCGCGGTTGGCAACCCAGCGGACCGAGCAGGTGTCGACGCGGCAGGTGGTGTTGCCAATCAGGTTGTTCTTGTAGTCGTAGACGCTGACGCGGAGCACGGTGTTGCCAGCGCCCTGCACGGCCACTTCAGCCTCCTGGCCTTCGTTCAGGGAGATGTGGTGGTAAGTCATGCGGGCGTAGCCATTCAGGTGATCGTGGTCAGTGACCATGTTTTCGGCGTGGGCAACGCTGGGTCCGATGAGGGACGCCAGGACGGCGGTTAGGGCGATGGCGCGAATCTTGAGGTTCATGGCTGTCTCCTAAAGTGGTTTGAAGTGTGTGGAGAGCGGAGCGTTCGGAACTGGGTTGCTTGCTCTCGACACTGCGGGACGACGGCGGGCGGAGGCGGATGTTCCCATCGCCAGAAGAATTTTTCGCGGCCCGCAAACGGGCCTGTTTATGCCCCTTTCGCGGCTCGACACTGGCCGGGGCCGATGCTATAGTTCTGGCACACGGAAACAAGTTGCAGGCTTCCTGGGTTCCCTTCCCCAAATCCCTAACGTCCTTCACTGGTGGGCCATGCCGATCGAGGTCGAAGACCTGCTCAATCAGGTGGATGTCACCATCCGCGGCGCAGTTCGTCACAAGCTGCGGGTAAGCCTGCGCGCCAACGATTACCGGGAACAGAACCTGGACGGGCTCGACGTACTGCAGGAAATCCGCCTGAAGCTGGTAAAGAAGCTGACCACCGAAGAGGGCGAGACCTCCATCCAGGAGCTGACCGCCTACGCGGCCACGGTGGCCTACCGCACCTGCTCGGATTACCTGCGCGCCAAATACCCGGTGCGCACCAGCCTGAAGAACACACTGCGCCGGATTCTGGATAAGGCCGAGGAGTTCGAGATCTGGGAATCACGCACGGGCGAGCCGGTCTGTGGCTATCCGGGCTGGAAGAATGCGGCGTTCAATACCGACACTGCCCGCGTACAGGAGCTGCGCGCTGATCCCTACAAGCTGCCCACGGAGGCGATACCGCGCTGCGCCGCCGACCACATGCGCTGGGCGGAGTGGCGCGTTTTGCTGGAAGGTGTGTTTGCCTATGTCGACGGGCCGGTTCCTCTCGACGATTTGATTGCCATTGTTGCGCCTGTGGTCGGAATGGAAGATGTACCCGACACCGGCGAAAGCGAGGGCGACGATGACGAGGGCGGGTTCGACGCCAGCACGCTCCGCTCCAGCGACCCAACGCCGGAGGCGCACTGGATGGCGCGCGAGCGGCTGAAGCTCTACTGGGCGGCCGTGCTCAAGCTGCTGGTGTGGCACCGCATCGCCTATCTGCTAAACCACCGCGAAGGCGACCTGGAGGCGCTTCCTTTATATGGAGTGGCCACGCTGCACGACATTGCCGAGTCGCTCGATATGACTGACCGGCAACTAGCGGCGCTGGCCAGCGAGCTGGGCGTGGCTCCACCCACGGCCACGGGCAGTCGGGGAAGCCGTTTTCTGTTGTTTTGGAAGTACTTGCCGCTGGAAGACAACATTGTTGCGGCAGTGCTGGAGGTGACGCGGGCCCAGGTAATTGCCTACCGCAACAAGGCCAGGGAGCGGCTGAAGCGCATGCTGCGCGCGGAGTTGTGAGTTTTTTTGCGGGGAGTGGGTATATCGGCCCGCGTGGGCCGTCGTTCATGTCCAAAGGTCCCGGTTGCGGCCCATGGGCGCACCGGGAAGGGTTGAAACCATGATGAAACAGGCAGACACCAACCAGGAGCACCTTACCGAGGAGCAGACGATCCGCTACCAGAGCCGTTCGCTGGAAGTTGCGGAGCGGCGCGCGGTGGAAACGCACCTTGCCGGCTGCGGCGCATGCCGCAGAACACTGCTGATGCGTTTGGGCCCGGTGGCTCTGCCGGAAGAAGCCGCGGCGATGCATGAGCCGCTGCACCTGGAGTACGAGGAGCTGACAGCTTACCTCGACAGCAAACTGGACGAAGCCGGCCGGGCGCATGTGGAGAGTCATTTGTTTATTTGCAGCGCCTGCAGCAACGAGTTGGACGACCTGCAGCGACTGGACGCGCAACTGGTGGCGAAAACTCAGATGGCGAGCGCTGCGGAGAGGAAGGCTGCGGAGCCGAAGGTGACGCTCGGCCAGCGAATCGCGCAATTCTTTGCCGTGCCCGGCCGCACCCGCGATTTTGGCTTTGCCCTTGGCGCGGCGGTTGCCGGCGTGCTGTTGATTGTCAGTTCGGGCTCGGGCTCGGAGCCTATGGCGCCCGCATCGGGCGGCGCCGCACGGCTCATCGATTTGACCGCGCAATCGCAGGCGCCCATGCACCTGGGCGGCTATTTCCTGGTTGCCGTGGGCGTGGCCATTCTGGCGTACAGCTTGTGGAAGCGCCGCTGATTCAACTTGGTGCAAGCAGGCACCAACGGAACGAATTCACCGAGGAGACGGAGAACGATGGCAAAGCGACCGGGGGGAGTGATGGTGCAGGGGCCGGAGGCGACACGCTCGCAGCTGATTCCCGTGCTCGGCAAATGGGAGGACATCGGCAAAAAGGCCCAGCTCGGCCCGGCCATCTTTTGCATTGTGGCGTTCTTCGCGCTCGTTCTTTATGGAAGCAGCAATACCATCATCATTCCGCGGCGCAACGATCAGGGCTACCTGCATCCGCTGGACTGGATCTACACGTCGACGTCGCTCATCATTCTGGGCATCGTGCTGACGACGGCAAGCCTCTACTTCATCTATCGGCTGGTGGGCAAAAACAAGTCGTGGCTGGTGCTGTTTGGAGCGATGTCCTTCACCGCCTATTTCCTCTGGCTGTTTTCCACGCGCGGCTACTTTGTCTGGATGTACACGTTCTTTCACCAGACGCTGGCTGGAGGCGAGCCGACGAAATCAAGCTCAGACCTGCAGGTCTTCATCCGGCATTTTCTGGGAACGGGATTTTTTGAAGAGATCGTGAAGGCCATTCCTGTGCTGCTGCTGGTGTGGCTGGGCAAGTACATGAGCCCCGAGGCGCGCGCGAAGTATGCAGTGGAGGAGCCGCTGGACGGCATCCTGATAGGCGCGGCGGCAGGGGGCGGCTTCGCCATTATCGAAACGCTGGCGCAGTATGTTCCCCAGATGCTCTCCGCGCTCTTCCTTAAGGTGGGCGCGGCGCTATCGCATATTCCCGCCACTGCACTGCAGAACCTGACGCCGGAGGAGATTTTCGAGCTCATCAAACGGGGCAGCAATTATCTCGGTACCGACTATGGCGTGCTGCCGCTGATCATCCGTTCCATCGACCTGTCGTTTGGGCACATGGCCTACTCGGGCTACTTCGGCTATTTCATCGGACTCTCGGTGCTGAAGCCGCAACAGCGCTGGAAGATTCTGGGCATCGGTCTGGTGTCGGCGTCGATTCCGCACGCGCTGTGGGATACGGTGGCGGGCATGAACACCGCGCCGCTGCTGGCGCTGTGCGCGCTGCTTTCCTACGCCGTGCTGGCCGCCGCCGTTTTGAAGGCGCGCGAGATTTCGCCAAACCGCGCCATCCTGCAGCCAAGCGTGATTTTTGGCGCGTCGCAAACCGTGCCTCCTGCTGCCGCGGCGCCGGTCGTTGAGCGCATGGTTCCGGTTATGCCGGCTGCGCCTGTGCCGCTGATTCCGCAGCCACCCGCGCCAAAGGTCGCGGCACTTGCTGAAGAACCGGGCATTGCCAGCAACCGCCTGCGCGTGGGAACCCGGACTCTGGTCATCGTGGTTGGCCTGCGCCTGCTCGATCATCAGGTACCCGGGCTGAATCCGCAATCCAGCGGCGGACCCGTCGCCGAAGTGACGCGGCACCCCAGCGATCCTGGCCTGCTCGGACTCACCAATCTCTCCACAGGCACCTGGGAGACGGTGACCGCAAGCGGTGCGCGGCGATCGATTGGACCGGGACAGACCATCAAGCTGGCGCTTGGAACAAAGATCGATTTTGGTGCGACCGATGGAGAAGTAATTTGAGGCCACGGAAACAAAGGGTGGGAATATTCGCGTAGTTCTGCCGTCATTCCCGATTGCACGAAGGCATGAACCGCATCCGCAGGATCTCCCGAATCACGATTCGGGCCTGCACAACGAGGAGAAGCACGATGAGCAGTCTGATTGGAAATGTTCCGCGCGAAAAGCTGAAAGAGCTGATTGAGAAGCACGGTGACACGCTGCTGCAGGATCCGGGCCGCTGCGAAGGCCTGCTGAAGGACCACTGCGGCGCGTATCGCAAGGAGATTTCGGCGCTGATGGGCGCGCTGGACGAGCGGATTCCGCTGGAGCTGAAGTCCTCGTGGCAAACGGCGATGACGCCGGAGGCGATGCGGGCGCGGCTGGTGCAGCGGCTGGAAGAAAATCGCGGCCTGGCGCCGGATGTGGCGACATGGGCCGTGGATGCGTGGTCGCACGCGCTGGGCGTGGGCCTGGGGCGCAGCTCGGCGCG
>DASVLI010000266.1:0-44826 GCA_036384955.1 Occallatibacter sp.
ACCGGAGCCCCGACCGGCTCCTTCAACTTGTTAGCACTGCCTACGGAGAATAGCCCAGCCGGCGGCATGTCGCAGGCTGAAGCAGGACCGTCTGACTCCAGTTTCCCAGCTCTGTGCACCAGAATCGCAGCATGAATCGAATCGGTAAATACAACTGATGGGTATATCTTCCCCAGGTTGTGGGAGTTGCAGGAAAAGCGGCCTTGATTGTGCCTTGAAGCGTGCCCGAAGCCAAAATGAGAATTCTGTCTAATTACCATTAGCGGCACTGCGATTCAATTTCTGATACTTCCGGTGCATTGTCCCAGCTAGAATGACAATCCATAGTAGAAATCGAAGTTGCCCCGGGAGAAAGCGTCCGCAAAGCGAGTTTCCGCGGCTCCCAGGGAAGAGCAAAGGCACTTTGTGGAACGGGCCCCGGCAGTTGCACCACAGACTGGTGACATGATTCGAGTTGGCTTACTGACTGAAGACAAATCGATGCAGGTGCTGCTGACTACGGCCATGGGCCGCGAGTTCCGCATCTTCCGTGAGCCGATTGCCCAGGGCATCGACCCGCGGATCAGCGCGTCGGACTACGATGTTCTGTTGCTGGACCTGCAGGCTGCCTGGGAGCCGATGATTCTGAACGATGGCGGCGCCGAAAAACTGTTCAGTCTGGGCACACCGGTTGTCGTGATGGCCGACCCGGCCTCGCGCGCGACCGCCGACGAGTTGGTCCGGGGCGGAGCCTTCGGGGCCACCCGCCGGCCGCCCTCCATCCGTGAGCTGAAGACCATGCTCGGCGAGGCAGCGGCGTCCTGGAAAGCGGACGTCGAAATCGAGCCCAAACGCGAAATTGTCTCGGCCAACGACCAGTGCGACAGTCTGCTTGGCTCCAGCGCCGCGATGCAGACCATCTATTCAATGGTCAGCCGGGTGACGAACATCAACGCATCGGTGCTGATTACCGGCGCCAGCGGCTCGGGCAAGGAACTGATCGCCCGCGCCATCCACAATCTCGGCTCGCGCGCCGACAAGCCCTTCGTCGCCGTCTCCTGCAGCGCCATTCCAGAGACGCTGATTGAGGCCGAGCTTTTTGGCCACGAGAAGGGCGCCTTTACCGGCACCACCGGCATGCGCGAGGGCTACTTTGAGCAGGCCCAGGACGGCACGCTGTTCCTTGACGAAATCGGCGACCTGAGCCCGCTGACCCAGGTGAAGCTACTGCGCGTTCTGCAGGAGATGGAATTCAACCGGCTGGGCAGCAACCGGCTCATCCCGCTGCGTGCCCGGCTAATCTTCGCCACCCATCAAGACCTGGCCAAGCTGGTCGATGAAGGCAAATTCCGCCAGGATCTTTACTTCCGCATCAACGTCATCCGGATTGCCTCACCCACGCTGACCGAGCGCGCCGAAGACATTCCGCAGCTGGCTACACACTTTCTGCGCCACTACTCCACGCTCTTCGGCAAGCCGATGGACCATATCGAGCCGGAGGCGATGGCCGTGCTGCGCTCCTATCCGTGGCCGGGTAATGTGCGCGAGCTGGAAAACATAATTCAGCGCGCCATTGTGATGGCCTCCGGCGCAACGCTCACCGCCAAGGAGCTGCCTATCGCGGTCAACACCGACAAGGTAATCGACATCGGCGAGTACAGCCCTGACAGCACCTTCGAGCGCCAACTGCGCGACTACAAGGTGCGCCTGGCGCTGGACGCGGTGCGCGAGCACAACGGCAACAAGACGCTGGCCGCGCGTAGCCTGGGCATTTCGCGCGCCTATCTGCACCGGCTCATCCGCCCGGACGAGCAGGACGAGATGGGCTCGGTCAATCAGCTGTAGCCGGCAGCCGTAACTCAATGCGTTCCTGTGACCTTCGGTATCACGCCCTTCCAGAAAGCCTGGTGTATGCTTTTTGACATGCCGAGGCATTCAGCCTTTTTGATAGCTGCGCTTGCATGCTGCCTTGGTCCCTTACCGGCCATGGCTCAGCAGCCTGCGCCCAGTTCGCCCGCGGCAACCAAACCAGCACAGGCGCAAACGCCGGCGCGTAGCACCGCCAGCACTCCGGCCCCGGCAACGCATCCTGCTGCCGCTACGCCGGATCCAAACATCCCTGCCGCATCCACTGACCAGTCTCAGCCCGAGGGCGATGCCGCCAATGCCCACCAGCTGATTGTGACCACGCCGCCTCCGCCGCCGGTGGTGTGGAGCTGGCACGACCGCGTGCTGTGGGGCGCCTACGTCGTCCTCGCCATCCTCGGCTATATCGCCATCATGATCGGCCTGCGCGCCCTGAGGAGCATTGAGCGGCAATCAGCTGCCGCGGCGGCCACCGCGAAGGCCGCACTGGATAGCGCCACCGCTGCATTGATGCGCACCCAGGCCGTGGTGGACGCCGAGCGGCCATGGATTGTGGTCACGGTTGAGCCGTTTTTGACCATGGAAAATGCCTTCAAGGTGCTGGCCACCAACCGCGGCCACACTCCCGCCAAGCTCACAGTCACTATCGACCAGGTGGCCATTGCCGCCGACGAAACGCTGCTGCCCGCAACGCCGCAGTTCCAGAAAGAGGACGCCAACAGCCTACCCGAGCCGGTAATTCTGCTGCCCGGCGAATCGGTCGGCATCCGCCCCTTCTCGCGCGACGAGGTCACGTCGATTTGCAAAACCAAGGAAGAGCTGGAGCGCATCGAGCTGTGGGAGGAGAAGATATTCCTCTACGGTCGCGTCACCTATCGCCAGATGATCGAGTCGGAGACTGCCCAGGAGCATGAGACTGTCTGGTGCTGCCGCTATATTCACGGCGAGTCAAAAAGCGCGCTGTTGATGACCGGCCCCCCGCCCTACAACAAGCACACATAGGCGCTGCGCGGTCCAGCCGCTAGAATCTCCATCAGTGGGCAAGAAATCCAAGACAGAATTCACACTGGGCCAGCGCATCGTGCTGGCCATTGTGCCGCGCGTGGTGTGGGCGCTGCTCTCCGTGGTGGGCCGCACCTGGCGCTACGAGGTCATCGCCGAAGAGGACGTCGATCCCGTGCTCTTTGGCCAGCGGCCCGGGCCAGAGATTTACTGCTTCTGGCACCAGTGCGTGCTGCCCTGCACCATGTACTTCCGCCACGCGCTGGCCGTTATTCTTATCAGCCGCAGCTTCGATGGCGAGCTGATTACGCGCATCCTGCGCATGTTCAGCTTCGATGCGGTGCGCGGCTCGAGTTCGCGCGGCGGGCGCGAGGGGCTGGTGGGACTTTCGCGGGTGATTGAAAGCGGCCGCACGGCGATTTTTACCGCCGACGGACCCCGTGGGCCCATCTACCAAACCAAGATGGGGCCCATCAAACTGGCGCAGATGACCGGCGCGCCCATCGGCTGCTTCCACCTGGAGCCGGAGAAGGCGTGGACGATGCGCTCGTGGGACCACTTTCTGGTTCCGAAGCCCTTTACGCGCATCTGCGTCAGTTGGGCGCAGTGGACGCATGTGCCCGCCGACGCCACCGAGGAGCAGTTTGAGCCGCTGCGTGTGCAGTTGAATAACGCCATGGAGCGCGCGCGGCACCGTGCCTACAAGCATCTGGGAAAGACGCCGGCATGAGCGGTCTGCGCGTGGCGGATTTCGATTTTGAGCTGCCCGAGGAACTGATTGCCCAGCAGCCGCCGGAAGTGCGCGGCGCCAGCCGCATGTTAGTGGTGGACCGCAACACCGGTGCGTTGACCGACTCGAGCTTTGAGCAATTCCCCGCCCTGCTGAACCCCGGCGACCTGCTGGTGCTGAATGACAGCCGCGTGCTGCCCGCGCGGCTCTACGCACGGCGCACGGTGGTGCGCGAGCGGCAGGTGCCGACCGGCCTTATCGAAGTGCTGCTGACTGAACCGGCAGGCGCGGATCAGTGGCGCGCTCTGGTGCGGCCAGGCCGCAAGGTAGGCGTGGGCGAGCTGTTGGTCTTTCCCGATGCCGCCGGAGAAGCCGTTCTCGAAGCCGAAGTGCTGGAGCGCGGCGAGTTCGGCGAGCGGCTGCTGCGCTTTGCGCCGGTCGGGGATTTTGTCGCGGCGCTGGAGCGCATTGGCCACATGCCGCTGCCACCCTACATTCATCGCGATGACCAATCCGAAGACCGCAGCCGCTACCAGACCGTCTTTGCCCGTGAGCCGGGCTCCGTGGCCGCGCCCACCGCAGGGCTGCACTTCACCCAGCCGGTTCTCGACGCAATCGCCGCGCGCGGCGTGGAGATTGCGCGCGTAACGCTGCATGTGGGCCTGGGCACCTTTGCGCCGCTGCGCGTGGAACGCGTCGACGAGGTGCAACTGCATCGCGAGCGCTACACGCTGCCCACAGCGACGGCCGATGCGCTGAATCGCGCCCGCGCCGAAGGCCGCCGCATCGTGGCTGTAGGCACCACCGTGGTGCGCACGCTGGAGCACTGTGCACGCGAAGCCGGCAATGCGCCGCTGGCGCCGCACACCGGCGAGACACGGATTTTTCTTTCGCCCGGCCACCGCTTTGCCCTTGTCGGCGGGTTGCTTACAAATTTCCATTTGCCCCAATCGAGCCTGCTGATGCTGGTAAGCGCCTTTGCCGGGCGTGAGAACGTGCTGGCCGCCTACGGCCATGCGGTGGCTGCGCGCTATCGCTTTTTCAGCTACGGCGACTGCATGTTTCTGGCCTGAGGCACGGGTTACTGAAAGATTTCTCTCCCCCGCAAATCCGCTACCCACGGCGCGTGCGCGCCGCTAGTGTAGAGGCATGCCCGAAGCCACAGAACCGAAAGAGGCGCAGCCCGTGGCGGAGTCCACCATTCGCCTGCGGGTCCGCTCCCGCCATCTGATGAACGCGGCTCTGCTCACTCTTTTGCCTCTGCTGATCTCCCCGTTCCTGAATATGACACGCGCCATTGTGATTGACCCCGACGTGTGGTGGCACATGGCGGACGCACGCATTCTGTGGACCACGCATCACTTCATCTGGACCGAGCCGTATTCGTTCACCGTGGCCGGCGCGCAGTGGATCAACCCGGAGTGGCTGGCGGAGTTTCCGTTCTACTTTGCGTACGCGGGGCTCGGACTGCAGGGCATCTATCTGGTCTCGTGGCTGCTGGTGGCGGCCAATGCGCTGTTTGTTTACTGGCGCAGCGTCAAGCTCACTGGCCAGGGCGGCTCTTCGCTGTACGCTGCGGGCATCGCCCTGGTGATGATGACCGTCAACTGCGGCCCGCGCACCATCCAGATTGCCTATCTCGCCATGGGCCTTGAGCTACTGATTCTTGAACAGCTGGAGCGCGGTGACCGCCGGCTGCTTTGGCTACTGCCTCCGTTGTTCTGCGTCTGGATCAACATGCATGGTAGCTGGGTGATTGGTCTGGCGCTCTTCGGGCTCTACATCGCCTGCGGGCTCATCCGCTGGAACATGGGCTCCATTCAGCAGGAAAAATTCGCCACTCCGCTGCGCAACAAACTTTTCACGGTCTTCGCGGCCTGCGTGGCCGCACTCTTCGTCAATCCGTACGGTTGGCGTCTTCTGTGGAATCCCTTCGACATGATGCTGAACCAGGGCACCAACACCGGCGCCGTCTCGGAGTGGAAGCCGCTGACCTTTGGCACGCTGGAAGGCGGCGCGGTGCTGGCCGCCGTCGTCATCTTTGTGGTCACCAGCTGCCTGAAGAGCCGCACCTGGAAGGCCTGGGAGATGGGCTTCCTGCTCTTCGCGTTTTTCGCGGCCTTCGATCACCACCGCTTCGCCTATTTGGCCGCGGTGATTGTGACGCCCATGCTGGCCGAAGCCATCAAACGGGCGGAGATTTCCGACGCCGACGAAAAGACCATCCCGGGCATGAACTTTCTGCTCGCTGCCGCAGCCGTCGTTGGCATGGTGCTGATGTTCCCCTCGGAAAAAGTGCTGAAGAAGGGCCTCGACACATGGTTCCCGCCCAGTCTGCTGGCCTCCATTGAGCCGCAATGGCGCACCTGGAACTGGGACGACCTGGGCGGCATGATGACCTACATGGGTAAGCCCAATTTCATTGACTCGCGCTTTGACACCTTTGAACACCACGGCATCCTGCAGGACTATCTGCCCGCGATGTACGGCACCGACTCGCTCGCGATTCTGGACAAATACCGCATCGACCACGTGCTGGTGATGGAGAACATGCCGCTCTCCTACCTGCTGACCCACACCGGCGGATGGCACGTGGTGGGCCGCGAAGGCTCCGGATCGGAGACTTTCGTTCTCTATGCCCGCAATGCGGCACCCCCTGCGGCGCCCGTTCAAAAATGACCCTGTTCTTTTCGCTCCGGCCAGCTGCTGCAAGCGGCTGCCGGATCGTGCTTTCCGCGTAGGTCCGGCTTGACTGCCCTGCCGATGACCAAGAAAGTGTGACGCGTGTCACATTTTTGCGCATTTCGGGGATGCAACCATGGATACCACTGCCCTATTCGGGCAGAATTGTTGGTATTTCGCTGAATTTTCAGCCTGTCACAAGTCGGAGTATCGCCATGCAGTTATCCCCAACAGCGTTTGTTGCCAATCGCGAATTGATCGCGGAACTTGAAAAAATCGCCACCTCTGTGCAGTGTGGTGAAGATCGCATCCTCTTTGAACAGGACGAATCCCCGATCGGAATCTACATTGTCCTTTCCGGCAATGTCACGCTTTCCATGAAGTCCGCACTGGGTGGGGACGTCTTCCGTTTCGCGGCGCATCCAAGCTCGATTCTGGGGCTGCCCGCGGTGGTTGGCAACACACCGTACTCGCTTGCGGCAACGGCGCACAAAGGCGCGCAGGTCAGCTTCGTCCCCGCGGCCACATTCTCCCAGATGATGCTGAGCCAGCCGTCCATGGCCGTGCAGGTACTCCAGGTTCTTGCCGCCGAAGTTCGCTCCGCCCGTCAGGGCATGATGGGCAACTAGGCGCCGGTCCCCATCGCCGCACCCGGATGCGTTAGCATCCGGAGTGTGCGCGGCTCAGAAACAACAATTCAGCTCGACACCTCAACGCGGTTTCTTCGCGGCGTTGGCCCGCGCATTGCGCAGATGCTCGAAGCCAAAGCCATCCTGACCGCCGAGGACCTGCTCTATCACCTTCCCTTCCGCTACGAGGACCGCCAGCACCCGCGCAGCCTGGACGAGTTGCAGCCCGGCGAAACCGCCAGCGTCATCGGCGAGGTGCGTGGCTCCATTTTGCTGCGTACACGGAAGATGCCCATCTTCGAGCTGACGGTGGGGCAGGGGACACGGCTCGCGCTCAAGTGCCTCTGGTTTCACGGCTCGTATCTTGAAGGCAAATTCCACGCCGGCCAAACCATCGCGCTCTACGGCAAGGTGGAGCCCTCGCGCTCGACCAGCAATCTGAAGATGATTCAGCCGCAGTACGAGCTGCTGCCGGACTCTTCCGACGATGCCGAAACACGGCTGCTGGAAGTCGGCCGCATCACGCCGGTGTATGAGTCGCTGGGCGGGTCGATGCTGGCCTCGCGCTGGCAGCGCAAGGTTATTTTCCATCTGCTGGAAAGCCTGCAAGGCACGGTGCCCGAGTGTCTGCCAGAATCGATGCTCTCGCGGCTTGGATATCCCAGCCGCGAAGAGGCGTTGCATCAGGTGCACTATCCGCGCGAGGGCACGCCCATGCCGGCGCTGCAAAGCGCCGGAACGCCCGCGCATCAGCGGCTGATTTTCGAGGAGCTGTTTTATCTGGAATTGGGCCTGGAGCTGAAGCGCAAAAAAATGCGTGAGCGCGAAGGCATTGCCTTTGCCACCAGCGACAAGGTGCGCGAAGCCATTCGCGAGGTGCTCCCCTTCCACCCCACCAAGGCGCAGAAAAACACACTGGGCGAGATTGTGGGCGACATGCGCCAGCCGCACCCGATGCGCCGGCTGCTGCAGGGCGATGTGGGTTCCGGTAAAACTATCGTTGCCCTGCAAGCCATGATTGTCGCCATGGAGAATGGCTATCAGGCGGCGCTTATGGCGCCCACGGAAATTCTGGCCACGCAGCACTATCTGGCTGCGCGCAAGTTGCTGGAGCGCTCCTCGCGCCGCTATCGCGTGGCTCTGCTGACCGGCTCGCTGGATGACGACCGCAAACGCCAGGTGCGCGGACAAATCAATCGCGGCGAGGCGCAACTGGTCATCGGCACGCACGCGCTCATCGAGGAAAAAGTTGAGTTCGACCGCCTGGGTCTGATCGTGGTCGACGAGCAGCATCGCTTCGGCGTACTGCAGCGCTTCAAGCTGATGAAGAAGCCCAACCAGGCCGAGCCCGACGTGCTGGTGATGACGGCGACGCCGATTCCGCGCACGCTGGCGCTCTCGCTCTACGGCGATCTGGACGTGAGCATCATCGACGAGCTGCCACCGGGACGCACGCCGATTGAAACCCGCCGCGTGCCCGGTGAAAAAGATGGCGAGGTTTGGGAGTTTGTGCGCAAGCAGGTAGCGCTGGGCCGTCAGGCGTACATCGTGTACCCGGTGATTGAGGGCGCGAAGGATGATCAGCCGGAGCTGGACTTCCCGGTCGACGAGCCGGAGGCCGCGCCGGCGGATGCGCCCAAGGGGCGGCGCAAGGCTGCGGGCGCGCTGTTTGAGCCGCCTGCGCCGCGCGCAAAGGCCGCGTTGAAAAGCGCCGTCGAGATGCATCGCGAACTGCGCGCGGGGCCGCTGGCCGGGCTGCGTGTGGGCCTGCTGCACGGCCGCATGGATGCCGACGAAAAAGAGGTGACAATGCGCCGCTTCCAGCGCGGAGAAATCGACGTGCTGGTTTCTACCACGGTGATTGAAGTGGGCGTGGATGTGCCGAATGCGAGCGTCATGGTCGTCGAGCACGCCGAGCGGTTCGGGCTGGCGCAGCTGCACCAGTTGCGCGGCCGCGTGGGCCGTGGTGCGGCGAAGAGCTATTGCATTCTGGTCACCGGCGGCAAAGTCTCTCCCACGGCGGAAGAGAGACTGGAAGCGATGGTGCGCACGCAGGACGGATTCGAATTAGCCGAATTGGATCTCGCCATGCGCGGCCCCGGCGAGGTTTTCGGCACGCGGCAGGCCGGGCTGCCGGACTTCCGCATCGCCAACCTGGTGCGCGACCGCAAGCTGCTCGAACTGGCGCGGCAGGAGGCGGCGCAGTTTATCGCCACGCCGCCGGAAAAACACGAGGCCACGGCGGCCGAGCGTGCGCAGGTGCGGACCCGGCTGAAAGAGGCATGGCAGCGGCGCTACGGCCTGGTGGAAGCCGGCTAGGCAGCGCGCGCTAGCGCATCTTCGTGCGTGTGATCGCCGGAGAAGGTCTGAATTTCAAGATCGATGCAGGCCACCTGGCCCACGCACTCCGCTTGATTGAAGCGAGTGCAGCGGCACAGCTCGGTAAAGCGGATGTGGCTGCTCTGGCTCAGCTCGATGCCTGTGGCCACCAGCATGCTGTAAATGTCGATGCAGATCTGGCGCTCGAACTCGAACAACAGATTCACCAGGCCCGTGTCATTGGCGCCGCGACTCAAAATCCAGCCGCCGCAGCCGAGAATGGCGCCCGTAAGCGTTTGCACCAATCCCTCGGGCTCTGCCATGGAGATGGCGCGCATCTGGACCGACCATGTGCCGGGCGCTTCCGTCTCCACTCCCCTGAGCTGTGCCAAGTCGTTCACACTCTGTTTATCGGTATGCAGACCGTGTGGCGCAACAGGCACAACAGGCTGATTCGCTTCGAGACAACGCGCGGCGCGCTTTCTCATTGAAGTGCGATGTGATTTGATAAGTGCAATGATTGTCGGCACCGGAATCGACCTGGTTGAAATTGCGCGCATTCGCAGCTCGCACCAGCGCTATGGGCAGCGCTTTCTTGATCGCATCTACACTGCGGGCGAGCAGGCGTACTGTCTGCGCAAGCGCAACAGCGCGGAGAGCCTGGCCGCGCGCTTTGCTGCGAAGGAAGCCGGCGCCAAGGCGCTGGGCACAGGCATCAGTCACGGCGTCAGTTGGCTGGAGATTGAAGTGGTGCGCGCACCCAGCGGCCGGCCGTCGATTCGTTTTCACGGGCGGGCCCGGGAGTTCGCCTCGCGGCTTGGCATGGCGCGCGCCGCCTTGTCGCTGACGCACACCGATGAGCTGGCCATGGCCAACGTCATCCTCGAAGACTGAATCCGTACAGTGACTTCCGGGCCAAGAACCACGCGGAGAGCCGGGCGCAATCTGCTATTCTCTAGGCGTCGGTAGCCTATCGAGTTGCATCCAATAAGCACGAGGAATCGCCATGCCTAGCCGCAAGGAAATCCAGTGGTCGCAGCTGAAAGTGGGTTCGCTTGTACTGGCGGCCATGGCTGTGCTTGTGCTGCTGATTTTTTTGATGTCCGGCAGCTCCGGCGGCCTGTTTTCGCGCAAACTGCTGCTGCGCTCGTACTTTGAGAACGCCTCGGGGCTGAAGAATGGTGCGCCGGTCACGCTGGAAGGTGTGACCATTGGCAATGTGATAAAGATCCGCGTGGTGCCTGAGCGCAACCCCACTCCGGTGGAAGTGACCATGCGCGTGGGCGGCGACTACGCGGACTTTTTGCATGCGGATTCCACCACGTCGATTGCTCAAGCCGGCGTGCTCGGCGACAGCTTCGTCGACATTTCGTCGGCACATGCCAGCGGCCCCAAGCCCGCGGAAAACGCGGAACTGCGCGCCACCGGCTCGCCCAGCATTCAGGATGTGATTCGCACCAGCGAAAGCGGAATTGAAAACATCAGCACGCTCACCCAAAAGATTTCCGTGCTGGTTGACTCGCTGAATTCGAAGAAGGGCACCATCGGCTCGCTCATTAATGACCCGGCCTTTTACTCCAAGCTCTCGCGCATCGCCGACAATCTGGATCAGATTACGGCCGCTATCGGCCAGGGCAAAGGCTCGCTGGGCAAGCTGGTCAATGACGATTCGCTCTACAACCACGCCAACTCCGCCATTGCGCACATCGACAACGTGGCCACGGCGCTCGACGAGGGCAAGGGCAGCGCGGGCAAGTTCATCCACGACGACGCGTTCTATAACAACCTGAACTCGACCATGGCCAATGCCAACCAGCTTATCGGCGAAATCAATCAGGGCAAGGGCTCGCTGGGCAAGCTGGCCAAGGATCCGGCGTTTGCCAAAAAGTTGGACGACACTGTCACGCGGCTCGACAACATTCTCAGTGGCATCGACGAAGGCAAGGGCACCATCGGCCAGCTGATGCAGAACCGCTCGCTCTACGACCACGTGGACGGCACCATGGACCAGGCGCAGCTGCTGCTGAAGGGCATGCGCGAGAATCCGAAGAAGTACTTCGTGATCCGCCTGAAACTGTTTTAGTCCTATCCGCGCAAGAAGCGCAGCCCGCATGATTCGACGCACGACCGAAGCCGACTTCGAAGCGATCTGGCAGATCGTGAATGACGCCGCGCATGCGTACAAGGGCATCATCCCTGCCGACCGATGGCATGATCCGTACATGACTCGCGAGGAGCTGAGCAAAGAGATTGCCGCCGGCGTCGAGTTCTGGTGCGTTGAAAACGGCGGCATCGTCGATGCCGTGATGGGCATTCAGCCGGTGCGCGACGTTTTCCTTATCCGCCACGCCTACACGCGCACGGCCGCGCAGGGTCGCGGCTACGGCGCGCAATTACTGGCACATCTGCACGCCATGGCTGTGCGGCCCATGCTCATCGGCACGTGGGTCGATGCAACGTGGGCCATCCGCTTTTATCTCAAGCACGGATTCAAGCAGGTGGAGTTGGCCGAGAAGGAACGCCTGCTGCGCATCTACTGGTCTATCCCGGAGCGACAGGTGGAAACGTCCGTTGTGCTGGCCGACGAGAAGTGGTTTGCGGTTCCAGGCGCACCGGCATAAGGCTTATCTAGGCGCGGAACGTTCGGCGAAATTCAAGAAACGCCTTGAGCCGCACCACCTGAAAATAGTCGCTGGCGACGATGTAGAAGGCACAGGCGCCCAGAGAGACCGTGCGCAAGGCTTCGGGGCCGAGCTGATCGCTGAAGGGCAACGGCGCAGCTGAAAACACCATGGTGAGCACCAGCAGCGCCAGCTTCACGATGCCCATCACAAGATTAATCTCCATCAGCTTCCCGCTGAAGGTACGACCCAGGCGGAAGCTCGCGGCGAGCGCGCTGAGCGCTGAACGATTTTCCGTGACCACGAGAATGGGCGCAACCGCAACGGGAAAACTGACCACTGCCCAAAGCGTGAAGAAACCAAGCGAAAGAAAAATCGTCCACATGGCAAGGCCGACCAGGTCGGGCTCGCCCGGGTGGCCCATATGTGCCACTACCGCCCAATGCAACGCGCGAAACGTGACAGCCATGACCGCGGCAAAGACCGCAAGCCACGCGGCCTGCAGCGCCATGAGGCCGAAGGGACGGTAGCGAATCCCGCGCTCCATGCGGCACAGCACCAGCGCGCGGCCAAGGCCCGATGCCACGATCCATGCAACTGCTGCGAGCGGCAGCAGCCAGTGTAGCGCTGTCTGCACGGGCGGCACGTAGTGCTCCACGATGCCGCTGATTTGCGTGGCGGCAACCCAGGGATTCTGCGTGTCGAGGTTGTGCACGCCAGCGCTCTCCGGCGGCACGGCGGTGAGGATGGCGCGCCACGCGCGAAGACACAGAGCCAGTATGGGCAGCGCGAAAACCCACCGCCACAGCAACTCAAGTGCGATGAGCATGGGCCTGCGAAAGACCCAGCCCATTTGATCGACCAGCGTCTGCGTGCCGCGCACCTGCGGCGTGGCTGGGCTCACTTCACCACCAGATTCACCAGCTTGCCCGGCACCACAATCACCTTCACAACGTTTTTGCCCGCGGTGCGCAACTGTACTTTTTCCTCGGCCAATGCGGCCTGCTGCATCGCGGCGCTGTCGGCATCGGCGGCCACGCGCACCACAGAGACCAGCTTGCCGTTAATCTGCACCGGCACTTCAATTTCGTCTTCCTTGGCAAGTTCCGGATCGCTGGCCGGCCAGGGCGCGCGCAGCACGGAACTTTCCTCGCCCAGCTCGGCCCACAGCTCGGCGGAAAGAAACGGCGCGAAGGGCGCAAGCAGCAGCACCAGCGTGCGCAGCAGCTCGTGCATCGCGGGCGCAGGCACTTCACCTGCTGCCAGCTCCGCATCGGCGGCCTGCAGATCGTTCACCAGCATCATGATGGCCGCAACGCAGGTGTTGAAGTGCCATCGGCCTTCGAAGTCCTGCGTGATTTTTGCCGTGGTCTGATGCATCTTACGCAACAGCTTGAGCGTGAGTCCCTGAGGCGCATCGGCTTTCAGGCCGCGGCCCGCACGCGCGGCGGGCGCATGCTTGGTCACAAGGCGCCACACGCGGCCCAGGAAGCGGCTGATGCCGGCAACGCCGTCCTCCTGCCAATCGAGATCGCGGTCGGGCGGCGCGGCAAACAGCGCGTACATGCGCGTGGCGTCGGCGCCGTAGCGGCCCACCATGTCGTCGGGCGAGACAACATTGCCGCGCGACTTCGACATCTTCGAGCCATCCTTGATGACCATGCCCTGGGTAAACAAGCGCTCGGCCGGCTCGCTGTTGGCAATCATGCCCAGGTCGCGCATCACGCGCGTCCAGAAGCGCGAGTAGATCAAATGCAGAATCGCGTGTTCCACGCCGCCGATGTACTGGTCAATGGGGAACCAGTAGGCAGCCTTCTCCGTGCTGAAGGGCGCCGCGGCATTGTGCGCGTCGATGTAGCGGTAGAAGTACCAGCTCGAATCGACGAAGGTGTCCATGGTATCGGTCTCGCGCCGCGCCGGCCCGCCACACTTGGGGCAGGTCACGTTCACAAACTCCGGCACGCGGCCCAGCGGCGAGCCGCCCTGCTGCGTAATCGCAATATTGTCGGGCAACAGGACGGGCAACTGTTCTTCGGGGACGGGAACGATGCCGTCCTTTTCGCAGTGAATCATGGGAATCGGCGTGCCCCAGTAACGCTGGCGGCTCACACCCCAATCCTTGATGCGGAAGGTCACCTTCGGCTCGCCAAACGCCCCAGTCGCGGCAACCTCTTGCAGCTTCTTCTGTGCGGCATCGCAGCTCAGTCCGCTGTACTCGCCGGAGTGGATAAGCACGCCGTCTTCACTGCAGAACGGCAGTGCAGGCTCTTCAGCGGAGGAGTCGGCAGGCGCAATCACGCGGCGGATGTCGATGCCGTACTTGGTGGCGAACTCGAAGTCGCGTTCGTCGTGGGCAGGCACGCTCATAATCGCGCCCGTGCCGTAGTCGGCCAGGATGTAGTTGGCCACCCAGATGGGCACCTTTTCGCCGTTGTAAGGATTGATGGCGAAGCGGCCCGTGGGCACGCCGTGCTTTTCAATGCCGCCAATATCGCCGGCCTCGCGCGCCTTCTTCTGCTCTTCAATCAGCTCATCAACCCTGGCTTTGAGCGCGGCGTCACTGGCGGTGAAAGTCGCCACCAGGGCGTGCTCCGGCGCAAGCTGCACGCTGGTGGCGCCAAAAATGGTGTCCACGCGCGTGGTGAAGACGCGAATCTTTTCGCCCGTGCCCTCCGCGGTGAAATCAACTTCAGTGCCTTCGCTGCGGCCAATCCAGTTGCGCTGCATGGTGCGCACTTTTTCCGGCCAACCGTCCAGCGTGTCGAGGCCCTTGAGCAGCTCGTCGGCATAGGCGGTGATGCGCAGGAACCACTGCACCAAGTCGCGCTGCTCGACCAGCGTATCCTCGTGCCGCCAGCAGCGGCCATCGATTACCTGCTCATTGGCCAGCACGGTGGCACACTGCGGGCACCAGTTCACCTTGCTCTTTTTGCGGTATGCCAGGCCCTTCTCGTACATGCGCAGAAAGAACCACTGGTTCCAGCGGTAGTAGTCGGGCAGGCAGGTGGTCACTTCGTTGTCCCAGTCAAAGGCCATGCCCAGACGCCCGAACTGGCGCTTCATGGCGGCGATGTTGGAGAGAGTCCACTCACGCGGCGGCGTATTGTTTTTGAGCGCGGCGTTCTCCGCGGGCAAGCCGAAGGCGTCCCAGCCCATAGGGTGCATCACGTTGTAGCCGCGCATCCACATGTGGCGCGCCAGCGCGTCGCCAATGGAGTAGTTGCGCACGTGTCCCATGTGCAGTTGGCCGCTGGGGTAGGGCAGCATCTCCAGCACGTAGTACTTGGGCTTGCCGCAGGTAGCGGGCTCGGCCGCATAAAGCGCGGGGTTGGAGGCCCAGCGCTGCTGCCAGCGGGGCTCGATTTCCGACGGGTCGTAGCGAAGCTCTTTATCTTCCGTCATAACCTTTCAAGTGTAACCGGAAAGGCTTGGCGGCCCGTACGATAGCTAACTGACCCATTCCCCCTGCCGCATCAGCGGCTCGGACGCGCCGGCGGCGGTAATGCCGTCAATGTCCAGCGCGCCGGAGCCAATCATCCAGTCAACGTGAATCAGACTGTCGTTGGCGCCCTTGGCGGCCAGTTCTTCCTTGCTCAGCTTGTCGCCGTCGCGCACGCACGAGCTGTACGCCTGGCCCAGAGCAATGTGCGAAGCCGCATTCTCGTCAAACAGCGTGTTGAAGAAGATGAGCCCGCTCTGCGCGATGGGCGAGGAGTGCGGCACCAGCGCCACTTCGCCGAGCTGCCGCGCGCCTTCGTCGGTGTCAATCAGCTTTTGCAATACTTCCTGCCCCTTCGTGGCGCGCGCCTCCACAATGCGGCCCTTCTCAAAGCGCACCTGGATGTTCTCGATCATGGTGCCGTAAAGCGAGAGCGGCTTGGTAGCGGTGACCACGCCGTCGGCGCGGTCCTTGTGCGGCGTGGTAAAAACCTCTTCGGTGGGCATGTTGGGAATGCAGTATTGACCATTGCCCGCGGTAGTGCCGCCACCCATCCACAGGTGGTCGTCGGCCAGGCCGAGTTTGAAATCGGTGCCCGGCCCACGATACTGCAACGCCGCATAGCGCTTCTCGTTCAGAAATGCCGCGCGCTGCTGCAGACCAGCGTCATGCTGCTTCCACGCGGAGACAGGATCGTCGCCCATGATGCGTGTGGTGGCAAAAATGGCCTCCCACAGCTTGGCGAGCGCCACTTTGGGCGCGTCGTTGGGGAACATGACGGCCGCCCAGGCCGGATTGGCAGCGGCCACAATGGTCCAGTTGATTTCGTGCCGCGTGATGAGCTCAAGCGCGGGGCGATAGGCCTTGGAGAGAGCGCGATTGGCGCGGCCCACCTTGTCGGGATCCTCGTTGGCCAACAGTTGCGGATTATCGCCCGTAATCGCCAGGCGCGCGGCGCCGCTTTTGTAGGCCGCACCCATCCCTTCATAAAGCCACGTGGCCGCGTGGTCAAAGCTCGCGTCCGGCGCGTACTTGTAGCGCAGCTTTGCCAGCTGCTCATCGTTGTAGAACACGGTGACCAGCGTTGCGCCAGCGCGATAGGCCTGCTCCACAATGCGGCGCGCCAGTGGCAGTGCCTCCAGCGATGCGGTCAGCACCAGCTCCTGGCCGGCCTTGAGCCCGAGACCCACGTGAATGGCCACCTCGGCCAGCTGGTCTAGCTTGCGATCAAACTCTGCTGCCAAAATTGCGGACTGCTCCGTCATTCTGCTTCTCCTTCAATCTCTTTGGTTCGGCCCAGCAGACTGCGCTACTTCTTCACCAGGCTTTTGAGCACGCGCACATTGCGCTCTTCGTCGCCGGGCTCGTCCACAGGTGTCTCCGCGATAAACGCGGCGTGCGCAAAGCGCTTGTCGTTCAGCAGGCGGCGGAACGGCTCCACGCCAATGGTTCCCTGCCCAATGTGCTCGTGGCGGTCGAGCTTCGATCCGCGCTCCGCCTTGGCGTCGTTGCAGTGCCACACGCGCACGGAATCAAACGCGACGGTTGCGGCAATCTGCTTCATCGTTTCCTCGTAGCCATTCTCGGTCACAAGATCGTAGCCCGCGACGTGGGTGTGGCAGGTGTCGAGGCAGACGGCGACAGGCGCGGTTTTGCGCAGCCGTTCCACAAGTTCCGCAACTTGCTCAAAGCTGCCACCCAGCGAGAACTCCGCGCCGGCTGTGTTTTCAATCAGGATGGTGAAAGGCGTTCCCTGCCACGGAAGCCCATCGATGGCCGTGGTGATGGACTCGGCAGCCAGCCGCAGCCCTTCATCGCGTGTCAGGCCCTTCCACGAGCCGGGATGCAGCACCAGGTACTCGGCGCCCCAGGCCAGCGCGCGCTCAATCTCGCCGTGGAACGCGCCGATGCTCTTCTGCCGCGTCTCCTCATTCTGGCTGCAGACATTCACCAGATAGCTGGTGTGAATGACGAGCGGGCCTACGTCGAGCGCGGCACGCTGGGCGCGCATCTTTTCGCTGCTCGCGGGGTCCACGCTGGGCGCGCGCCACATGCGCGGACTGCTGGAAAAAAACTGAAATGTATTCGCGCCGATTTCGCGGGCGCGCTCCACGGACTTCCACGCGCCGCCCGCCGTGCCAAGATGAATGCCGATCCGTCTGCTCATGTCTCCAGTGTAGTGGGTGGCGCTACAGCAGTTTCATCGCTTCCGGATCCCACTTGACCGCCGTACCGCGGTCGATGCTGAGGTTGCATAACAGCGCCGCACCGGCCGCCCGATAGCCAAACACCGCATCCTCCACCACTGCCTCGCGCGAGCGCACCGCGGCAAAAAAGTTGTTGAAGTGGTCGTAGCTGTCGCTGTAGCCGTCGGGCGCAACGTACTTCTCCACCTCCAGCGGCGGCGGTCCCTGCGGATGCTTCTTCGGGTACTTGTCGTGGTAGCTGCGCGTCAGCCGCGCCTGCATCTCCTCAGTGAACGTGCCCACCATCAGGCCCGGCTCCTTTTCACGCGGCACGCGTGTCACCGTCACCGAGCGGCCGTCAATTTCCATCGTTCCCTCGGAGCCGGTGAAGAGCAAACCCTCGCTCTCTTCGCCGCCGTCCACAAAGTTCACGCGCAGGCTCAGGTTAAAGCCTTCCTTGTAGTCGAAGAGGCCCAGCATCACGTCGTCCGCATCGCGGCCATCCTTCCAATAGCGAAGGCCGCCGGTGGCCATGCCGCGCAACGGCCCGTGCGAACCGGTGATGAAGTGCGTGCCGCTGAACAGATGCACAAACAGGTCGCCCGCCACGCCGGTGCCATAGGCCTTCCACTTGCGCCACTGGAAAAACTTCTCTGCATTGAAGGCAACTTTTGGCGCCGAACCCTGGAAGCGATCCCAGTCGCAGGTTGTGGGCGAGGCGTCCAGCGGCACGGTGTAATTCCACGCGCCGAGCGATGAGTTGCGATCCCAGCGTGCCGTCACCATGTTCAGTTTGCCAATTGCGCCGGAAGCAAGCAACTCCTTGGCTTTGGCATAGAGGATAGAGCTGACGCGCTGGCTGCCAAGCTGCAGAATTTTGCCGCTCGCCTTCGCGGTCTGAATCATCTCCGGCCCGTCGGAGAGTTGATGAATCATCGGCTTTTCGCAGTAGACATCCTTGCCGGCCTCCATGGCCTCAATGGAAATCTGCTTGTGCCAGTGGTCGGGTGTGGCCACGATGACAGCGTCAATGTCGGGCCGCAGAATCACCTGCTGGTAGTCGCGCGTGGTAATCAGGTCGCCGCCCCACACTTCTTTGCAACGGTCCAAGCGGCCCTGGTAGCAATCGGCCACGGCCACCAGCTTGACGCCCGGCACCTGCAGCGCGGTAGCGGTGTCGCCCTGCCCCTGCCAGCCCGCACCAATCAGCGCAATCTGCAGATGGTCGTTGGCAGCAACGGGCCTTGTGCTGACCTTTTGCGCCGCGAGCGCGTGAATTTTTGTACCCGCAAGTAAATTGGCCGATGCAGCCCCAGCTACCTTCAAAAAATTCCTGCGATCCAGTCGATGCACACGCGCCTCCCCGGCAATGTTGCGAACGCTACCACCATACACGAGCGCGCGCAGTGCGGAACATGCGGAAATTGCCCCTCAATCGTCGTCGTCTTTTCGGCGCGGCTCTGGCTTCTGCGCGGTGATCATCGCAGGCACCTGCGCATTTCCTTTGGCCTGCTTCCATAGCAGCACATTCAACTTCTGCGCGTCGGCGCGGTCCGCGTGTGTAAAGTCCATGTGCAGGCTCTCGGCCGCTCCGGCAGCGTGTTTGGGGTTGGGCGTGTAGATGAGGCCATTGTCGCGGTTGATCGTATCGGCCACGTAGGGCGTCTGATCGCCGGGGCCTGTGAACAGCGGCGCAAGCAACGAGCTGAATGCGTCGTTGTTGTTCATCGGCGGCAGCCCGAGCAGCGTCTCCATGGTGCGAATCACGCTGACGGTGGAGTAGAAGCGGCTGTCAACGAATGCGCCGCCCTTGCCATGCGGTGCGTATTTGCTGATGACCAGCGCGTAGCTGCGATGCGCGTCCACATGGTCGGCGCCGTCCTGTGCGTCGTCCTCCAGAACGAAGAAAGCCGTTGAATCCCAAAAAGGCGAGTGCGAAATGGCCTCCACCGCGCGGCCCACGGCAAGATCGTTGTCCGCCACGGAGGCCTGCGGCGTGGGCCCGCCGGGGCGCGTGCCCATGGTGTGGTCGTTGCCCAGGCGCAGCATCACAAAGTTGGGCATAGTGTCATTGCCCTTCTTCATCTCTGCAACCCATCCGTCGAGATGCCGCATGAAAATGTCCACACGAATCTGATCGGGAATGGAGAGGTTGAAGTCCGGCGCCTCCTTCGCAAAGTGCCCAACGAGTTCCGGTTTGGTAGCGGTGTTCGAAGCCATCAGCGGAATGGGCCACGGCCATTTGTTCGGGCCGCCACCCCACTCCGCGGGCAGCGGCTCGCCGGGAGCAACTGCCTTGCGCGCACAGCTTGCGCCGGCCAGCATCGGGCCCTGCTGCGGGTTGGCCGTGCGCGCCTCGTCGCAGAATTTGGTAGCAATGTACTCGCCAAAGTGCAGATAGGTTTTGCCGTGCGCGGCCAGATTGCCCCACAGGTAGCCGCTGGCCGGCTCGTTCACGTCGGGAATATTCTGCAGCAGCGGATAGCCCTCTGCCACCACGCCTTCAAAGTCATACGTCCGCTGACCGCCGCGATAGGACTGCTGCCAGGTCTTCTCCAGATAATCCGTGCCAATGGCTGCATTGGACCAGACGTGCCCATCGCCGGAAACCTCGCCAGAGTCAAAGAAATTGTCGAGCAGGCCAAACTGCAAAGCCAGCTTGTGCACGTTGGGCGTAATCGCCGCGCCGTACATGGTCAGGCTGGGGTCGCCATTGCCCACGCGCTTGCCGTATTGCGCCAGGTCGCCGAGCACCTGGTCGTAGGTGCGGTTCTCCTTGATGATGTAGATGACGTGGCGGATAGGATTCTTGCCGCTGGCAAAAGCAATCGTCTCCTGCTCTGCCTTCATGCGATTGTCGGCCAGCACGGCCTCGGTCCACTCAGCGAGATGAGGCGCAATGGCGGACTCATCAACCACTGCAAGCGAGCCATGCAGCATGGACGCGATATAGGTGTAGCGGCGCAGAAAGCGCTTGCCCTTTGAGCTCTCCGTCTCGCGCATCGGCGCGCCGTTGGGGCCTGTTCCCTGCCCCTTGGCCGTGGCGATGTAGAGCTTGCCAGCGACCGAAGCGAGCGACATCGGCATCCACTCGGTAGGGATGAAGCCTGTGGGCTCCACAAAACCCTTGCGCGCGGCTGCTGCCGACAGCTTGCGCGTCGAAATAACCGCAACCGCATCGCTGGCGGCGTTGGCCACGTAGAGGCGGCTGGCATCGGCATTGAGTGCGAGCGCAACCGGCTCCGCGCCAAAGTAGCTCTGACCGGGCAAGCGCGTGTCGAAGTAGCCCTTCACCGCGAAGGCCCCGTTTGCCACGTTGACCGCTGCCACCGCATCGCGATTGGCCAGCGCGACGTAGAGCGTGCGGCCGTCAGGCGCAAGCGCGAAGGCGCAGGGATGCGTGCCGGGCTTGATGGGGCTGGCTGGCTTGAGCAGTGCCAGCTTACGCGCGACCGTGTTGCGGGTCAGATCGAGTTCAACAATTTCCGATGCGTTCCACAGCGCAACAAAGGCACGGCGGCCATCTTTTGAAACCTGCAGCGCGATGGGATAGGTGGACGGAACCGCATTGCTCTCGGCAAGATCGAAGCGATGCTCAATTGCGCCCGTCGCGGCGTCCAGCAGCAGTACATCGTCGCTGAGGTTGCCAGCAACGAGCAGCTTTTGCTTGCCGCCAATCGTCAGCACCGCAACCGCGGCGGGAAACGGCACTCCCTTGTCGCCGTCCTTGTCGCCGATGAGCCGCGTAGTGTGGCCCGGCGCCAGTTGCTGTAACGGCAAGTGCAGAATGCGCTCGGGCTCGATGATACCGTCGTGGAAGCGATAGACTACGACGCCGTTGCCGGTGCTGCCGACCCGCTGGCCCAGCGGGTCGTCGATGGAGCCGATGCTCGCGTAGAGGTGCGTTCCATCGTTGCTGAATGCAAGGCCGGAGTAAAGTGTCTGCTTGGCATTCACCAGTGTGCGCGCGTCAGGAAAGTCCGTCACCTTGCCCGTCGCGGTATCGAGAACCGAGAGCGACTGCTCATAGTCCGACTCAAAAGTGCCGTAGCCCGCATTGACAGTCACAACATAGCGCCGGTCGGGCGAGACCGCGATGGACATGGGCAGGCTGTTGATGCGCTGCGGCGCGCCCGGCACAGGAAGTGTGAGCTGTTTGCTGGTGGGCAGGTCGCGCGTTTGCGCTGCGAGCGAACCGGCCGTACACAGTGCGCAGGCGAAGACAACGAAGAAAATGGGCCGCGTTTGCATGGAGAAACGATAGCAAACGGAGATGCGCCTTGTGTGAATCGCCGGTAAGCGCACTGCACAACGCCGCGCCGGGGCTGCGATAATCGTGTGCATGAGCACGGTGGTGACGGCAAAGCGGCTGTGGAGCGGCGGCGCGTGGATTAGCGATCCGCTCCTCGTGATTGAAGGCGGGGAGATTCGGTCAATTGCAACGCGCGGGGAGGCTGCAATCCCGGTAGATGCGCAGGTGATTGACTTTGGCGCGGCAACGCTGGCGCCGGCGTTTTTCGATGTGCACATTCACGGTGCAGCCGGCCACGATGTGATGGAGGCAACGCCTGCGGCACTGGACGCAGTGGGCGCATTTCTGGCAACGCGCGGCACCGGCAGCTATCTGGCAACCACGGTGACGGCGGCTCTGGATGCAACGCTGCGCGCGGTGGAGGCGCTTGCCAAACGCGTTCGTGAAGGCGCGAAGCCTGGACAAGCCACACCCATCGGCATTCATCTGGAAGGGCCGTTTCTTTCGCACGTCAAGCGCGGCGTGCAGCCAGAAGAGCATTTGCGCGCGCCGGACATTGGCGTCTTCGACAAGCTGTTCGACGCCGCCGAAGGCACCGTTCGGCTGATGACGATGGCTCCTGAGCTGCCCGGCGCCGTTGAGTTGACCGCGCATGCCACAGCGCGTGGAGTGCGCGTCTCCGTGGGCCACTCCAATGCGACCGCGGCCGAGACGCATGCCGCGATTGACGCCGGGGCAGCCAGCGCCACGCACACTTTCAACGCCATGCGGCCGCTCGATCACCGTGAGCCCGGCATCCTCGGCACGGTGCTTACAACCGATGAGCTTTACGCCGAGCTCATCTGCGACGGCATTCACACCGCACCGGAGATGGTGAAGCTGTGGCGGCGCTGCAAGGGCGCGGCGCGCGGCATTCTCGTCACCGACGCGATGAGCGCGGCTGGCATGCCCGATGGCGAGTACATTCTCGGCGGATTCCCGGTGCAGGTGGCAGACGGTCGCGCTATGGCGCGCGGTGTGCTGGCAGGCAGCGTACTCACACTGGACCGCGCTCTTGAAAACTTTGTCTCTTTCACCGGCGCGCCACTGGAAGAGAGCCTGCCACTGCTGACCGCGAACCCCGCCGCGATGACGGGCTTCGGTGCGCAGGCAGGCGCACTGGCCGCAGGCGTGCCCGCAAGCCTGGTAGCGGTTGACGATGAAGGGAAATTGACCGGCGCCGTGGTGAACGGCGTCGCGGTTACGCGCTGACGCTCTCGGCGTTTGCGGCCATGCGCTGCGCGCGCCAGACGGCGCCTTCAATACCGGCAACTTCGGTTTGGGCCACGGGCATTTGCGGCGCGGCGGCGTGCAGGCCGACAAAGAACGGCTCGCGCACCAGGCGCGCTTTGCCAATCACGCTGCCAATCCACGCCACTGGAACTTCATCGACAAGGTTGTGCTTGCGGCGCAATTTTTCGCGCACCAGCAGCACCGATTCCACCAGATCCACAGCAGCCTGTTCCATCACACCGGCGGCAACGGCATCGCCTTCCTCCGCAAGCTGACTGATGGCCGGCGCAAGCGCGGCAAAGTCGGGCCCCGGAGTACTATCACCCAGGTTCACCAGCTCCTCAAGTGTGTGCGTGCCCCAGATTTTACCCACCACATCCAGCACGCGCGTCGGCTCTTCGCGGTCATACGCATGCAGCGCGCGGCGAACGGAGTGCAAGCCAATCCAATAGCCCGAGCCTTCGTCGCCCAGGCGCGAACTCCAACCGCCCGCGCTTGTGCGGCTGCCATTCGGTGCGCGGCCAATGCAGTTGGAGCCAGTGCCTGCGATCTGCAAAATACCGGGCCCTCCCTTGAAGGCCGCATCAAGCGCGATGAATTCGTCGCCCACTATTTCAAACTGCCGCACGCCAAACTCGCACAGCACCGCGCCAATCCACTCGGCAACTCCGGGCATGGTGGCGCTGGCCACACCCACAGTGGCAGCATCCATGGCGCTTACGCCGGCCTGCGCAACAACCTCGGTTAGCAAAGCGCGCAAGTTGGCTTCGGCCAATTCCGCGCCAACGCGCAGCCGCTTGATGGAGCCATGTTCCGCAAAGGCTAGCGTGCGCGCGCCCTCCACAATGGATGCGCGCGTCCGTGTTCCTCCACCATCAATGCCAAGCACTATCGCCATCTGGCCGCTATTCCTCGTTTCGTGTCCGGGCCTCTGCAGCGCCCTCGCGCAGTATACCCGCCAGCACGTTCAGGCTTCCGTCGGACCTGGGAGCAGTCAAGCCAAGCAGGTGCGCGATCCACGGGTACAGATTCACATTTTCAAATGGCGCAACTGTGCGCCCCACGGCGACGTCAGGCCCGGCGGCAAAAAAGCTGGCCTTCATCTCCGGCATCTTGTGCGGATCGTAGCCGTGGTTGCCGGGCAGGGGCGGCTTATCCACCTTGCCTTCCTCCGGCCCATGCGCGCGCATCGCATAGGGACCGGTGGGAATCACAATGGGGTCGCCCTCGCGCGGATTCTCATCGAAGTGCAGCCCGCGCGGCACATTCTTGCGGCGATACACCACAAATTGCGACGATGCCTTCTTCAACTTGCCGTACACGCGGGCGCGATCAGCTTCGGTGGCTCCATAGAGCAACGGGCCTTCCGTCTTGAAACCAGAAAGGTCGGCAAACTTGTCCAGCGTAATCCACTCCGGATCGACCTTCACCATGCCGTGGTCGCTGACCACGACAAGATCGATGGGCAGACCGGTTGCATCAAGCGCGGTCTGCAACTCACCCACGATGGCATCGAGATGACGGATGGCTTCGTGCGTTTCCGGCGCGTCGGGACCAAAGCTGTGGCCCGCGTGATCTACGTCGGAAAAATAGATGGTGATGAAGTGCGGCCGCACATCGGGCGGCAGCTTCAGCCACTCGACCGCGAGATTAATGCGCGCATGTTCATCCGTCTTGTCGTCGAAGTGGGCGTAGTACGTGGGCCGGTAGCCGGCAATCTCGGCCTCCGAGCCCGGCCAGAAGAGACACGCTGCGCGCATGCCCTGGCTCTCGGCCAGGCTCCACAAGGGCACGCCGCTGTACCAGGAGCCGTCGGCCACGGCCTGCTGGTCGCGAAGGGCGTAGCTCTTTTGCGTCGCGGGATCGAAAAAACTGTTTGCCACCAGACCGTGGTGCTCCGGATAAAGCCCGGTCACGATGGTGAAGTGATTGGGAAACGTCAGCGAAGGATAACTGGGCAGCATGCCCTCCGGCGCCCACGCGCCGCGTTTGCCTAGCGCCAGCAAATGCTCGGCGTGGTCGCGCTCGGCATAGTCCCAACGGAAACCGTCAAGCGAGACGAGGACCACATAATGCGCGGCCTGCGCTGCGGCGGAATTCGGCCCATGCTCGACGTGCAGGACGGAAATGGGTGAAGCCGTTTGCGCCGGCAAGGCCGGTAGCAAAGCCGCCAGTAGAACCGCCGCAAAGATCGCCCGAAATGCCCGAACCACGCGCATGGAAACTCCTGACTTCAAGCTTACTGCACGCAATCACGCGCCCGGTGAACGCACGTTTACGGCTCGCGCAAAACGCCGTCGTAGAGCGAAGCAGCCAACAGGCGGCCGCCGGCGGCGCGTACCAGCGTGAGGTGGTAGCCGGTCTGATACCACTTCCAGTCCAACGTTTTCGGGTCGATGGCGTAGATAAAATCGCTGCCGCGCGCGCTGGCCAGCACACGGTTGGCAGCCGCGTCGTAGAAAACATCGTCGACATCGACCAGCGGAAAGCGATTCACCCACATCCATGTCTTGCCCTTGTCGCGCGTAAAGTAAACGCCCTCGCGCGCGCCCAGCCACAGCGTGCCGTCAGGCGAAAAGACCACGCGGTGAATGCGCGTGAGCATGGTGGGAATCGACATGGGCCACCACGTTGCCCCGCCGTCCTTTGACAGCACCACCGCATCGGGCCGCGCGGCAGCCATCAGCGGCCCAAGCGCGGAGACGGAAAGATAGCCAGTAACGCCCATCACCGGACCGCCCTGCCACGTCGCGCCCTGGTCACGGCTGGTGTAGAGGCCACCGGCCGTCGAAGCCAGCCAGGCCTCGCCGTCAGGATCGATCGCAAAAACGCGGCTGTCCATCTGGCGCAGCTGGTCTTTCACATCTTTCTGCGTGGTTACGCGCGTGCCGCGCACTTTTTGCGTTTGCGTTTTGTGCAGAGTATTGGCGATAGTGCTGCGCGGCTGCCACGCGGTTGCGCCAGCTGGCAGCGCGAAGATGCCGCTATTGGTGCCTGCCAGCAGCGATCCATCCGCCTGTGCCAGCACAAAAACGTCGCGCCCTTCGAGGCCATCGGCAAGCTGCTTCCAGCTTGTGCCAGAGTCGGCGCTGAAAAAAACGCCGCCATACGCTTTGTCGTTCACCACGCCCGCGTAGAACTTCGTGGCATCGGCGCGGTCCACGAGCAGCGCTTCCACTTTGCGCCCGGAAAAGCCGCGATTCGACTGCGTAAACGTCGCACCAGCATCGTTCGACAGCAGCACGCCGGCGCGGTCCGTCGCCAGCAACACATGCGCGGAGTTGACAGGGTCGACAAAGACGTCGTTCACAATCACATCGTCGGAAGTGAGCCGTTTGAAGCTGCGTCCGCCGTTGGTGGTCTTGTACAAGCCCTCCGTGGTGCCGGCATACACCGTCTCGCGCTCGGCCGGGTCCTGGCGCAGCACGCGCGTGCGGCGCGCGGTTGAGGGAATGCCCTGAATCTTGCGGAACAGCTCACCTGCCGACTCGCTCTTGTAAATGCCGCTGCAGGCACTGGCATAGACAATCTTCGGCCGGCTGGGGTCGATGATGATGGAAAACACATCGGAGTCGTCGATGACGCCGCGCTTGATATTGTTCCACGTCTTGCCGCCATCCGCGGTCTTCCACGGCAGGTGCCACGTACCGGCATAGATGATGTCGGGATTCACTGGATCGACGGCCAGCGACTCCACCTCGTGAATTTCGGTGCTGCCAGGCGGGCTGATCAGCGTCCACGTTGCGCCGGAGTCCAGCGAGCGGTAGACACCGGAGAGAGTGCCAGCGACAAATATCTGAGAATTAGAGGGCGCCTGCGCAAAGGCGAAGACCGGTTGGTCCTTGAGTTCGAGCGTCTCAGCCCACGTGCGGCCGGCGTCGCGGCTCACATAGAGCCCGCCGCCCTTCTGGCGCAGCTTCCACGCGGCCACAAAAATCGCTTTGGAATTACCGGCATCGACCAGGATGTGATCGACAATCAGATCGTCAGTGGATGCAATCTTCGCCAGTCGATGCCAGCTCCCGCCGCCATCCTGCGACTCGTAGATCCAACTGCTGGCTGTGCCGAGATAGAGATGCGAGGAGTCGCCAGGCACCGCGGCAATGGCGCGTGCATCGCCGCCGTCGGGGCCGAGAACGGGCCAGCGTGCCTGCGCGGAGGCCGCAGCGGCAATAAGGCTGAGAGGGAGAAGAAAAACCAGCGCGCGCAGAGTGCGCCACGCCGCGGCGAACAGGCGGCAACGAGTCAAGCAGGTAGCTCCCGGAGCGACCGCGCTCCGTGCAAATTTGTTCCTTCAAACAAAAGAGGCTGACCGGAGGCCGGTCAACCTCTCTTGTCCATGCAGAGATGTTCTCTGTCCCGCGCCAGCGTCCGAGTATGGCGCGGACCCGATGTGGTTGGTTGCTTGCGGCTGCGCCCGCCTTCGGTGAAGAAGACGGGCGCGGTTTAAAGCCACGAATGCCGGCTTAGCGGAGAGGCTTGCGCTTCTGCACCTTCAGCGAGGACTCGTCGACCGCGGTGGTTCCCTTGACGTCGGAGGCGAAGTCAGCGCCGGCGGGCACCAGGTAGCTGCCTACGCTCTTGCTGTCTTCGGTTCCGGTGGTCACGGTAATGCGCGAGGCATCAATGCCCTTCTCGGTCACCAGGTAATCCTTGGTGTTGACGACGCGCTGCGCGGCCTGGTCTTCCACCTTGGCATGCTTGTGCTTGGCGGCGAACGCCGTCTGCTTGGCCGTCTTGGCCTGCTCCTTGGAGTCGGCATTACCTACCAGCACCAGCTTGGCATCGGAGGACTTCTGCAGGTCGAGAGCAACCTCGTCCAGGCATGCCTTGGCCTCGTTGTTTACACGGGTCGGGCGAGCCTTATCTGTAGCGAAGCTGATCGAGCAGAGCGTCTCCACGTGCGGCTGCGGCGGCGGAGGCGGCGCCACAATGGTCACCGTGGTGCTGGCCGAAGCCGAGTGATGCTTGTCGTCGCTCACACCGCAGGTGATGTCGACCGGGCCGGTCGGGGCGCCAGTGGACGAGTAGGTCGCGGTACTGCCGCTGCCGCTCACCGTGCCGGCCGAAGCCGAGAAGGTGTAGCTGAGCGGACGGCTCTGCGGGCTCACGCCGTTGGCCGTTACCGAGCTGGACTCGCCCGGCTTGATGGTGGTCGGGCTGGCCGAGCAGCTGATGGTCGGCGGCTCGAATTCCTTCACCTTGAAAGTTGCGGAGGCGTCGGCGGTCTGTCCGGGCTTCAGGCCTTCCTTGCCCTTCTTGCCTTCCTTCACAACCACGCTTACCGTGTGGTCGCCGGTGGCCAGCGCGTCGGTGGCAACCTTGGCCGTCGTTCCTTCACCGGTCACACCATCGCCGGACCAGCTGTAAACGACGTTGTTGTTCTTCTTCGTGGAAACCGAGCCGGCAGTCGCGGTCACGTTAACCGGCTCACCAGGAAACACCGCCGGCGGTGCGGCGGCAGCTGACAGAGTGATGGGCGGCTGCTTCTTGCATCCCACCGAGACAAACGCCAGGCTCGCCGCGGCAAGGACAAAGGAAGTGCGCTTCAACGTTCTCAGGTGCATGTTGTTCTCCTTCAATAAAGACATCGTCCCTCGCGGGTTTGCTACAGGAAGCATGGAGAAGGAGGCCTTTGACGGCCTCCTTCACGAGAAATGGTTATTTCTCCTCCATCGTGCTTTACCGGGCCTACTGCTTCGCCTTCGCCTTTTTGGCAGGCGCCTGCGATTTTTCGTCCAGCAGCGTCAGTGAATCGGCCGCGTTGAACGGATACAGCTTGACCGACTGCTGGCCCGTGGTGCTCAGCGAGATGTCGACACGGCGATTCTGAGCAAGAACGATCACATTGATCTTCTTGAGCAGCTTCGTGCGCTCGGCATCGGACAACTCGGTGTTTTCGGAAACCAGCGACTTCACCTCGGGGGTCGAGAGCTGCTGTTCCTTGCCCATGGCCTGCGTCTGGATGGCCGACTCGGGAACTCCCAGGCTGACCAGGTAGTTCTTGGCAATCGCCACACGGCGCTCGGTGAGGGCTTGATTGTAGGCAGCCGAGCCGCGCACATCGGCGTGGCCGGTCAGGGTCAGATGCGCACCCGGCTTGATTTCCAGGTACCGCTTGAAGTCCGTGGCCAACGTGGAAAGCGTTCCTTGCTGGCTGGCAACAAGACCCTTGTCAGGATGCGTGGGCAGTGGCTGATTGGTCGGGAAGAAGACGCTATGCAGGGCAAGGCGTGCTTCCAAACGAACCTGCTCAGGCGACGGGCCCGGCGGCGGAGGCGGAGGCTCAATCGTCACCATGGTGCTGGCGCTGGCCGTCTGTGCCTTGTCGTCGGAGACGCCGCAGGAAACGCGAACCGTGCCCGAAGGCGCACCGGCCGAAGTGAAGGTGGCCGTGCTCTCGGTTCCGCTCACGCTGCCGGAATCCGCCGAGTAGGTGTAAGTCAGCGGGCGGTTCTGCGGGCTCACACCCTGCGAAGTGATGGTGCTGGTCTCACCCGGCTTGATGGTCGAGGGGTTGGCCGAGCAGCTGACGGTCGGCGGATCGAACTGCTTCACCGTATAGGTGGTCGTGGCCGAGGCATTCTGCCAGGGCTTCAGGCCTTCCTTGCCGGACTTGCCCACCTTGACGCCGCAGTTCACGGTGTAGGTGCCGGGCGACATTGCGCCAGTGGCCACGGCCGCTGTCGCGCCCTTGCCGGTCACGCCTTCGCCGCTCCAGGTGTAGATGGTGCTTTCCTTCGGATTCAGACCACCCGCGTTCGCGGTCACCGTGACCGGATCGCCGGGGAAGACAGTCATCGGGCTGGCCGAGCAGGCGATCGTCGGCGGAGCCGGCGGCTCAATGCTGCCCACATGCAGAACCACACCCGCGCTCAGGCGAGCAGCGTTGATGTTCGCGCGTCCGCCGTAGAGCACCGGGCCCCAGTTCTCATGGATGTACTCGTAGTCAGCCTCGAAGAGGCGGATGGCGAGACGGTGATTGAACAGCGGAGTCTCATAGTCGAGTCCGCCGCCGACCATCACCTGTGGGCCCCACTTGTAGGGCTCATGCAGAGGACCGCCCACGCGGGCCCCGCCCGCCAGGGCGTGCGCAAACAGCGTCATATCCGAAGTGGGATAGCGGAAGACCGGACCGGTCGAGATGGTGAAGAAGCCGTCGTTGCTGGAGCCGCTGTCGGTGGTCAGCGCATGCTGACCCGAGTCAACCGTCCAGCCCACATACTTGGTGAAGTAGTACGAAACGTTCTCAGCAAAACCGATGTTCGCGGCCTTGTAGTCGGCGCTTGTGGTTGTGGTGGGCCCGGTCTTCACCGTAACGGTATCCTTCGGCGCAAGGTAGCTATAGCCGACAAAAATGTCCCAGCGGGACGGCGAGTCCCCCGCTGTTGGCTTGGTCTGCGCCTTCGGTGCGTCCTGGCCAAACAGAGCCATCGGCGTCACGGCGACAGCCGCCAGGGTTAACACCCGGCAAACTGACTTGAAATCTGGCAAATGCATGCGATTCTCCTCCGCAATAAAACATTGACTGAAAGTGCAATGGGGGAATTAAGTTGAGTCACTTCCACCCGTTTTTTGCCTTGGTTGTCCAATGGAAACAGCTTGAAAGCAGCAACAATTCCACCCTTAAAATTAGCATAGGAAAACCAGCCGGACACCATTTTTCAATGGCTTACCGTGCAATTCTCCATGAAATGGCGGTCGTGCGCAAACGCTCAAAAATTGTCCTGATTCCCCGATACGGCCGTCAAAATTCCTGCGCTCGCTCCCGCGGGCGCGGTGAACGTCAATCCACGTTCAGCGTTTTCAGCAGACTGCGAGGCTCGCGCTGAATCTTCTCTTGTAGAAGCGTAATTGCGTACATTAGTTGCTCGGGACGTGGAGGACAGCCGGGAACATACACATCCACCGGCACCACCTGGTTAACTCCCTGCACCACGGCGTAGTTGTTGAAAACTCCTCCCGAAGTGGCACAAGCACCCATCGAAATCACCCATTTGGGCTCAGGCATCTGGTCGTACAGGCGGCGGATGACGGGAGCCATCTTCTGGCAGACCCGGCCGGCAATGATCATCAGATCGGCCTGGCGCGGCGAGGGACGGAAAACCTCGGCGCCGAAACGCGCGATGTCAAAACGCGAAGCGCCCATCGACATCATCTCGATGGCGCAGCAGGCTAGCCCGAAGGTGACCGGCCACACCGAGCTCTTGCGCACCCAGTTGACGGCCAGATCCAGCGACGTGAGCAGAACGCCCTCCGGCTGCTCGAATCCGTAATTGACTTCGCGCACCTTGCTGCGGTTCAGGCCGCGGCTCTCCAGCGCGCCAAACAGATAAAAGTCGCGTTCCTCTGCACTCGGCATACCACCAGTATAGCCATGAAGCGGCCTTCCCGGAGCCGGATACCTTGCCGCCGCCTGGGGCCAGTGCATGAATGGCATGAATTTACAAGGTGCGAATTCTTTAGACCTAAAGATAGACCGCAATCTGCCGCCCGGCCCGGTATGCTGTCCAAGCAAACAATCTCCCACCGGAAGTTGCCATGTATTTGAGACTGAAGACCCTCTCCGTTCCTGCCGTTCTTCTCTCCCTCTTCTGTTCCGCCGCTGTTTACGCCCAGGACGCACCTGCGACCAAGGCCGAAGTGGCGGCGCTGAAGTCCAGCATCGATGCCGCGCAGATGAACGCCGACAATGCCTGGATGCTGGTCTCCGCCGCGCTTGTGCTGCTGATGACCGGCCCCGGCCTGGCCCTGTTCTATGGCGGCCTGGTGCGTAAAAAGAACATTCTGGGCACCATGATGCAGAGTTTTGCCATGATGGGCCTGATTACGATTCTGTGGGCCATTGTGGGATACTCGCTGGCCTTTGCCCACGGCACCTCGTTTATCGGCGGGCTCGATCACATCTTCCTGAAGGGTGTGGGCGCGGCGCCTGGCCCATATGCCGCCACCATTCCTGCACAGACCTTCATGGTCTACCAGCTGATGTTCGCCATCATCACCCCGGCGCTGATCACCGGCGCCTTTGCCGAGCGCATGAAGTTCAGTTCCATGGCGGTTTTTCTCTCCCTCTGGTCGCTAATCGTCTACTCGCCGATGGCGCACATGGTGTGGGGCGTGGGCGGCCTGCTCAACGCAGCCGGCGGCATGTTCCCCTCTCTCGACTTCGCCGGCGGCACTGTCGTCCACATCACCTCGGGCGTTTCGGCGCTGGTCACGGCGCTCTATCTGGGCAAGCGCATCGGCTATCCGCACACTCAGATGACGCCGCATTCGCTGGTGCTCAGCTTCATCGGCGCCTGCCTGCTGTGGGTGGGCTGGTTCGGATTCAATGCCGGTTCGGCACTGAATTCCGGCCCGTTGGCCACCTCGGCCTTCGTCAATACTCACTTTGCCGCGGCCGCCGCCGCCTTCGGCTGGACCATCGCCGAGTGGATCCATAACGGCAAACCCACGGCGCTGGGCGCCATCTCCGGTGCGGTTGCCGGACTGGTGGCCATCACCCCGGCCTCCGGCTTTGTGCAGCCCTTCCCGGCACTGCTCATCGGCCTCATCGCCGGCTTGTTCTGCGCCTTCATGGTCTTTGTGGTCAAGGCCAAGCTCGGCTACGACGACTCACTGGATGCCTTCGGCGTGCACGGAGCCGGCGGCACAATGGGCGCGGTTCTCACCGGCGTTTTTGCCACTCAGGTCATCAACCCCATCTTCGGCGCAAATGTGCCGACCGGAGGCGTGGACGGCCACTGGGGCCAGTTGGTCAACCAGTTCGCCGGCATCGGCCTGGCCTGGGGCATCTCCATCGTCGGCACTCTGGTGCTGCTGTTCCTGGTCGATAAGACCATGGGACTGCGCGTCAGCGCCGAGCACGAGTCAGAGGGTCTGGACCTCTCGCAGCACGGCGAGGAAGGCTACGAGTTCAACACCTAACCGCAGGACTGCCGCCGGCCCGGCAAAAAGGTAATGAAAAGGGTTCCCCGCCCTGGTGCAAGGCGGCATAAGTCCTGATAGGCTTTTCAAGCGAGGAATAGACGTATGGTGAAAATCGAAGCAGTACTGCAGCCTTCCAAGCTCGACGCGGTCAAAGACGCACTACTGGAAGCAGGCATTGAAGGCATGACCATCCTGGAAGCGCGCGGACACGGGCGCCAGAAGGGCCACACCGAGTTCTACCGCGGACGCGAGTACACGGTTGACCTTCTCCCCAAGGTGAAGATCGAAATTGTGGTGAACGACAACCTGAAGGACGCCGCCATCCAGGCCATTGCAGGCGCGGCGCGCACCGGCAAAATCGGCGACGGCAAAATCTTCGTCTCCAAAATCGACGAAGCCATCCGCATCCGCAACGACGAGCGCGGCGAATCGGCTCTCTAGCCCAACGCTCCGCTCCAGAAGCATCTCGGGCTCCGGCGCAACCGCGCCGGGGCCCGAAGCTTTTTCAACTCCTGACGATTCCAGCCTAAAAAAACAGATTCCAGCCGGCGGTAAAGGTCAGCGCGCTCGGCACGCGCGGCGTAATGGCCGGCCCATGCAGATAGCCCACGCCAAGGCACAAATAGCTGCCCGGCCCGGTACGCAGCGAGTAGCTTCCTGTCACCGTAGTGCCCGCGCGCCACACCGTCTTGCCGCCGGCTACAAAATTGTTGGTAATCACGCTGCTGTACCCGGTGCGCGAGGCCACCACCGTGGCCATATCGCTGGGCCGCGCGCGGAAGGGAGCCTCCTTGTAGAGCCGCGCCTCGTAGTAGTGCGCATAGGCATTCTTCGACTCCGGCACGGCCATGGCCGAGCCGCCCACATACACGCCGCGGTCGGGATGCTCGCGGCTCGATTGATGGAGCTGCCGGTCCATCAGCACGTACGCGCAGTGGTTGCCTGGCTCCACGCGTCCGTTGCGCGCGTTGGTGTAGCCGGTGGTGTTTTCGATATATCCGGCACGAAACCACGTTTGCGGCAGATCGGCGGCCGCCGCACGCTGATAGCCAACCTCATTGATCAGCACCAGCCGGTCGCCGCGCGGAATGAAGCGGAAGCCAGTGTGGTTGCGCTCCACTTCACGCACGCCGCCCTCGGGGTCGATGCTGCGCTGGGCCGCGCCCTTCCAGTAGACGTGCTCGGTTGCGCGCACGCGCAGGTCCAGCGCCGGCGCCGTCAGCGGGTAGTACGACATGCCCGCCTCGAATGGCAACACCGCATACACACCCTGCGCGGCCGCGGCCGTGGAGCCGCCCACAAACAGTCCAACGAAGTTCATGTTGTGGGCAATGTAGCCGGTCTTCAACTCCACACGGTCGCGCGCAAATTCCTTGTAGAAGTAGAGCGCCCAAAGCTGCGTGGTCTTTGGCCCCGCTGGTCTCCAACTGGCCCACTGCAGCGCCGCGCCCACGTAGAGTTGCGCCCGCCGCAGGTTCAGCTGCCGCATATCCCACGACAAAATGGGCTGCGCGAACATGCTGGCGAACTGCCGCTGACCCACGTACACCTGCTCGTCGGCGGCTACCGGCGCGTCCAGCATGTTCTGCGTGTACTGCGGCCCGGCCATCACGCGCAGCGCCAGCCCTTTGCGGTACATCTGCTGGCGGAAGCGCGAATGGACGTCGATGATGCTGTCGCTGAACAGCGGCAGCGCGGCCGCGCCGCCCAGATAGTTCAAATCTTCAATCGACCGCGCCTCGGGTGCGGGGCGGTCCGGCGGCGTCTGGTTTTCATCGCCGCTCTGCGCCCGGCTGCAAATAACCACACCGCAAAAAAACGCGGCAACCATCAAAATCCTGCCCATCCAAACCAGCCGTCTCTGCATACTTCCACTACCTTCGGTCTTGCTCGCAGCCAAACGGCGACGGGCCCGGCGCAAAAAGCGCCAAACAAGATTAACGTCTCAGGCCGGGTTTCGGGTATTGGGCCAGTCACATTCCGCGCAAATTAAAGAGGCGCGGCGGACGCCGTGCCTCTCATGCCCAAATCGGCGCTGAAAACCCCTCTACGCTAGAACCTTCAGCCCGTGCTTCTCCACGATATTCAGCAGCTTCAGCGCCATGCCGCTCGGTTTCTTGGCGCCACTCTCCCACTTCTCCACCGTCGATTCACTGGTGTTCAGATAGCGCGCGAAGACCGGCTGGCTCACGCGCTGGCTCTGGCGGATGCGTTTGATGCGCGCCGGCCCCATGCGTGGCGGTACCGCAACGCACGCCTCGTCGAACTCACGCATCGTCGCCTTGTCGATTGCACCCACTCGATAAAGCGCCGATGCAGAGGAGTGAATCGCCTCGAACGCGCTGCTCTTAAATTTGGCCACTGCCATGGCAAATCTCCACCCAGGCCCTGTCTTCGATCAGCAGATCAACCTGTCTATCCGAAAGTACTTGATAGGCCTTCGCGAGCATTTTGAACTTAGCCAACTCGTCGTTCTCAATGTTGGCGCGGTTCTGCTTCGCGAAGAGATATTCGTACACCCAGTTCGTACCGCCCCGCGCCACCACAATCGACCGGTACTGATTCCTCCCCAGCCGCTTCTTATAGACACCGCCGCCCAGGTCGTCGGCCTGCCCGGCCATTACCTGCCGAATCGCGGCACACAACTCCGCATCGCCAATCCGTGCCCTTCGCGCGACCCGCTCAAACCAAGCCGTCTTGAAGACCCGCTCTCGCACAGGCAGAACCTCGTACACTTCAAGCATAGCACCAGGTGCTACACTTCGTGTGAACGCAGCTTCTGCTGCCTCGCATCCCGTGCTCCCGCAAACTGATTTAGTATTCTGTTAACACTCACGTTCGCGTTCTCTGCGGCCAACGACACAATTCAACTATGACTCCAGTCGTTCTTGCGGTTGACGATTTACGGGACCAGTATCTGCGCGAGATGGCGCTTGTCCGTCAGACCTGTGAGCGCACGGGCGACGGCACCGCGGCCATTCGCAGGCGCTCGGCCGTGGTTGATCGTATCCTCATTGAAATGTGGCGCCGGGCCTTCGGCACCCAGTCGGCCCCCAACATGGCGCTGCTGGCCATGGGCGGCTACGGACGCAAGGATCTTTTCCCTTACTCGGACATCGACGTGCTGTTCGCCTTCGCCGACGACAAGACCGAGGAGCAGAATCGTGATGCCGTCCGCATCATCATCCAGGGCATGTGGGACATTGGCCTTCGCGCCAGCCCCGCCTCGCGCACCCTGAAGGAAGCCGGCCGCTTCGACCCCGACAATCTGGAGTTCACGCTGGCCACGCTCGACCGTCGCTTCCTCGCCGGCCAATTCCCGCTCTACCAGCAACTGCATCAAACCATCTTTCCCGGCCTGGTGCTGAGCGAGTGGAACACCATTACCCAGAAGCTGGGCGAAATCGCCCGCGCGCGTCACGCCAAATTCGGCAACACCATCTTTCACCTTGAGCCCAACCTGAAGGACTGTCCCGGCGGCCTGCGCGACTACCACCTGGCCGTCTGGTTCGCGCTTCTCTTCCACCTGAAGGAAACCAAGGAGTGGCCCCGACAGCGCGGCGGCGTCTTCCAGTCGGCGCGCGGCGATGCCGAAGCGGCCTTCGACTTTTTGGCCGCCGCGCGATGTTTCCTCCACTTCCGCCACGGCCGCGACGACAACACGCTGGATTGGCAGTCGCAGGATGAAGCCGCGGCGCAGTCCATCGGCCTGGAAACGCGCGGCACTGCCGACCCGGCCTACTGGATGCGCACCTACTACCGCCATGCGCGCATCATTTATCGCCGCGCCGCTCTGCTGATGGAGCACCTGCCCGCGCCGGTCAGCTTTTACAAACAGTTCCGCCGCCGCCGCACGCCCATCGCCGGCACCGACTTCATCCTCGACCAGGGCCGCATCGATATTCTGCCCGGCGCGCAATTCTCTGACACCGCCGCAATCCTCCGCATCTTCTCGCTGATGGCCACCCACGGCTACGCGCTTTCGCAGGCCGCCGAAGACCGCATCACCGACGCGTTGCCCGCGCTCGCCATCCACGTGCCCGAAGGGCCGTATCTTTGGAATGCGCTGCGCGAAGTCCTGCTGGGGCCGCATGCCGCGCACGCCCTGCGCACCATGCACGCGCTGGGCGTGCTGGAGATGCTCATCCCCGAGTTCCACGGCATCGACGCCTTGGTGATTCGCGACAGCTACCACCGCTACACGGTTGACGAGCACACCTTCCTCACCATCGACAACGTGCACGGCCTGCGCCAGCCCACCCAGGATTACGAGCATCGCCTGGCGCAACTTCTGCCCGAAGTCGACCGCCTCGATCTCTTCCTGCTGGCTCTGCTGCTGCACGACACCGGTAAGGGCCGCCGCACCGGCGCGCACGAGGCGCAGTCGGTGGAACTGGCCGACAGCTTCCTCGCCCGCCTCGACTTCGATACCGAGGAGCGCGAAACCGTTCTCACGCTCATCCGCCTGCATCTGGAAATGTCGAACGCCACGCGCCGCGACATCTTCGACCCGGAAAATGTGCGCGCCTTCTCCGACAAAATCGGCTCGCCCGCGCTGCTGAAGATGCTCACGCTGATGACCTATGCGGACATCAAGGCCGTGAACCCCGACGCGCTGACGCCCTGGAAGGCCGAGAATCTGTGGCAGCTCTACATGGCCACGGCCAACTTCATGGACCGTTCGGTGGACGAGGTCCGCTACCACGCAGCCATCGACCCCACGCTGCTGAACCGCATTCGCTCCATGGTGCAGCCCAGCCAGTACGACGATCTGCGCCAGTACCTTGAAGGCCTGCCGCAGCGCTACCTGCAAACCCGCCTGCCCGAGCACATCCGCAATCACTTTCTGCTGGCTTCCAATCTCGATAAGGACCCGGTGCAGCTGGATCTGCGCCCCGTGCGCCAACTGCTCGATCTCACCGTCATCGTCCGCGACCGTACGCGCCTGTTTGCCGACGTGGCCGGCGCCCTGGCCGCCTGGGGCATGAACATTGTGAAGGCCGGCGCCTTCTCCAACGATGCCGGCGTGGTCGTCGACAGCTTTCACTTCACCGACGTCTTCCGCACCCTGGAGCTGAACCCCAGCGAGAAGGACCGCTTCATCGAGTATCTGCACGATGTGGCGGCGCAAAAAGTGCCCGTCGAGCAGCTTCTGTACGCACGCCGCCACGCCTACAACCCCGCCAACATCAAGGTCGAGGTGCCCACGCGCATCTCCTTCGACCAAATCTCGTCCACGCACTCCACGCTGCTTCAAGTCGTCGCGCAGGATATGCCCGGCTTGCTGCGCCAAATTGCGCTCACTCTCAGCACGCACCAGTGCAACATCGAGATCGCGCTCATCGACACCGAAGGCGAAACCGCCATCGACGTCTTCTACCTCACCAGCCACGGCTCCAAACTGACCGAAGAAACGCAGCATACGCTGGCCGCCGACCTGACCGCCGCTCTTGAAGCCATGCGCGTCCCCGCTGCCTGACCCTCCTTCGCCTCCCCCTTCCGATGGACCCCAGACTCCTCCCATGAGTCGATGACTGCCGTACCCCGCGACCGGTAGTGTCCGCAAGAGACTCAACTGAGCACGGATAGGCGATGCAGATTTCCCTCTGCGCGGTACGCCTGCCGCCGGTTGACGGAGGTCAATGTGAAATCAATTTTGTTGCGCCGGGCCCTCGCGGGTTCGCTGCTCCTGCTCGCCTTGTGCATTTCCCCAGTGATTGCCCAGCAGCTTGCCACCGCCACCATTCGTGGCGCCGTCACCGACCCCTCCGGCAAATCGGTGGGCGGCGTGACCGTGACCCTGACCAACATTCGTCAGGGCACCACGCGCGTCTTCACCACGCAGAGCGATGGCGTCTTCTCCTTTGCCTCGCTGGAGGCGGCGGGCTATACAGTTTCCGCCGCTGGCGCCACCGGTTTTGCACCCTGGCAGCAGAACCTGAACCTTGAAGTCGGCCAGGCGCTCAGCCTGCCCGTGCGTCTCGATGTCGCCACAGGCCACGCCACCGTGCAGGTCTCCTCCGACACGCAACCCAGCGTCGACACCACATCGTCGGTCGTCGGCGGCGTTATCGAGTCGCGCCAGATTGAAACCCTTCCCCTCAACGGCCGCAACTATCTTGAGCTGGCCTATCTGGTGCCGGGCAACGCGCCCGCGCCCAACTTCGACCCCACCAAAGTGCACACGGTGGTGGTCTCCTCGGCCGGACAGTTGGGCCGCGGCGGCAATGTCTCCATCGACGGTGCGGACAACAACGACGACGCCGTGGGCGGATCGCTGGTGAACGTCCCCGAGGACGCGGTGCAGGAGTTCCAGATCGCCACCAACCTCTTCTCAGCAGCGTTGGGCCGCTCCGGCTCCACGGTCATCAACGTGGTCACCCGCCAGGGCTCCAACAAGCTGCATGGCGGCGTGGCCTTCTACGAGCGCGACAAGGCGCTGCAGGGCTTGCCCGCCACCTACGATCCCTCCATCGGCGCAACGCCGCCCTTCCACCGCCAGCAGTACGCAGCCAACGCCGGCGGCCCCATTCGCCGCGACAAAGCCTGGTGGTTCGTCGCCATGGAAGACCGCCAGCAGGAAGGCGCCGATCTCGTCGGCGTGCGTGACACCGAAAATCAGCGCATCAACCGCGTCTTTGCCAACGCGCCGCTGCATGACTTCCTCACCACCGGGCGCATCGACTGGCAGGTCACCGAGCACGACCGCATCGGCTTCCGCGAGTCGCTTGAACTCGAGGACGACCTGAGCCAGAGCACGCTCGACCGGTCGCTGGGCACCGCCGCCTATCGCCAGAACGGCGTCAACCACCTGCAGGGGCTCATCGCCGATTGGACGCGCGTTGTCTCGCCAACGATTGTCAATCGCCTCAGCTTTGCCGACAACAATTTCGTCAACACCACCTCGCCCATTGCTACCGCTCCGCAAATCACATTTCCCAACCTCGACGACGGCTCAACCTACCGTGTACCGCAGGGCACCAAACAGTTCCGTCTGCAGGGCGATGACGTGCTCACCTGGACGCGCCACACCCACCAGCTCAGCTTCGGCGGCCAGTTCCAGGCCATTGATGCCGACTTCGACCTCGGCGTCTTCCGCCAGGGCAACATCATGGCCGTCGAGGATTTCCCGGACTTCGACCGCAACCAGGATGGCGTGGTCAACGACGACGATCTGCTGTTTGCCGTGGCGCTGCGCAGTTCCACTCCGGAGCGCTCGCTCTACCTGCCCGATGATGACAACAAACACATCGCGCTCTTCATTCAGGACGACTGGAAGGTGCGGCCCAATTTCACCATCAATGCCGGCCTGCGCTGGGAAGTGGACACCAACCTCAACAACCTGAGCTGGTATGGCAACCGCAACCCGATTGTTGAGTCCTTTTACTCCGGCTCGCGCAACCGCAATTACAAAAACTGGGGGCCGCGTGTGGGCTTCAACTACGCCCTCGCACCCACGCTGGCCATCCACGGCGGCTACGGCATCTACTACGACCGCATCACGCTCGAAATCATGTCACTGGAACGCGGTCTCGACGGCCGCGCGCTGGCGCTCAACGTGACCGCGGGCAATGTGACCACCGACCAGAACGGCATTCCCGTTTACCTGAACCCCGACGGCACCTTCGCGCCCGGCGCGCCGCAGGTGCTCTCCAGCCCCTTCAGCGGCTTCCCGTTCACCGGTGCCGGCGCGGCGGGCATCGACATCATCAACAACCGCATGCGCAGCCCGATGATCCAGCAGTTCAATCTGGGCATCGAAAAGGAATTTGCCAATGGCCTGCTGGTGAAAGCTGACGGTATTCACAACCTCGGCACGCGGCTCATCATCGGCCGCCCAGTGGGCTCGGTCTTCAATCCCGTAACCGGCGGCCCCGACTCGGTCACCGATCTTGAATCCGCGGTCAACACCAAGTACGACGCCTTCTGGCTCAGCGTGCGTCAGCGTCTAGGCCATTACGGTCAGTTCAACGCTGCCTACACGCTGGCCAAAACCTTCAACTACGCCAACGACGACCAGATTCCCTTCTCCTATTCACCCATCGACCCCTCCAACCTTCAGTTGGAGTACGGCCCTCCGCCGAACGATCAGCGTCATCGCCTGGTGCTCTCCGGCCTGGCCAATCTGCCGCTCGGCTTCCACTTCGCCCCCATCTGGACCATCGCCAGCGGCGTGCCCATGGACATTCTGCTGCCCGATGCCAGCGAGCGCATTCCCACCCTGCAGCGCAACGCCGGCGGACGCGTCTTCCACAATGCGCGCCAGCTCAACACCTGGATTGCCGCCACCAACGACGCCGGCGGTGTCTACGAGGCCAGCGCATCAAGCTACGTCATCCTGCCCCAGGTCAGCGATAACGCCCGCTTCAACGACAGCTTCAACTCGCTGGACTTCCGGCTGGACCGCGCCTTCACTTTCCACGAGCGCTACACGCTCACGCTGATGGGCGAGGCCTTCAACATCTTCAACGTCACCAACATTCTCGGCGTCAGCAATCTGAACTACTCCGGCTACGCCAACACGCTGGCGCCCGACCCCGGCAACCCGAACTTCTCTTCGACCTTCGGTATGCCGGTCTCCACGGCCGGCGGCGTCTTTGGCTCCGGCGGCCCGCGCGCCTTCCAGCTCGCGGCACGCTTCAGCTTCTAAATTCACCCGCGGCGCGTGCGGCGGCTTCAACTCCGCGCGCGCCGCACTCACCCTGCATTGGAAACTCACTCCATGACTCGCCCTGAATACGAAATCCTCGCCCAGCAGCGCAAAGCCGCCGCCACAAAACCGCAAACCCACATCCGGATCATCCACGAGTCCGAAGCGCAGGGCGAAACCGCTGCCGCGTATCAATATTTCCGCGACCACTCCGGCCGGCGCGACGTGCCCGGCATTCTCCAATGCTTCGGCAGCAACCCGGCGCTTGTCCAACAGATGGTCGACCTCTCCGGCTCGCTGCTCTTCAACGAAGGCCTGCTTGGCCGGCAGCACAAGGAGATGATCGCCACCTGGATCTCACGCTTGAACGCCTGCCCCTACTGCCTGGACAGCCACGGTTTCTTTCTGCGCGTGCACGGCGGCTCCGCGCATACCGTGGAGCGGCTGGCCGAGGGCGACCTGACCGGCGCCAGGCTGACGCGCGCCGAAGAGTTGCTTCTCCGCTATGTGGGCATGGTCAATGACGAGTCCTGGCGCGCCTCACGCGAGGATGTGCTGGCTCTGGTGGCCGCCGGATGGACCGAGGAGCAGGTGGCTGAAGCCGTGCATGTGGCCGCCATGATGGGCCTGTGCAACCGCGTAGTGAACGCCTTCGGCCTGCCCTCGCAGAATTTGATGGAGTTTGCGCCGGAAGCGGCAACCGAGTAGGAAATCCATGCCCGTGTGACCCGTTACAATATTCCTTATGGCCGCACTGATCGATGCCATCGATATCAAACGCAAAATGACGTTCGAGCTGGAGGGCGTGCCCTACTACTGCCTCGATGTGGAAGTCTCAACCCCAACCGCGCGCGGCGGCCAAACCCTGGTGCGCCTCAAGATGCGCAACCTCATCACCCGCGCCGTCTTCGATAAAACCTTCAAGGCCGGCGAGAAGTTCAAGGAGCCGGACCTCGGCACGGTCGAAGCCAGCTTCATGTACTCCGACAGCGTGGGCACGTACTTCATGGACCAGGAGACCTTCGAGACCATCCAGCTCTCCTCGGACCAACTGGGTGACGCGCTGGACTTCATCACCGAAGGCGGCATCATCAAGGTGAGCAAGTTCAACGGCAACCCCATTGGCGTGGAGCTGCCTTCGCAGGTTGAGCTGAAGGTGACTTATACCGAGCCTGGCGTGCGCGGCGATACGGCTGCCGGCGCGGTGACCAAGCCGGCGCGGCTGGAAACGGGCCTGGAGATTCGCGTACCGTTTTATGTCAAGGAAGGCGAATCGGTAAAGGTCTATACGGAAACGCGGGAATTTGCCGGGCGCGCCTGAGTGCGCGCCAACTTTCCGGACTCAACCAGCGGAGCCGCCGGCCGGCTACTTGTCTTTGGAAAAGCTGCTTTTGGCGATTGAGACCCAGCTGATCAACACCACAAAGACACACCCTGCAAGTCCTGCGAAGAACAGGACTTCAAAGACCTTCATTCCCCAGTACAAAACAGAGTGTCCCATCAGCTTCTCAATTTGAGAGTATGCCGCGGATTGTCCGCGAGCACCTATACCTTAGCACACGTTCTCTCAGCGTCTGATCGCTCCACTTGCAATACGCGAGCCGCTCGCGGCGCCGCGAAATCAACCCGGCATTCATATTGCGGGCTCCGGCCAGCGGATACCATGCCTCAAGCTGCGCTTCTATTTTAGATAGGCGCGGACCAGGTCGATCAGATCCTCGGCCAGTTCCGGGGCAATCTTCTCCTTCGCGTTGTCCAGCAGGTGATAGCGAATGTGCGTTTCCATAACCTCGCCCATTAGTCCATTCACGCCGCCGCGCACCGCGGCCAGCAGCATCAGCTGCCCGCCGCAATCCTCATCGGCCTGCAGCGAGCGTTCCACCGCGTCAAGCTGTCCGCGCAGCCTGCGGACACGCTGCAGCAACTTGATTTTTTCGCGTTCCTGGATGGACATCGATTTTGCTCCTTGTATACCCACTGGGGGTATGGCATAGTACCTATACTGGGTATGGGTATATCCATCCTATACCCGTCGCTTCCCCCACTCCCCCTCGTCGCAAGGAATTGAACAGAATGCGTCAACGCACAGGTCTCGGTGCAGTACTCCCGGCGGTGCTTCTGCTGTTCTGCACTGCCGCGTTTGCGCGCGCGCAAAACGCCACCACCACCGTCTTCCCTCACGCCCAGGACGCGCGCTACTGGCTCTCCGGCCAGGGCAACATCATTTACCAGGGGCGCCTCCCCTTCCACTCGCCCTACGAAGGGCTCAACAGCTTCCGCAACTCGGCCGAGTACAAGACCTCGCTCATCGGCACGCTCTACGGCGCGGTACGGCCCACCCACTCGGTCCGCTACAACACCGACTTCATCTTCGACATGGAGAGCGCCGGCGGCCGCGGCATTTCGCAGGCGTTGGGACTGGCGGGCTTCACCAATGTCGACGTGGTGCGCAACCCCACGCTCGGCTCCAAGCCCTACATCGCGCGCTACGGCATTCATCAGGTCATCGGGCTCACCGAGGAAACCACCGACCAGCAGCCCGGCCCGTTTGCCGTGGCGCCGCGTGTGCCCGTCCGCCGCATCGAGTTCCGCGTAGGCAAAATGACGCTGCCCGATTTCTTCGATCTCAATTCCATCGGCTCGGACTCACACCTGCAGTTCATGAACTGGACAGTCGTCAACAACGGCGCATGGGATTACGCGGCCGATACGCGCGGCTACACCGTGGGCGGCATGGCCGAGTACGACGACCGCGGCTGGTCCGTGCGCTACGGCCTCTTCGCCATGCCCGCGATGGCCAATGGCCTCGACATGGATTGGGCGCTAAGCCGCGCGCATGGGCAAAACGGTGAGTTCGAGCTGCGCAAGAGCCTTGTCCCTGGCCGCAAAGGAACCCAGCGCGTGCTCTTCTTCGCCAACCGCGCGCACATGGGCGTCTATCGCGAGGCCGTGCAGGCCTATCTCAATGGTGACGACTCGACACCGACCATCACCGCGCACGAGCACTTCGGCGCGCTCAAGTACGGCGTGGGCTACAACTTTGAGCAGGAGTTGACCGCGAACGTTCGCATCTTCGGCCGCTTTGGATGGAACGAGGGCGCGCACGAGTCCTTTGCATACACCGAAGTTGACCAGACGGTTGAGGCCGGCGGCGACTGGAATGGTGCGCAATGGCGCAGGCCCAATGACAAGTTCGGCCTGGCCGTCGTCTCCAACGCCATCAAGCGCGATCACCAGAACTATCTGCGCCTCGGCGGCCTCGGTTTTCT
>DASVLI010000267.1:0-9042 GCA_036384955.1 Occallatibacter sp.
ACGTTGACCGCTATGCTGCCCGACCCGCATGCGCTGCACGTAGATGGTGCGGCGGAAAGGAGGAATCCACGAGATGTACGAAACTGACGGAAATTGTGACGGCTCAAAGCAGGGCTTGGGTTCAAAAACGATAGTGTACTCGGCGTGAATGGAGGGCACGTAAGGAGCAAAACCGTGCGCGCAAGGATCATCCTTGATGACCGGGGGCTGCGGCTTGTAGGCTCCGGGCGGGTTGGTGAGCCATGGGTTGTTGATGAAGCCGCCATGTTCAATCTGCGTCCAGCCGTCGAACTCGACGCCGCCATAGAGTGCGGTGCGTGGGATGCCGGCAGAGGTGAGCTCTGCAATGGCGGCTAGACGAGCGCGCTGCCAGGCGAACCAGTCGTGGGTGCCGGCAACGCTGAGCGCGGCCAGCAGAAGTAGCAGAGCGAGGGATGAGTTTGGCAGCCTGGGCTGCACCGCCTGCGTGTAGAGATGCACCAGGCAGAGAATGGCGACCGGGGCCAGCACCAGCATGTAGCGATCAAAGATGAGAGCATGCAGAGCTCGCGGCAGCAGAAGCGCGGCATACGCCGCGGTGAAAGGCACGCAGAGCCAGAAGATTTGCTGCCCCTGCGATGAGAGCGCGCGGCGGCGCAAGCGTTGCACAAGGGCGCACGCGCACACGGTGGCCGAGGCGGCGAGCAGCACCACGGCAACGAACGCAATCCATAGCTGGAGTGCAGGGCTTTCCGCAGCGGCCGGGCGCAGAGTCGCAATGCGCTGAGGGCTGAATGCGAGGTCCATGGTGTGCAATACCCAGGGCAGCGGGCGCTTGCCGGCCAACTGCATCAAGGCCGCAAAGAAGACGACGCCGACGCACAGGGCTTTGTCATAGCGGCCGGCTGCGTGCAGTTGCCACAGCCAGATGGCAAGCACGGGGACAACAACGATGGCCAGGCTGAGAAGACCGCCGCCAACTTCGTACAGCGTGAGGATGCCGTGCATGAGCGAGCCGAGAGGAATGTGGTCCTGCAGGTCGTTGCCGATCCAGTAGGGCTGGCGATGCATCCATGCGAGGCAAAGCAGCACGACAGCAAAGGAGGCCATGCCGAGTGCGAGTGCGGCGGTCAGGGCTCCGCGGCGGCGGAGCAGCCATCCGCAGGATGGAACCATGACCAGCGCACCGAGCCAGCCGGTTTGGCGCGCGGTACCGCCAATGAGGCTGGCAGCGGCGGCGAAGATGAGCCAGAGGATGGCGGCACGAGTACTGGCGGAGTCGACTGCACGTTTGCAGAGGTAGAGGCAGACGAGGATGGCAAGCAGGCCGGGAACATCGGTCATAAAGCTGACCGAGAGCGGCAGGAAGAGCGGAGAGAGCGCTAGTGTGAGCGTGCCGAGGATGGCGTTGCGGCCGTGGATGCCAAAGCGAACCAGAGTGAGATAAAAAACGATGATGCACGCGATGGAAACGGGCAGCATGGAGAGCTTGGCGGCCATGAACGAGAAGCCGGAGCGCTTAATGAAGAGCGCTCCCCAGGCCGTCTGCCAGCCAAGCATTGGCGCGGCCCAGCCGTTATAGGCCAGATGGCCGGTCTGCGCGAAGGCCTGCGCGGTTTTGATGTAGGACCAGTCATCGTCGAATCCCATCTCCGCAACGGGCCAGGCGATGAGCAGGCAGGCGAGGTAGATGGCAACGCAAAGCAGCGCGTTGCGTGTTGTGCGTGCCTGGATCATCAATAAGAAAACCACCAGTCTAAGCCCTGAAGGGGGGGAGGACGTGGGCTCTATTGGCCTGTGTTTGGAGCAGATTCTCCACTTGGGCGACCTCAGTATACAAACGGTGCGTCGCTGGGCCGCGGGCTAAATGCGGCTGCGTACTGACTTGTGTACTGCGCGCGCGTCTAACCATAGGCCCACGGCTACAATTGTTCTTTGAGGTATCGAGTGTTTCGTACGGCTGCACATCTATTGATTTTGAGTTTTGCCACGTCGCTTCCCTGCCTGCTGGCGCAGGCTCCTTTGCAGAAGCCGGCTGCGGCTCCAGAAGCTGACGTGCAGTTGCCCAAGCCTGTTGTTGACGCCGAGGCGGCCATTGCCAAGCGCGACTGGAAGAGCGCGGCGACCACGCTGGATGTGTGGATAGCGGCGCATCCGGATGACGCGCGGGCGCTGTTCGACGCCGGCTACGTGGCCGACGAGCAGAATCGGCTGGACGATGCGGCGGGGTTCTACAAGCGGTCGGCGACGGCCGGGCCGGACTCGTTTGAGACGCGGCTGATGCTGGGGATACTGCTTGCTCGGCAGGGCAAGCTGGAAGAGGCGCGGCCGGAGTTGGAGGCAGCCACCAAGCTGGATCCCGGTGAGGCGGGTGCGGAGCTGAAGGCGCGGGCGTGGCGCGCGTTGGCGCAAATTGACAAGCCCGCTCCCGGCAAAGAGGGCGATGCGGCGCAGGCCTCGCAAGACCTGCTGGAAGCCTTGAAGTTAAGTCCAGAAACGCCGGAAGACACGCTGCTTGCCGCGCAGTTGGCAGAGTCGCAGGGGCAGGTGGATGCGGCCCAGGCTGCGTACAAGCGGTTGCTGGCGGCGGACCCGAAATCGAGCGCGGCGCAGGCGGGGCTGGCTCATTTGCTGATTGCCCGGCAGCAGTACCCCGAGGCGGAAACCATGCTGCGCGCGGCGCTGGAGCAGACGCCGGACGACCCTGCACTGACCGCGCAGCTGGCCACGGTGCTGGCGGCTCAGGACAAGGCGGAGGCGCTGCCACTGCTGCAGAAGCTGCACGCCGCGCACCCTGAAGATGCGGCGATTACCTCGATGCTGGCCCAGGTGCTGACCCAGGCCGGAGACGTGACCGGAGCCGATGCGCTGGTGGTGCAACTGCTGGCGGCCAACCCCAACGACGACGATCTGCTGGTGGCGCATGGGGAGAATTTGATTCGGCAGCTGCGCTACAAAGAGGCTTTTGTGGCCTTTGACAAGGCGACAAAGATCGACGAAGCCAACGGCGAGGGGTGGACCGGGCTGGCGTTTGCGGCCTCGAAGGCTGGACAGCCTTCCATTGCACTGCACGCGCTTACCATGCGGTCAAAGTATTTGCCCGAGCAGCCAGCCACATTATTTCTGTGGGCCACCACGTACGACACGCTGCATGCAAGGGATGAGGCGGTTTCCTACTACCACCAGTTCCTGAATGCCGCGGCGGGAAAGTTTCCCGACCAGGAGTGGCAGGCCAAGCAACGCTTAGTTTTACTGGAAAAGAAGAAGTAATCGCGCTACGATAATCGACTCATAGGGGAAATATCCCCAGATCCAGTTCGCTCGGAGTTCCTGCCGACCTTTGGATCCTTTGCCCGGCAAGTATTGCGGACTGGGTTGCACAGGCCACGGCATGAGGGAATGAAGGCTGATTCGGTTCAAAACACGCCTTCCAACCGTACGCGCGGAGGCTCCTCGTGGCTCACCTTGCTCGGTTGTTTGCTCTGCTTCTGCTCATCGCATCCGTAGCGCCCCTGTGTGCCTCCCAGCCGGACGACCGGCTCCTTGACGAACAATCCATTGCTGCCCTGCAGGCGCGTATTGGCCAGGCGCCGGCGCGCGACCAGTGCTTTCTCTATGCCGAGCTAATCCACCAGATGACCGAGCTGAGCCTGCGCCAGTATTCGGCCGGCGATGTGGACAAGGCGACGGCTCTGCTGCAGAAGGTGCAGGAATTCGCCCACAAGATTCACCTGACCGTGAACGACAGCGACAAGCGGCTGAAGAATGCCGAGATGCTGCTGCGGCATACCGCCTTCCGGCTGACGTCGATGCTGCACTCCAGCAGCTACGAGGACCGGCCTGAGTTTGAGCGGACTATTGCCCAGGTGAACGAGGCCGATTCGGCCACACTGAAACGGGTCTTCCAGCACTAAAGCGGTTTGCGTTTCCCGCGCGGCTTTGCCATGCTTTCCTGTGCGGCTGCACTGGCCGCCAAATATTGATGCGTGCCTCCGTTTCCATTTCGATTGTGCTGCTGGCGCTGGCCTGTATGCCGTTGTGCGCGCAGCGCAACAAGCGCGACCCTCTGACCGAAGCCCAGGTGGACAAGATTCGCGAGGCCGGCATTTATCCGGATGGGCGGATCAAGCTGTACACCGAGTTTGTGGCCGAGCATGTGGAGACAATTCGCGCGCTGACTGCGCGGCGGGCCTCCGCGGCGCGCGCCAAGCGGTTGGAAGACGAGTTGCTGGACCTGACGGCATTGATGGATGAACTGGGCACGAACCTTGATATGTATCAGGACCGCAAGGCGGACATTCGCAAGTCACTGGGCGCGCTGCACGAGGCTGCACCCAAGTGGCTTGAGACACTGCATGCACTGCCAACGGAGCCGGGCTTTGAGCTCTCTCTGAAAGAATCCATCGAGAGCGCGCAGGATCTTTCCGACCAGGCCGCGCAACTGCTGAAGGAGCAGACCGCATACTTTGAGGCGCACAAGGATGAACGCGGCCAGGAGCGCTACGAGCCGCGCTAGGCGCGGCTGTGAGGGCTGCCCCGCCTGCTATTCTCCACTTGGTGGCTATTGAGCTGATTCCGATTTTTGAGCAGGAATATCGCGCTCTGCGCCCGCGTGCGCCGATGCCGCCGTTTCATATCCGCTTCCGCCGCTTCACATCCCTGAACACCACCATCCGCCTGCGCGAAGGCGCCATTCACGTGAGCCTTTCCGACCTGCTGGAGGGCGCGCCGGAGCCGGTGCTGCGAGCCATTGCGCATATTTTGCTGGCCAAGCTTTATGGGAAACCCATTGAGCCGGTGCAGAACGCGCGGTTCAAGCGCTTTGCGTCATCGGCGGCGGTGACGCGGCAGACCGAATTGATTCGCAACGCGCGCGGCAGCAAGCGCTACTTTGGCCCCGACGGCCGTTTCTACAACCTGGAAGAGGTCTTCGACGCGCTCAATGTGCGCTTCTTTTCCGGGCTGCTGGGAAGGCCGCAGCTGACGTGGAGCGAGAGCGTGGCCAAGCGCGCGCTGGGCCACTACGACGCGGCGCACAACACAATCGTGGTCAGCCGCGTGTTTGATCGACCGTCGAGCCCGCGCTATGCCATTGAGTACCTGCTGTACCACGAGATGCTGCACCTGAAGCACCCGGTGCGCATGCGCGGGCTGCGGCGCTGCGTGCACTCGGCGGCCTTCAAGGCCGAAGAAGCTCTCTTTCCCCAATTGAAAGAGGCGATGGCTTTCATCCGCCGCCTCTAGTTTTGCTTCGCACCACAACAAGACAGGACATTCTGATGCCGAAGACCGAGAAGATTCGCTGCACCTGGCCCGGAGCCGACCCGCTTTACTGCGCCTATCACGACGAGGAGTGGGGCGTGCCCGAATACGACAGCCGCGCGCTGTGGGAGACGTTGATGCTGGAGGGATTTCAGGCCGGACTGGCCTGGATTGTCATTCTGCGCAAGCGCGAGGCCTTCCGCAAGGCCTTCAAGGGCTTCGATCCGGCCAAGGTGGCGCGATTTACCGAGACGGATATCGAGCGGCTGATGGCTGACGCCGGCATTGTGCGCGCGCGGGCCAAGATTGTGGCGACCATTGCCGGGGCGCGCATTTATTGCGAAATGGAAAGAGCCGGCGAGGATTTTGGCGCGTGGGTTTGGGGACTTGCGGGCGGCAAGCCCATCCAGGGCGAGGGCGTGCCGGTGGCCAAGACGCTACTGGCCGAAGAGATTTCAAAGACGCTGAAGAAGCGCGGCTTCAAGTTTGTGGGGCCGGTGATTGTGTATGCGTGGATGCAGGCGGTGGGCATGGTGAACGATCACACGCCGCAGTGCTTCCGGCGGGATGCCGTGGCACGGATGGGCAAAAAGAAGCACTGATAGCGTTGATTGCATTGCATGCAGTGCAGTCAATGCATGCAGTGATTGCATTTGCTGGGTCGATTGCGAATTCCCCGCCCCGCTTGACAGCCTGTGCTAGCATTCTGGCCATGGCGACCATCACCATCCGCAACATCGATGCCGCGACGAAGCGGAAACTCCAGCTGCGCGCCGTTCTCAACGGCCACTCCATGGAGGCCGAAATCCGCGAAATACTGACCGCGACGGCCGGGCAGAAGATGCGCTCCACGTCGGCGGTAAAAACCGCGCTGGGACAATTGCTGCCGCCGCCCAAGCCGGCACACAAAAAGGCCAAGCCTGCCGCGAAGAAGAAAGTGGTTGTGAAGGCGAAGCCGAAGCGACGTTAAGCGGTCTTTTCGACCGTGGACACCGGCTTGACCGGCGCAGCAGCGGCATGCCGCGCGGCCCACACCAATAGCGCAATGCCCGCCACCACTGAGCCAGCGCTGGCCAACTGCGCGTTGGAAAGTCCCCACAGCACGTGCGGGTTGCGGCGGATGAACTCCACCAGGAAGCGCGCCAATCCTGTGAGGACGAGGTATTCACCGAGGATCCAACCCACGGGGCGTTTCGATTTTCCGCGCGTCCACAGCCACCAGCCGATGAGCAGGCCTGCGGCGAACTCGAAGAGCGGTGTGGGTTGCACGCGGACGCCGTACGGAGTCGGCTCCACGCCGTTGGGAAAGGCCATGCCCCAGGGCATTTTGGTTTCCACGCCGTAGCAGCCGTCGCCGGAGAGCAGGCAGCCGATGCGGCCAATACCGTAGCCAATGGCCGCCGCGGGCGAGGCCAGGTCGAGCGTGCGCAGCATGCCGATTTTGGCCCACCAGCCCTGGAAGAGCAGCGCGCCGATGCCGAACGTCAATCCGCCGTACCAGGCGAAGCCGGCCGTGTCCCACAACACGCGCCAGCCCTCGGTGCGGAACTCATCCGGGGTGTCAATGACGTGCCACAGTTTTGCCCCCACAACACCCATCACCATGGCAATGGCTACCATGCCCACGGCGTCTGCCGAGAGGCGCGCGCGGCGAAAATCGCGCTCCATGACGAAGGCGGCGACCACGGCGGCAACCCAGAGCATCAAGCCGAATGTGGGGATTTGATGGGGCCAGAAAGGGATGTGAATGAAAGGCAACATGCTTCTTCAGTATAGACGCGGAGCGGCGCGGTTCCGGTTGTGGCCGGCGAGCAATTCTGGCCGGGTTTTGCTCGCTTTTTCCAGCTCGGTCACTCGCGAAGAGCGAGGTTTTCGGCGATACTGTCGCCATGGCCATCATTTCGTATCAGGGACTTGAGGTTCTCTATACCAGGGAGCAAATTGCCGCGCGCGTGGCGGAGATGGGCGCGCAGATTTCCGGCGACATGAACGGAGAAAAGCTGGTTCTGGTGGGCGTGCTCAAAGGCGCTGCGCTGTTTCTCTCGGACCTGGCACGTGCCATCACGGTGGATACGACCTTTGATTTTGTTGCTGTCTCCAGCTACGGCGCCGGGCAGCGCTCGTCGGGCGCGGTCAAGCTGATCAAGGACCTGGACCAGCCCATCGAGGGTAAAAACGTGCTGGTGGTGGAAGACATTCTGGACACGGGGCTGACGCTGACCTATCTGCGTAAGATTTTTCTTAACCAGCACCCCAAGACGCTGCGCATTGCCACGCTGCTCGACAAGCCTTCGCGGAGGCTGGAGAAGATTGACGCGGATTATGTCGGCTTCTCGATTCCCAATTTGTTCGTCATCGGCTACGGCATGGATTACGCGGAACGCTATCGAAATTTGCCGGACATTTGCCTGATGTCGCCTGATCATCCCGAGTAGCCTTGTGATTCAACGCATGTTGATAAGCGCGCCTGCAAGGAGCGGGTATCATCGAATGCGAGCAAGGGGCTTACTCACAATCCATGTCCATTTTCCAGAACAAATCCGTCCGGTATTGGTGTCTCCGGCTGTGCGCCGGAGTGTGTGCAGCTGCACTGCTGCTTGCTTTTTCCGCGAAGCAAGGGGCTGCACAGGTCAAGTTTGAGGAGTCCGCGAGCAAGATTGCGGTCTCCATCGACGGCAAGCTCTTCACCGAATTGCAAAAGGGCGAGGCGGCGCACAAGCCGTACCTCTCGCCGATTTTTTCGGCTTCCGGCAAGCGCATCACACGTGGCTTTCCCGATGAAACAATTCCCGGCGACCCGACCGATCATCCGCACCAGCGCGGCATCTGGATGGGCTACGAGCATCTGAGCGGAATGAATCTATGGGAACTGGACCCGGCCGATCCGCATCCGCACATGGGTGTGCTGCGCTTCGACAAGGTGCTGGAGATGCACGAGGGCGAGAACTCCGGCATGCTGGTTGCTGCCGTGTCGTGGCTCGACCAGGATGGCAAGCCGGTGATTGAGCAGACGCTGACGCTGACCTTCTACGCGCATACGGGCGAGCGGCGGCTCTTCGACGTGGAGATGCAGTTGAAGGCGCTGAAGGAGGTCACGTTCGAGGACGAGCGCGACGGTATCTTCGGCATCCGGCTCAATCCTGCGTTTGACGAAGCCAAGGGCGGCAAGCTAGTGAACGCCGAGGGAGTGGCCGATGCAAAACCTATCGAGGGGAAGCACTCGGCGTGGGTGGACTGGCAGACGGTGATGGACGGCGAGACGCTGGGCGTCACGCTGATGGATTCACCTAAGAACCACCGTGCGCCGACCACGTGGGTGACACGGCCGGGCTGCTTGCTGTTTGCGAATCCCTTTGCGCAGCGCTATTACGACCGCACGCGCGAGGACGGCGCCATGAGCCTGCAGAAAGGCGACGAGCTGCATTTGCACTATCGCGTCTTTATACATCCGGCCGGGAGCGATGTGGCCGCGGCCTACAAGGAGTTTGCGGCCCAATGAAGAGTCTGGTCGCTTCCCTTTTCATGTTGATGGGTGCACTTCTCTGCACGACGCCGGCTCACGCTGCCACGCTGCACGGCACGGTGAGCTCTGGCGCGAGCCGCACGCCGATTGCGGGCGCGCGGATAACGCTGCATGCAGCACGCATGGAACGCACGGCGACGACGGATGCCGAAGGCGCGTATCAGTTTGGCGACCTGGAGGCAGGCAAAGCCTACACCCTTGCGGTGGAGGCTTCGGGACTGACGCGTTTTGAGCAGCGCGGGATCGTTCTTGCCGCCAACGAGGACCGGCTTTTCGAC
>DASVLI010000268.1:0-4761 GCA_036384955.1 Occallatibacter sp.
AGCGCAGGCCAAATTCCGCGCCAAGTACAACCTGCCTTACACACTCCTTGCAGATGTAGACGAGAAAGTCTGCAATCAGTTTGGTGTGATGAAGCAGAAGAACATGTATGGCAAGAAAGTCTGGGGCATTGAACGGACGACGTACCTCATCGGCCCGGACCAGACACTGCTGCATATCTTCCCCAAAGTGACTCCCGAAGGCCACGCCGAAGAGGTGCTGGCCGTGCTGAAGGAATGGAAGAAAGCGCAAAAGTGAAGGGCACTAGATAGGCGCTCTTTAGGTGCGAGAGGACGTGTGTCAGATGGAGTAGACACGCGTCCTTCAACCTTGATTGTTTCTTCAATCGACTACTTGTGCTGATTCTGAACCATTTCAGAAGCCTGACTTGGGAATTTCTTGATAAGCCACTTCAGGGCTTCAACCTGTGCCAGCGCTGGAGCCCGCCGTATCTGCACGAGAAGATCAACCCAATCCGGCCGCTTAGGAGACATGTTCTGGGCTCCTTCGTTGCACACTGAGCAGAGGGCGCGGAGGTTGGAGAGCGGACAAGCATCGTTGCCTTGTATTTCGAGTACATAGGACACACTGAATCTCAGCAGATTATCCGCGGCATATGGATCCTCGTCACCCATTTCTGCGCCGCACATTGAGCAATAAATGCCTTCGGAGAGAGCGCGAAGCCGCAGATCCTCCGGAATGCTTGAAGGAAATTCGACCAAACACAAACGGGATGTGCATTCGGCATATTCTGGTTTATCGCTTTGAGCTGAATTTACTGCAAAGCGAGGAACATCCTTCAGTTCTACTTTGCCTTCGAGTCGTCCCCGCTCCTCTGATACCAAACGCGGTACAGCAAGAATCCGGCGACATCTAGTTCGCAACTGCTCTCCAGTATCACTCACCATCTATGCCCCCAACTATACGATGTTCTAGTTTAGAACATTTTCGGCGCAGCACGCGTTTACGCTTGCCATGTGCTAAAAGGCGTTCGAGAAAAGAACATCTGCGGCCCCCGCATCGCCGCTGCTCGTCGGAGCATAACTCCCCCATTGACCCAGGATTCTCTCTCGGGCAAGGTAGCTCGTCTCGGCGTTCAACTTGATCGAGCGGCCATTGCCAAAATTGAAAATGGCCTCCGAAGCGTTCTTGATTTCGAGTTGAAGGCCATTGCGACTGCGCTCGGAGTGAGCGTTCAATGGCTCCTCGGAGATGAGGAGTGAAAGACCCAACTTCTCAGCTACGCAGGGCGACCAGACGAGCCAAGTCGGATGTTGCCAACAAGCTCGTAAGCATGTTTCTACATGATCTGAGCAGGAAGATCTCGCACAAATGGTCAATTCGGGTCGACGGAGCGGAGTACGAAGCGCGTGTCCGCCATTACTTTTCTAACTGCTGTCCATATTGCTCCAAGCCGTTAACCCCCAATGATGCGGTAATTGAGCATCTCGACGGCATGAATCGACTCCGCGCTGGACTCCATTTACCAGGCAACGTATTGGTTGCTTGCAGACAATGCAACTCCGAGAAGAGACGCGATGACCAGCTAAGAGTCTTGGTGTTAGCCGATTCGGGCTGGGAGTCGTTCCTGAACCACGATGGAACGAGGTGCTCGCCGGGTTGTAAGACATGTCGTTACTGGGAAAACAAGTGGGCAAATAGCCTTGAAAGGCAGCAGGCGTTGAGTAGCAACCTTGCAAGAATTCGTGCATTCAGAAACGAGTTTCCTGAATTTCAGAGTGTTCTTGTGCCACTCTCAAAGGAACTTCCTGCACTCTTGCTTCAGCTATATTCCGACTGTCAAGTCTTTGCCGAAAAAGAGATCCATTCTCTCTTGGAAACCTTCAACTCTAGGACAGGATATTTTTCGGATCGCCAATCGCACTAGCTTAAGCGGTCAACCTGCAAGAAAGCGGTAGACGCCCATCAGGACAGGTGTGACCATGCCAAAAGCAGCCCTTGACCTCAATAATCTTCCGGAACTTTGGCAGGACAATGTCAGGCTTTCCCGGCAGTTCACGTACGTGGAGCCGGAATCTGAAGCCAAGACGATGGAACGCTCTCCTGACAACCATTTCCGGTTTGGTGTCAATTGAGCGAATTCGGGCCATATTTGCAGACCGCGCGGCGGCAGTGTTGGTAGTTTGCATGTCTCGTTCACCTGAAGGATACTGGCCATTCCAGTGTCTTTGCAGACGGCCAAAATGCCAATTTTAACGCGCAGCTTTTTTGAAGTCCCGCCGGAGCAGGTGGCGCCGCGGCTTTTGGGCAAGGTGCTGGCCGCGCGCGCGGGCAGATCGTGGCTCTCTGGCCGCATTGTGGAGGTTGAGGCTTACCTTGGCCCGCACAACACGCCGCCCGACCCGGCCGCGCACAGCTTTCGCGGACCCACGCCGCGCAATCGAATCCTCTTCGACGCGCCGGGCCACGCCTACGTCTACGCCATCTATGGGCGGTACTTTTGCATGAACGTGACCTGCGAGCCGGAGGGCCGGGCGGGGTGCATTCTCATCCGCGCACTGGAGCCGCTCAGCGGGCTGCGGCAAATGGCGCGCAATCGCGAGGTAGCGGCCGATGCGCCGCACGCGCTGCTGACCAGTGGTCCGGGGCGGCTGTGCCAGGCGCTCGGACTCACGCGCGAGACCCACAACGCGCTCGATCTGACCTCTTCGCGCTCGCCGCTGCGGATTTTCGACGACGGCTTTCACGCGCCGCAGGCCTTTGTCACCGTGCGCATCGGCATTCGCCACGCGGTGGACTGGCCCATGCGCTTTGCGCTGCCGGGAAACGCCTGCGTCTCCGGCCCGCGCCGTCTTCAGGGAAATCTCAGCCCCGTGACTTAGAATTTCGTCTTATCAGCAGTATCCATCTCAACTCGCGAGGTAAAACCCCGCTTTGAAATCCGTCGCTCTTCCCCTTGCCTTGTTATCTGCCGCACTCATCGCGGTTGCGCAGTCACCCGCACCCAAACCCGCCGCCCCGCACGTGCATCCGCCCGCGCCAAAGCCCACCAACCTGCAGGTTTTGCCCAAGACCATGACCGGCGAGCAGGTGCATGAGCTGATGCATCAGTGGGAGGACGAGCTCGGCACCGAGTGCAGCACCTGCCACACGGCCGACCCCAAGAACCTGGCGCCCAACGGCAAGCCGCGGCTGAACTTTGCCGATGACTCCAAGCCCGAGAAGGCCACCGCACGCCAGATGGTCAAGATGGTCGAATCCATCAACGTGGAGTACATCAGCAAGATTCCCAACTCCGACATGCCGGTGACCTGCGGCACCTGCCATCGCGGCAAACTGAGCCCCGCGCCGTTCGCGGCCAAGGGCGAGGATGAGCACAAGGCTCCGCCCCCGCCGGCAAACGAAAAGCCCGCGCTGCCGCGCTAATGCGCTACGGCTTCCACACAAACGTGGCCACGGAGCCTGCTGCAATCTCCGCGGCCGCGTTTTTGCCGTGGAAGTGAATTGCGACCTTGCGCGCCTCGGTAGCCGTGTTCAACGCGTACAACACCACCGTGCCATCGGGATTGCGGAAGGCGACGTTCTTCACCGCAGCGTCTGCGGGCTCGTCGCTGGCAATACGCATCGCGCCCGGCAGCAAAAATTTGCTGGCGTGGCCGAGCACGTAGTAGTCCAGCTCCGGCTTTACGCGCGGATGCGATGCATCGCGCAGGTCCACCGTAATCAGGCCGCGGCAAGTATCGCATCCGCCCACAAACGGTCCGTGATTCTGGTCCGTGGCCAGCGCCCACAGCACGTAAGCGCGCGACCAGTTGCGCATCACCGCGATCAGCTCGGCGGCTTCTTCGGCAAGAACGTTGCCCTTGTCGTTCAAACCCTTCTGCCAGGTGCCGCCACTGGACTCGGTGACCCACTGGTCCTTGGCCGGAAATTCCTCGTGATTCTTTGTCATCACCGCGGGGTCACCCTCGTAGTGGTGCCAGGCCGTGCCCGCGGCCAGCGCACCGGCTTTGGGATCCTTCAGCACGGTTTCCGGATAGTCGGGACGGTCCCAGTTATGGTCGTAGGCCATCACCCTGGGAGTAAGTTTTGCCGCGGCCAGCGCGGGCGCAAGCGCTTCACCCAGAAACGCTGCCTGCTCCGTAGCCTCCATCTTCATGCCGCTATACGTCGGCGGCGCAAACAGCGGCTCGTTCTGTACGCTGAGCGCCCACACCGGCACGCCCGCCTTTTGATACCCCTCAATCGTCTTCACCAGGTAGCCCGCAAAGGTCGGATAGAACTCGCGGCGCAGATGCGACTCCACCTTGGTTTCGGCATTCGAGCCGAGCATGGAGCCGGAGGTCTTCATCCATCCCGGCGCGCTCCACGGCGAAAGCATGACGTGAATGCCGGGATTGATGGCCAGCGCCTTGCGCAGCATCGGCAGAATGTACTCCTCATCGTGCGCAAGCGAGAAGCACTTCAGCTCAGGGTCGGAGACACCCTCCGGCGTGGTGCAGGCCTTGCTTGATTGCTCACATAGGTCGTCGAAGGAGTAGAACGTCACGGCCAGGTCCGACGAGCCGACCGGCTGCCGCAGGAAGTTGATGGCCACACCATCCTTGCGCGCGAACAGCAGCTTGAAGGCCGCATCGCGCTCGGCCGGGGGCAGCTTCTTCGCCAGCAGCCACGCGGCTGAGTCGGTGAGCGACGCGCCGAAGCCGTCAATCTGCTGGAAGCGCTGGCTGTCGTCGACGGTGATGGAGGCCGCATCTGGAGCGGGTTTTGCGTTGAATTTCAGCGCAGGCTGCGGCGCAAGC
>DASVLI010000269.1:0-3838 GCA_036384955.1 Occallatibacter sp.
CGATTAACGGCTTCTACCCAGACAACCGGCGCGCACGCGCCCATGGCCAACCCAAGTTGCGAGCGTATACGCATGAATGCAACTGCACTACCCGTCCGCCGTCAGCTGCAACACCCGAACATCCCGCCGTCGCCGTATCCCTACAACTCAGGCTCGCTGCTTTCCATCAACGATCTGTCGCTGGACGCGATCAGCCATCTGCTGACGCGCGCGACCATTCTGGAAACGATGGACGTGGGTGAGCGCGACCGCATTCTCTTCAAGCGGCGCGTGGCGCTGCTGTTCTACGAGTCTTCGACGCGCACCCGCACCAGCTTTGAGCTGGCCGCCAAGGCGCTGGGTGCGGACACGGCGCTGATCTCCAGCCTTTCCTCCAGCATTGAGAAGGGCGAAACGCTGAAGGACACCGGCCTCACGCTGCGCTCGCTGGGAGCCGAGGCGATTATTCTGCGCCACAACTCCAGCGGCGCGCCGTGGCTGCTCGAGGAGTCCACCGGTCTGCCCGTGCTGAACGCCGGCGACGGCATGCACGAGCATCCTACCCAGGCGCTGCTCGATTTGCGCACCATGCTGCAACACCTGCGGCCCGGTGTGGACAAGGTCACGGCCGACACGCTGGCCGGAGTCACGGTCTCCATCGTGGGCGACATTCTGCATAGCCGCGTGGCGCGCTCGAACATGCTGCTGCTGCCACGGCTTGGCGCGCAGGTGGTGTTGTGCGGCCCGCAGCCGCTGCTGCCGGAGATTGCCGCGGCCACTGGCCCGGGCGTTACGGTCGAACGCGACTTTGAAGCCGCGCTCAAGACCTCGCAGGTGGTGATGATGCTGCGCATCCAGGCCGAACGCCTGGCCGGATTGCAGCTCGACCTGGAGCAGTACAAGGCGGGCTATCAACTTACCGGCCAGCGACTGGCCGCGCTTGCTCCGCAGGCGGTGGTGCTGCATCCCGGGCCCATCATTCGCGGACTGGAATTGACCGCGGGCGTGGCCGATGGGCCGCAGTCGGCCATTCTGGAGCAGGTGCGCAACGGCGTGGCCATCCGCATGGCGGTGGTGGAGCGAGCGCTGACCGCGCAGAAGAACGGAGATCGCGCATGAGCTCTCTGCTGATTCGTAATGGGCATCTGGTGGACCCCGGCGCGGGCGTCGATGCGCCCAAGGACATTCTTATCAAGGACGGCCGCGTGGCCGAGATTGCCGCGCCCGGAAAGCTGAAAGGCACCAACGGCTTTGAAACCGTAGACGCCGCTGGGTTGACCGTGGCGCCGGGCCTCATCGACATGCACGTGCATCTGCGCGAGCCGGGCCAGGGCTACAAGGAAACCATCGCTTCCGGCACCACCGCAGCCGCGGCGGGCGGCTTTACCGCCGTCGGGGCCATGCCCAACACCTTGCCGGTAAACGACTCGCCTGAGATCACCCGCTGGATGCTTGCGCCGGAACGCGGAGCACAGATCCGCGTCTTCCCCATCGCCGCGGCCACGCGCGGCTCCAAGGGCGAAGCCATTAACGATTTTGCCGCGCTTAAATCCGCCGGAGCGGTGGCCGTCAGTGACGACGGGCTGCCCATTCTGAAGGACGGCATTATGCGTGAGACACTGGCCGCCGCCGCGCGCGTAGGGCTCAGCGTGATTCAGCACGCCGAAGACACGCGCATGACGCAGGGTGCCAGCATGAACGCCGGTACCACTGCTTTCAAGCTGGGCCTGCGCGGCTGGCCGGCCGAGGCCGAAAGCTCGCTGGTGGAACGCGACATTCGCCTGGTGCAGGAACTGCGCGATGCGCGCGTGCACTATCACGTGGCGCACATCTCCACCGCCGCCGCCGTGGCCGCCGTACGCCAGGCGCGGCGCAATGGGCTGCGCGTTACCTGCGAAGTGGCGCCGCATCACTTTCTGCTGACCGAAGAGCACGTGGGCATGTACTCCACCCACGCCAAAATGTGCCCGCCGCTGCGCTCGGCAGCCGACCGCGACGCCATGATCGAGGCCATTCTCGACGGCGTGGTCGACGCCATCGCCACCGACCACGCACCGCACGCCACGCACGAGAAGGAAGTGGAGTTTGAGCGCGCGCCCAATGGCATTACCGGCCTGGAGACCGCGCTGGGCCTGTGCCTGCGCTGGCTGCACAAGGAGTGGAAGCTGCCGCTGGGCCGCGTGCTGAGCCTGATGAGCGCGCAGCCGGCCGCACTGCTCGGCCTGAAGGGCCGCGGCTCGCTGGCTGTGGGCAGCTTTGGCGATGTGGTTATCTTCGACCCGAAGGCCGAGTGGGTGTATCGCGCGGCCGAGACAAAGTCAAAGTCGCGCAACACTCCGTTTGACGGCTGGACCATGCAGGGCAAGGTCCGCTGGACAATCAGCGAAGGAAAGATTGCGTACGCGAGCGAATAAACGAGCTTACGAGGCTTTGCCGAGCAATGCGGCTTCCGCGCGAAGCCAATCCTCGGCGTCGTGTCCGTGCTTGTAGCCACGCTCTGCCCAGTAGCGATGCGCCAATGCCGCCACGTCCTCGTACGAGGCGCGAATCGAGGTGACCTTGGCCTTGGTTGTGCGCTTCCGCGGAGCCGTAGCCTTTGCGGTTGCGGTGGGAGCGGCAACCGTGGCGCTTTTGCGCGGCTTGCTGGCTGCGGCAGGTTTTTTGCGTGTTTCTGCCATGGGTAGTCCTCCTCTCGACGGCCCAATGAAGGTGCCATCGTCTTCTAGGCTAGTTGGCTGTCACGCGAAATCATAGGTGACGAAAGGGGTTCCGACTCAGCAGCGTCACCCCGTTACCAATTTGGAAACGCCGTTCCATCTCGCATCTGAGGGCGCCATGCGACTACATCTTGCAGGTGCGCAGGCGGCCCGCATATGCTTGAGCCTCACTGGAAGCAGGCTGAGCGGGGGCGCTCGTCCGCTTCGCTCTTTACACGGGACCGAGCCATGAAGATGAGCAAACGTGCATTCCTGAAGACCACCGGTGCCACTGTTGCGGCTGGCATGCTGGGCCAGTGGAGTGCCGCACAGCAGGCTGCGCCAGCGCCGCAGACGCAACCGCAGACGCCCGCTGCACCGCCGGCGCCGCCGCCCGAGCCGCTACACAACTGGGCCGGCAACATTACCTACAGCACAACCAGCGTGGAAATGCCCGCGACGATGGACGAGGTGTGCGAGGCGGTGAAGACGGCCACCAAGCTGCGCGCGGTCGGCTCCCGCCACTCCTTCAACACCATTGCCGACAGCACGGTGGAGCTGTTCTCGGTCAAGCAGATTAAGGACATCGCAATCGACACCAAGGCGGAGACGGTTACGGTGGGCGGCGGCGTGAGCTACGGGCAGTTGGCGCTGGTGCTCGACTCAAAGGGCTACGCGCTGCACAATCTGGCCTCGCTGCCGCACATCTCCGTGGCCGGCGCCATTGCCACGGCCACGCACGGCTCGGGCCTGAACAACGGCAACCTGGCCACGGCGGTTACAGGCCTTGAAATCGTGACCGCCGAAGGCAAGATTGCGCAGCTCACGCGCGAGAAAGACGGCGACGCCTTCCTCGGTGCGGTGGTGGGTCTGGGCGCGCTGGGCGTGGTCACGCATGTCACGCTCAAGCTTCAGCCTTCGTACGATGTGGCGCAGGCCGTTTACCTGAACCTGCCCTTCGACGTGCTGGAGCACAACTTCGACAAGGTTTTCGGCGCAGGCTACAGCGTGAGCCTGTTTACCGACTGGCAGAATCATCGCGCCACGCAGATGTGGCTCAAACACCGCCTGAGGCCCGACGAGCAGAACGTGTGGAATGGCGACTTCATGGGCGCGCCGATGGCCACCGAAAACGTGCATCCCATCACCGGCCACTCCGCTGA
>DASVLI010000270.1:0-25429 GCA_036384955.1 Occallatibacter sp.
ACGGCTTTAGCCGTGCCAGCGCGTAGCCAATTTGATTGATCTGCGGGCTTCAGCCCGCCTCATAAGGAAAAGAATGCCGCGAGAAATCATGTGGACCGATGCCGAGGAAATCGGCATTCAATTGCAGGAAAAGTATCCCGATCTCGACCCGTTCACGGTGCGCTTCACCGATCTGCATCGCTACGTCACGGAACTGCCCGGCTTTGCCGACGACCCAACCAAGTCTAATGAGCCGAAGCTTGAAGCCATCCAGATGGCCTGGCATGAAGAGTACGAGGACGCCAGGTAAGCGCGGCGTTCTTTAGTTTTGCTCGATTGGACTCTGGCCGTCGAGCTCGTCCAACTCGAGCTTTACCCCCAACAAAAACGTTTGAGCAATAACACGGCATCACTGCCCGCCATCCGCTCAGGATGGTAACATGCCTCTTCGCCGCCAGATCCGCATGCCTCGGCGCGGAATCTCCGGCGCCTGTGAGGAGCATATGGTGCAGAGGTGGATTCGGTGTGGTGTCGCGGTTGCTGCGATATTGTTCTGCGCGGCCGCTGTGGCGCAGACGCGCTTTGATGGCATAGAGTTCGTCGGTCGCTGGACCGGGCCCAATGGCGCGCGCGTCGCCTCTTATGGAGGCTCTGCCGTCCTGCTCAAATTCCGCAACTCCTCCTCCGTCCGTCTCGACCTCACCGCGCACAAAACCGAAGGCGACATCGACCCAACCACGATGTTCTACATCCGCGTCATCGTCGACGGCGGCGCACCGGCGCGCATCGGCCTTACCCGCGGCGAACACCCTGGCTACCTGCTCGCCGAAGGGTTGTCGCTCGGTACGCACACGGTCGAAGTCCGCCACGACCAGGAGCCGGTCTTCGGTGCGCTTCAGGTGGGCCGTGCCACGCTCGCGCCCGGCGGAACCTGGGAGTCGTTTACCGACATCCGTCCCATCGTTGAGGTCATTGAGGACAGCGACGCCACCGGAATCGGCATTCTGGGGCCCACCAACACTGCAAAGCCCGCGCCGCTCGGCACTCCGTCCTGGTCGTCGCAACTGCTCAGTTGGCCCGCGCTGCTCGAGTCCAGCCTGGCCGCCATGGAGCGTCCCACGGTTGTCGTCGATCTGGCGCTCAGCGGCTCCACCGCCGCTTCCGAGGCCGAGACCTACGACCTCTCCGCTCCGCACTGGGATAAAAGCAGATTCAGCGCCTATGATAGCGGCCGCCGTGCCGCGCTCGTTCTGTTCTGGGGAGGCTCCAACGACAAAAATGTCGGCGGCGAACTGGCCTCCTCATCGCCAGTCACCGTCGCCAATCTCAGCGCATTCCAGCGCGGCATCTACGACCAGATTATGAAGGTCAACGCGATGCATCCCGAGGCGCAGCTCGGCATGCTTGAATACGACGATCCCAACCTGCCGCACTGGCGGCCCGCCTACATGCAAATCATGCAGCTTCTGCCGCCGGAGATTCGGCAAAGGATGCACTTCCTCGCCATCAAAGACGATCCGGCCAACTTCAACGCATGCGACACCGCCCCGAACGGACATCCAAACGTCGCCACGCAGTCGCAGTGGACCGCGCAAATCCTGCAATGGATACTTGCCGAAAAGCTGCTGCCGTCAGGCGAATAGTCAGCGTGTCAATTCCCGCCGCCCCATCCAAATGTCGCCTCAAAGTGCTCGAACTCCACCGCCTTGTCCGGCTCCATGTACACACTCATCACATCAAAGCGCACCGGCGGCATCTCTTTCAAAGGCAGTTGCCGCACGTAGCGCCGTGCCAGCCGGCGCAGTACGCGCTTCTTGTGATCGTCCACTGCGGTTTCTGCCGGAGTCAGATCGCGCGCCGAGCGGGTCTTCACTTCGACAAAGCACAGCATCGGTCCCTGCCACGCAATCAGGTCCAGATCGCCCGGCACATCGCCCGAGCGCCATCTTCGCGCAACCACCATGTAGCCCTTGCGCCTCAGCTCGAAGAACGCTGCGTCTTCGCCCGCTTCGCCCAGCGCCAGATGCTCAGGTAAATCCGGCATGCGCCCGCGGCGTCGCGCAAGGCTGTCCAGCGCAGTCAGCAGTCGCTCAGTTTTCGATCTTCGTGCCGGTGCGGAAGCCTTCATGGCAAACTATTGTGGGCACAGCTGCAAACCAAACGCAAATTACTTTCGCCGTGACGCGCTATTTCTTCGCCCGCTTGTAGAACGGCAGCGGCACCTGCCTGGCGCGGACGTGGTTGGCGCGGCACTCCACAATCACGTCTTCGCCGCTGGCCGCCACTTCAACCGGCACCAGCGCCATCGCGATGTTGGTTTTCAAAAACGGCGCCGGAGAGCCCGAGGTCACAACACCAACTACCTCGCCGCCAAGCGTCCGTACGGCGTACCCATCGCGGCCAATGCCGCGTTCTACCATCTCCAGGCCAATGATTTTGCGCTTCGGACCGCCCTGCTCCTTCACGGCCGCCAACGCGTCATGTCCAATAAAAGATCCCTTGTCCAGCTTCAGCCAGCGGTCCAGTCCCGCCTCCAGCACGTTGATCTCGTCTGAAATCTCGTGCCCGTAGAGGCTCATCCCTGCCTCCAGCCGCAGCGTGTTGCGCGCGCCCAGCCCGCACGGCCGGATGCTGAACTCCGCGCCCGCCTCCATCAGCGCTTCCCACACTTTCACTGTCGTCGGCTCGTCGCTCGGAATGTACACCTCAAAGCCGTCCTCGCCGCTGTAGCCAGTCCGCGCAATCAGCGTATTCGCCACGCCGGCCACCTTGCCCCATGTAAACCAGTAATTCTTGATTGCCGCCAGGTCTGTCTTCGTCAGCTTCTGCAGCGTCTCCAACGCGCGCGGACCCTGCACCGCAATCTGCGAGTAGTACGCCGAGTAATCGTTCACGTGAATCCCATGCATCGCGCCCACCTGGCTGCGAATCCACGCGTAGTCCTTGTCCTTGGTGCCTGCGTTCACCACCAGCAGGTAGTCGTTCTCGGCCAGCCGGTGCACCAGAATGTCATCCACAAAGGTGCCCTCGGGCGTCAGCAGCGCGGAGTAGTGCGCCTGCCCATCCTTCAGCTTCGAGGCGTCGTTCATCGTAATGCGCTGCACCGCATCCAGCGAAGCCGGCCCGCGAAACTGAATCTCGCCCATGTGGCTCACGTCGAACAGGCCCACGCCGGTACGCACCGCCATGTGCTCGGCAATCAGACCGCCGCCATTCCCGGGATACTCCACCGGCATGTCCCATCCGCCAAAGTCCACCATCTTCGCCTTCAGGGCGCGGTGCGTGGCGTTCAGTGCGGTCTTCTTCAAGGCGGGCGTGGCGGGCGTTGTGCTCATGGATTTCCTCTCGGCAGCGGTATTGCGCTCTCTTCACGATAGGCAGTCGGACTTGGAAGGGTCAAACCGCGCGGCTGGCGGCCTGTCGTACGATGGAAGGCAGAATCCAATCCCCTGGAAACCAAAGTCCATGCCCACTCTCTACAACCGCATTCAGGGCCGCAATCTGGAGCGCCTTGCCGCGCTCAGTGACGGCATCTTCGCCATTGCAATGACCCTGCTCGTTCTCGACCTGCACATTCCCGCGGCCGAGGCTGTTCACTCCGAAGGCGCGCTGCTGGCCGCTCTCTGCGCCCACGCGCCCCAATACGTGGCCTACGGCATGAGCTTTCTCACCCTCGGCATCTTCTGGGCCGGCCAGCAAACCCAGCTCAACCATCTTGAAGAAGGCACGCGCGACCTTACCTGGATTCACCTGGGCTTCCTCTTCACCATCACCCTGCTGCCCTTCACCACCCGCCTGCTTGCGGAGTTCATCACCTACCGCGCCGCTCTCGGCGCATACTGGCTCAACATTCTTGCGCCCGGCGTCATGCTCTTCTGGAGCTGGTCCTATGCCTCGCGCCACGGCTGCGTCAAACCCGACACCCCTGATGAAGTCCGCGGCAGCATTTGCCGCCGCATCGCAATCGCGCAGTCGCTCTACGCCGTGGGCGCCGCGCTCTGCTTCATCAGCACATGGGTCAGCATTGCCGCTATCGTGCTGGTGCAGTTGAATTATGCGATTGCCCCACGCTTGTGGTGGAAGAAGGGTTAACGCGCTACTTGCGCCGCGCGCGCCAGAACGAGCTGACGCCGAGATACAGAAACACCAGCACCAGCCCTGCCGCCAGCAGAAACTTCTGGTGGTCCGGACCCGCCCTGTAGCTGGCATGCGCGCGCCACAGCATTTGCCCAAACACCAGCACAAACACGAGGAAGAAAACTCCCATCACTTCAAGAAAAACGATGCCGCCCACGCGGCGGAAAGGCCGCAGAAAGCCTCCAATGCCCCGCGGCGCGTTGCGCACCGCCTTGCCGGCAGCCACGCCACGCGCGTGCACCTGCTGCGGCGGTGCGGAGGTTTGCGCCGAAGGTTGTGCCGGTGTGCCGGCCGCGTTCAGGCGCTCGCCGGCCACACGGCCAGCCACGCGCAGCCCAATGCCCAGCACTCGCCCAATGGTTTGCGGCTTCATTTCGATACGATGGTAGCAGCCGCGCGTCTCATCACGCTCGTACCCACATTCCGGCTGCGTCCAGTTGCTCCCAGAGAGCATCAGAAGTAAGGTAGAAACATTCCATGCTGCTCCCTGCGCCTGCTTTTGCGCCGGCCGCCGCCCCCGGAGGTATCCCTTGACATCCCGCCTGCGTGAACTGATTCAACAACTCGGCGAAGCCATCCACGAGTCGGTCATTGAGAGCGAGCAAATCTCCGGTGTGGTGCAGGACATTCGCAAGCACGGCTTCGACGTGCTGCTGATGCTGGAGGCCACCATCGGCCTGAACGAGATTACCGCGCGCGATTCGGAAGGCCAGGAAGAGGGCAGCGAAGTGGGCGAAAGCGGCCCCTTCACCTCCAACGATCTGAACTTTCTGCGCTCGCTGCGCATCTCCATCGAAGGCGAAGATGTGGAAGACGAAACCACCAGCGACGAGAGCGAGAACCCCCAGCGTCCCGAGTAGCTCGGGGCTGCATGTCAGCGTTTCGGTACAATCGGCAGACGAATGAGAAAGCTCCTCTTCCCGGTGCTTCTGTGTCTGGCCAGCGGTATCGCCGCGCCTGTTTCGTCACACGCCAGCGGCCAGCAACAAACCGAAACGATTCCCCTCGTTGACCGCGCTCATGCGCAGGAGTGGTCCACCGACATCAATGAAGGATGGCGCTCCCAGCCAGGTGACAACCTCGCCTGGGCGCAGCCAGGATTCGACGACAGTGCCTGGCAGCCGGTCGAGCTTGACGATCTCGGCATCGCGCAGCCCGGCTGGCGCTGGTTCCGGCTGCACCTCCATCTTCACGAGGACCATCCCGATCTCACATTGCTGGTTCTGGGCGGCGAAGGCGCCTACGAGCTCTACGTCAATGGCGCCCGCGCTCCGGAGACACGCCTGCTTTCCCCATTTGCCGTCTCGCGGCCAACCGAGCGTGCCGTTTCCATCGCCGCTCCCGGCACTGACCTTGTTCTTGCCATGCGCACCCATGCGCCCACCGCGTACGTGAACTGGCATCTGCCCATCTTCCTCGGCGTCACGCTCGGCACACCGGCCGCCATCGACAACGCACGCGAGGCTTTCCAGAGCGGGCGCATGAATGCCGCCCTTCCCGTCATCGTCATCAATCTTCTTCTCATGCTGTCGGGCCTTGCGGCCTTTGGCCTCTATCGCAGCCAGCTCACGCATCCTGAATACTTCTGGCTCGGTATCTACCTGTTTGCCATGGGCCTCTCTGACATGCTCTGGGGCTGTCAGGTTGCCGGCGTCGCGCCGCTCGCGGGCAACTTCGTCGTTGCTGATCCGCTCATCTATATCTTCACCATCGCGCAAATCCAATTCACCTTCAGCTTCGGAGGCCGCCGTGTGGGCCGCGCGTGGCGCGTCTATCAGGCCGTGCTCCTGGCGCCCCTCGCGCTCATCTGGTTCACCTGGCACAACCTCATCCCAAGCCACGTCTATCTGTTCATTGAAGCTCTCATCGTCATTCCCGTGGCGCTGCTGCTACCCATCCTTCTCTTCGTCTGGTATCGCCGCGGCAATCGCGAGGCAGGCTGGCTGGTTCTGCCGTCGTTGCTTCCCGCCGCAACCGTCACGCTGGGCAACCTCGGCTCCATCTCCATCTTTCTCGGCTGGCATAGTCTGGACTTCTTCGACAACACCATTCCCATCGGCCATGCGCAGCTTCAGGTGGACGACGCCGGGAATTTGCTCTATCTGTTTGCCATCGCCATTGTCATGTTCTTCCGTTTCACCCGCGTCAGCCGCGAGCAGGCCCGCGCCTCGGCCGAGCTGGAAGCGGCGCGCGAAATCCAGCAGCAGCTTGTTCCGCACGCGCTGCCCCGCATCGCCGGTTTCAGCCTGCAGGCGGCTTTTCTGCCCGCGCAGGAGGTGGGCGGCGACTTCTACCAGATATTTCCGCAGACCGATGGCTCAACCCTGATCGTTGTGGGCGATGTCAGCGGCAAGGGGCTCAAGGCTGCCATGACCGGCACTCTGGCCATCGGCGCCCTGCGCACGCTCGCCGCTGCCAGACTGGGCCCCGCGGCAATCCTGGCGCAATTGAATTCCCAGATGGTCGATTCCGGCAATGGCGGCTTCATCACCTGCCTTTGCCTCCATCTCCGCGCCAATGGATCTGCCGTGATTGCCAATGCGGGACATCTTGCGCCCTATCGCAACGGCGAAGAGATTCCCTCCGAACCGGCATTGCCTCTAGGTCTCGCTCCCGATGCAGCTTACGCGGAGTTCGCGCTTCAACTCGATTCGGGCGATGCGCTCACCCTTCTCTCCGATGGCGTGGTCGAGGCCACCAACGCGACGGGCGAGTTGTTTGGCTTCGAGCGCACGCGCCAACTCAGCACGCAATCGGCCGACCGTATTGCCGCAGCTGCCTGCCAGTTCGGTCAGGAAGACGACATCACCGTGCTTACGCTGCAACGCGACTGAGCGGTTGCGGCACGCAAACCTGCGGGGCCAATAGATGCCATGGCGCGCAAGCGCCGTCCGCCGCACGCAGTGCCTAGCTACGCCAGTGAAGCTCCACCGGTCCATCCATCGGATGCTTCTCTGGCGTTCCATCCAGCCGCGCCTGCTTCAGCGCGAAGTACCATTTGGCCGGCTTGTCCGCGTCGTCAATCAGCATCAGGCTGGGGTTGTGCTTCAGTCCCTCGGCCTGCTGAATCATCGTCACCTGGTCCTGACGCACAAACCGTGCTCCAAAGAACTTCGCAATCGGCGTCACCAACGGCACGCGATAAAAAACATTCCACGCCGCAATCACGTCGATGCGGCATGTCGATGCCGTCACCGGTGTCACCGTGGTCAGCGACGAAAACCACTTGTCGCCGCAGCGGATAATCTCCGTGCGCCGATTGGGCAGCACAAAATCAATCGTCGTCTGCACTGGCTCGCCGTACACGCCCAGCAGCTTGTACGGCGCCGAGTTGCCGCTGGGCGCATGCGCGCTCATGCGGAAGCCCTCGGGTATCGGCTCGAACTTCTTGGTCTTCTCGCGAATACTTGCCCGGCTGCGCCACCACCACGCCTGATGAACAAACGGCCCATGTGCCGGGTCCATCAGCCCAATAATTCCGTGGTCCACATTGCACGGCAAATCCGCTGTCAAATGCGCCGAGCGGTACTGCGGTCCGAACTTCTCCAGCTCAGGCACCTTGCGCGCCGGCGCACCCGCCGCGCGTCCGCTGCCCGCGCTCGGCACATACACCCACGCGTAGCCGTCGTGCTCCTCGCAGGCAAAGCCTGAGGCAAAGATCTTCGTCGCGTCCAGGTGGTCATGGCTGCTCAGCGAGGGGATCAACTCGCAGCGCCCGCTGCATGGCTCAAACTCCCAGCCGTGGTAGCGGCAGGTCACGCGGTTGCCGTCGTACCAGCCCACGCTCAGCGGAATCCCGCGGTGCGGGCAACTGTCGCGCATGGCAAACACCCGGCCGTCGTTCCGCCGCCCCAGCACCAGCGGAAGCCCCATCAGCATCGCCGTCGCCAACTTGCCTTTGCGCAGCGTATCGGTCCGCAGCGCTGGGTACCAGTCGTCGTAAATCAGCGTCGCGCTCGGTCCCTGGATGGGGACGCCCATCTCCGTTGTGGTCACCATCGGCATTTGGACTGACGATAGCATTTTGCCGGCGGGCGCGGCCATCGTCACCTGCCGCAAGTGTGCGAAATCGAACACATTGTGCGCCGCCGGACGCCTGCATCAAGCCATCCGTACAACGATAAGGCTGCAACCCCTTGCACAGTAAAGCCTTGCCAGCGGCAATTCTTTGGCTTTCCGCGTGCATTCTGGATGGATAATCATCTTTCATCCTCATGGAAGTGTTGGGGAGGCGCCGCATGGCGGCTATTTGGAACGATCTACGGTACGCACTCCGGCAGCTTCGCAAAAGCCCCGGCTTCAGTGCTGCTGCCGTGCTCATGCTGGCCCTGGGCATTTGCGTCAACAGCACCGTCTTCAGTTGGATCAACGCCACGCTGCTGAATCCGATTCCGCAGGCGCGCCGCACCGGCGATCTGGTCAGCCTGATGCGCGGCCAATGGAGCACCTCGCCTTCGCCCCCGCTCTCCTACCCTGACTACCGCGACCTGCGCAACCAGAATCACAGCTTCGACGGCATACTCGCCTACCATCACGACTGGCTCACGCTCACCGGCGACACCACGCCGCAGCGTATCTACGTGGCCAACACCAGCGGAAACTACTTCGACGTGCTGGGCATCAAGCCGCCGTTGGGCCGCTTCTTCCTGCCCCATGAGGAGGCCCAGCCCGGCGGCACGCCCTACGTGGTGCTGGCCTACAGCCTGTGGCAAACGCGCTTCAATGCCGACCCGGCCATCGTCGGTCGCTCCATTGAAATCGCGCGCCATCGCGTGACCGTCATCGGCGTCGCGCCCAAGGGCTTTATCGGCGCCATGCCCGGCATTCGCACCGATGCGTGGCTGCCGCTGGCCGCCAATACCGACCCCGGCAGCAATAGCTGGATCATGCGCCGCAATGTCAACTGGCTGAACGTCATCGGCAGGTTGAAGCCCGGCGTTTCGCGCACCGCGGCCACCGGCGATCTGGAAACACTGATGCGCCAGATCGTCGCTCGTTTCCCCAATGAGCATCTGGGCGTCAACACCATCACTCTGGACCCCATGTGGCGCTCGCCCTTTGGCGCCAACATTTACCTCTCCGCCTCGCTGCCCGTGCTGCTCTCCATCGCCGGCGTGGTTCTGCTGCTCACCTGCGCCAATATCACCACGCTGCTGCTGGTGCGCTTTGTCGCACGCCGCCGCGAGCTGGCCATTCGCCAGAGTCTCGGCGCGGGCCGCATCGCGCTCATGCGCCAAATGATGCTCGAAGGCGTTCTGCTGGCCAGTGGCGCCGGCCTGCTCGCGCTGCTGTTCACCTCTTTTACCGCGAAGGGCATGGCGCGCTTTATTCCCGCCAGCTCCAATCCCATCGCCATCAACGGCTACATGGACATGAACGTAGCCGTCATCATTGTGCTCGTCGCGCTGGTGGCTGGCGCGCTCTGCGGAGCGGTTCCCGCCTGGCGTTCTTCGCAGGTTCCCGCCGCTGAAGTACTCAAAGAGGAAGCGGCAAGCGTCTCTGCCGGTACACACAATCGCCGCCTGCTCAGTGCGCTCGTGGTCGGGCAAATCGCGGTCTCGCTGGCGCTGCTCGTCACCGCAGGGCTCTTCCTGCGCACCTTCCGCGCGGCCAGCCACGCCAACCCTGGTTTTGAGCAGCAGCATGTCCTTACCACCTCGGTCGGTCTGCAAATCTCCGGCTACTCCGACGCCGAGATTCACGCCTTCCAGCGTCAGGCACTTGAACGCCTGCGCACGCTGCCCGGCGTTCAGGCGGCCTCACTGGCCGACTGGCTGCCGCAGAGCTTCATGCGCAAAACTGCCGATGCCTATCCCGAGGGCTACGTGCCCAAACCGAATGAGTCGCTCGAAGTACGCCGCGCCGACATCAGCCCCGGCTACTTTGACACTTTGCAGATCCCCATTCTGCAGGGGCGCGACTTCGCCAATAGCGACAGCGAAACCTCTCCGCGCGTCATTGTTGTGGACCAGACAGCCGCCGCGCATTTCTGGCCTGGCCAGAACCCCATCGGCAAGCGGCTGCAAGTCTGGCACAACTGGTGGACCGTCGTCGGCGTGGTGCACAACAGTACGCACCAGACCGTGATGGAACGCCCTGAGCCGATGATTTACATGACCTTCGCTCAGAACTTCGACGTCGAAACCATCCTCCAGGTGCGCACCGCGGGCGACCCATCCGTTCTCGCCCAGCCCATCGAGCAGATGGTGCACAGCATCAACGGGCAACTGCCGGTCTTCGACACCTACCCGCTGGCCCAGACCACGGAGATGGCCACCACCTTCCTGCGCATCCAGGCATTCTTCGCGGCCATCTTCGGCATTCTCGGCCTCATCCTGGCCACCAGCGGCATCTACGGCGTCATCGCCTATCGCACGGAGCTGCGTACCCACGAAATCGGTATCCGCGTCGCTCTCGGCGCCTCGCGCACCAACGTTCTGCGCCTCATTCTGATGCAGGGCATGCGCCTCACTGTTGCGGGCATTGTGCTGGGCCTCGTCCTGTCCTTCGTGCTCACGCACTTGCTCGCCAGCATGTTCTACGGCGTCTCCGCCACCGACCCCACCACCGCGGTTGCCGTCACCGTGCTGCTCGGCGGCATCGCGCTCGCGGCCTGCTATGTGCCCGCACGCCGCGCTCTGCACATCGATCCCGTCACTGCCATTCGCGCGCAATAAGAAAGCGGGCCGTCCACCGGCCCGCTCTTCATCATGTGCTCAGTTCCAGAGGCCGCCATGCCTGCGCGCGTGCCGTTCGCGGTCAGGGCACGCCATTGCAGACGCACTGCCTACCTGCACAGCGATTTTGATTTCCAGCATACGTTTGAGGAGGATAATCGTCTTTCAGTGCCGGGGAGACTGCGCGGCGATGCTCGACTAAAAGATGTCGCATAGCCACCTCCGCGGGAGAAGAAAATGTTTAAGCAAGTGATTCGTACTGCCGTCATACTTGGAATAGCATCTTTGTGCGTGAGCGTGGCGCCGTGCCTCAACGCACAAACTCAGCCTGCGGCGTCCCCAACGATGCTCCCTGGTCAGCAAAAACTGGCAGATTGCAATTTTCAATCGTCAGTCCCGGTTTCCATCGGAATCGGAAAAATGAAGACAGATGCGGATGGAACGGTAACCTTAAGCGGGCGGGATAAAGCTGGGAGAAGCTGGACGGCAAGATATCAGGCGTTTCCTGGCGCCGGTTGTCAGCTTTGGCAAGCCCGGCTCGAACGATCCACAGAGCCAGCTCTGGTCTTTGTGCAATTTGGTGGGAATACAAGTGGAGGCTGGGATACAACGCTGTCAGTTTTGCTCTTTGATGCTCAGAGCCGTCCCTTCCCCTGGCAGGCCAAGGGAAAGTTCGACGTTACAGAAGAAGGCATTCGTGAGCTGGTCATCCTCGGCAAAACAAATGCTCCTGCTGTGCTAGTTCACACGCAGCAGAGTGATGGGCCGGGGAACCATCACAAGTCGAATAGTCTCTATACGTTCTTGGGCAATCGGGCAGTGGAAGCAACCGGCGAGTTGGAGGGGAGACACTGGCCGTTTACGACTTCATCCAGCTCTCGGGAATGGCCGGAGCTTCCTGCTTCTCATACGTTGAATACGGCTTCAGCTTTGTCCAATACGGATGCAAGTGATGCTGCTCGCTTTGAAGGAGTAAGGGGAGCAAATGATTCCAATCGCCAGGTAATTCTTTCCAGTGGCGCTGTCTATTTTCCGGATGTGCTCGTTGTGGATACGCAGTCAGGACGGAAGATCGTATCCTTCCCAGAGCAATCGGATCTTGCAGGCCTTGAAGTTGGGAAGGCGACTGGGGTTGCACTTGGGAACAACTGCGGCGATGGAGATTGCCATCCTGTGGTCGTTTGGCTCAGGCAGTAATGCGAATCACGGTACGGCTATGAAGTGGTGGAAGCATTTCCCCTTGTTATGGAGCAAGGAAAGCGAACATCTCTCTAGAAAGCCCCTGAAGTCCGAATAGCGCGTCGGGCTTCAGGGGAAAGATTGTTCCGCAGGCGCCTACATGCCGCCGCGACTGGCCGGGGGCACAATTCCATTCATGCGCAGATACTCCACAATCTGCCCGTAGTGGTCCATCATGTGCGCAATGCAAAACGCCGCCATGCCCGCACGCGTCCCGTGATCGGTCATCACAAAAGCATTCTCGGCGGTCATGCCGTCAATGGCTGCATGCGCGTCGGCAAACGACGCCTTCAGCGCTGCCACAATCTCCGCCTTCGTTTTCAGCTTGCCAATTGCTTCTTCCTTGGCCTTCGCCGTCGCCTCATCGGCAAAGAAGTAGTAGTTGGAGCCGGCCACATGCTTTACCTGGTCGGCAAAGCTGCGCACGCCCTTGAACTCTCCGGCCGAAACCGGCGGCGCAAAATCGTATTTGTCTTCGGGCATGGCCTCGGCGGCGCTCACAAACTCGCCTTCCATGCCGCTCATCAGCTTGTTGTATACCTGCGCGGGCGGCATGGCCGTACCCACGGTGGGCTTGGCCGGCGCGGCCTGCGCAAATGTCATTGTGGAAGCAGCAGTGAGCAGACAACAGGCAAGCAGACGGCTTGCAATCGGGGTTGAAATTCTCATGGGGATCTCTCCTTCCGCGGCTCGGGCCGCGTGAAGGCAATCTATCAGAACCGCGCCGCTTCCGATAGCTGCCGCGCATGAAATTGTCAGGTGATCTTACAGCCGGTGCAGAACGCCATTCTTTACTTCAAATTGCTCGCCGCGCCACACAATCGTATTGCTCGCGAAACCAGCAATCCAAAGACCCATCGCCGCCACATCGCGCAGCGGCAGAAGCCACAGCGCGGGCAACACCTGGTGGTCGCCCAGCACCCCCGCTCCCACGGCCATCGCCATGCTCAAACGCAGGAAAAAGCACATCGCCAGCAGCCACAGGCTCAGCGGACTCAGCCCGCTGGCCATCACATTCAGCAGCGCCCACACCAATCCATACGTGAAGGCCAGCCCTGCATAGCCGCCTGGCCGCGCGTCGCGCACCGTGCGCAGCCAGCGCAGTTGGTGCTGCACAAAGCCCTGCCACCCGTAGCGCGGAATCGCAGTCTCCACCACCTCGCCGGCCAACTCCACGCGCCAGCCCGCCCGCGCCACGCGCGCGCCCAGCTCATAGTCGTCGGCCAGGTGGTTCACCAGCGCAGCAAAACCGCCAATCTTATCTAGAGCCTCGCGCCGCACCGCCAGCGTGGAGCCAAGCCCATAGTGCAATCCGCCTTCAATCATGCGCGAGACCAGCACGCCCGCCTGAAAATCCGTTGCAATGCCCAGCGACTCCAATGTCGCCGCAACGCCGCCATGCGCGCGTCCGCGATAAAGCGTCGTCACCAGGCCCACCGGCTTCGCACCTTCATCCGCCGCAAAGCACTGCATCACGCGCTCAAGATAATGCGGCGTCACGCTGATGTCAGAATCGTTGACGAGCAAAAACGCATGCTGCGCATGCGCAGCCAGTTGCGCCAGCGTGCTCACCTTGCCATTGGCGCCCAGTCGCTCCGGGCATTCCACCAGCTTGATTGTGTGCTCAGGAAACTCCTGCTGCAGTTGTTTGACCGCTTCCACCGCCGGGTCGTCGAGCGTCGCCACGCCAAACAGCAGTTCGTACTCTCCGGCGTATTGCTGGCGGCAGTGCGTACGGAATGCGTCCAGCATTCCTGGGTCCAGGCCCTTCAGTGATTTCAGAATGCTCACCGCCGGCGCGAAGCCAGCGTGCAATTGACGCCGCCGCGCCGCAAACATGCGTGCCGCCACAAACGCCACGGCAAAATAGCCCATCCCGGCCACGGTCATCACCGTGGTCAGCGCTTCCAGGGCCAGTGCCAATGCGTGCGGTATCACTTCGTTAGTCTAGCGGAACGCTCCACACTGCCGGAGCGCGGACCGCGCGCTACTTTTCCGACCTCGGCACCCGGACCACGACGCTGTCGCCGACCCGCGCCACAATGCGCGAGATACCCTCGCTGGCCGGGCTGGTAAAGGAGACGAACGTCGGGTTCAGTGCCGTCACATCACCCTTCAGCGCGGTCTCCTCGGTGCCGGTTGCGGTAAAGCGCAGGCGTACATCTGGCACTCCGTCGCCGTCCAGGTCCACGGCTTCGTCCACTTCGGCAGGCAGCCTGGCGGCGGGAGCAAACGATACCTGCACAAACGTTTCGCCTCGCTCCAGCAGGCGCGGCCGCACCGGCTGGTGGATCTCGATCTTGTAGCTCGCGCGATCAAGCGTGCGCACCACCGCGCCGCCACTGTACTTCTCGTCCACGCGCAAGCCCGCATGGGCCACCGCGTTGCTGAAAGTGCCCATCAGCAGGAAGGGCGTCAGCAACGCCGCGGCCATGGTCAGGCCCGCGGCCGTGTATCCCAGAATTGCTTTGCTCGCTGCCATCGCTCCTCCTAACTCACATGCATGAAATGCAGTATGGTTGCGATTCCGTTGGCCAGAATACTGCCGCCAAACATGGTCGCCACGGCCCAGGCGCCATAAAGAAACATCAAACGCGCCCGCTCCGGTTTTACGTCCACTCCGGTGCCCTTGATGTGCCACACCGCTGCTTTACTCTTGCAGGCGTCCACGCAGGCGCCGCACTTCATGCAGTTCATCAGCGCCCCGCCTTCCTTCGCGGACTCGCGGCTGATGGCCTGCGTTGGGCAAACCGTCGAGCAGACATTGCAGTCCTTGCACTTCTCGCGGTTGACGCGAATCTCAAAAATGTTCACCTTGTTGAAGATTGACTGGAAGGCGCCGAAGGGGCAAAAGAAGGCGCATTGCGTGCGCTTTTTGGTCAGGAACGGCAGCACCACTACCAGTCCCGCGAACAGTGCCACAAACACGACAAACTGAAGCGCCGTTTCCACTGAACGCACCGCCGGAAACTCGGTGACGGCTTTGAACGGGCACAGCCACATGCAATACACCGGCTCGTAGATGGCTGCCGAGAGCAGTACCACAAACAGCAGCACCGCCCAGGGAATCATCCTCAGCCGCGGGTCGAATTTGCGAATGCGCGGCCGCTTGGCAAACGCCGCAAATCCCTCTTCGATGCCGCCGAAAAAGCATCCATAGGCGCACCAGCCTTTGCCCAGCACAATGCTCAGTGCCAGCCACAGGCCGATCATCACCGCAATCGAGTGCGGATTGGAAGCGGTCGGCAGTATCGAGCCCGGAAAGATTAGCGTCTTGCCCAGCGCCGCCGGAATCATCAGCATCGGCGTCACCATGAAGCAGAACGGCGTGTCGCCGCCAATCATTCTCTCGATGGGAATGTCCATCGAACCGCGCAACTGGATTAACGATGCGATGAAGCCCACCGGAAAAATCCACCCCACCGCGGCAAAGAACCAGCGCCGCCAGCGATGGGTCTCTCCGGTTTGCATCATCTTGAAGAACAGAAACACGGTGAAAACCGCCGCGACTACCGCGGCAATATGCATTGCCCGGCCCGGCATCAGGAAGACCCGCGAGAACATCAGCGCCGTCCACAACGCTATCGGTAGGGTCAACAGGAGTGAGCGGCACACGCCGCGCATCGCCGCCGGCCGCGTGACCGTTTGAGAAGCGCTAGTCATAGAGAATCCTTTCCAGCAGAATCGAAACCCCGAAATAGCCGTACCAGCAGGCCAGCAGCACCGCTGTTATGCGTGCCACCAGCAGAAGATTTTCCGACCGCCGCAGAAAGCCCAGCAGGACAAACGGCACAAACCAGACCGAGGTGCCCACGAAAAAGAGCAGGAAGAACAGCAACGCCCGCGTCAGGCTCTCCAGTCCGGCGGCCTGAACACCAGCCACCACAAAGGGCGGGCAAAGGTTGACGCCGGTCAGAAAGCCCAGCGCCAGTGCGCCTCCGCGCAGCAGCCGGGGCGACTCACCAATTCTGACCAGTTCCTGTTTAGGCCTCCATAGCCGCCAATGGAAGCCGCGCCAGCCCGCGGCGTAGAAGACAAGCACCAGGGCCAGCAGAAGATCCACCGCGCCAGTCACCCAGCTGCGTCCGCTCCATGCGCGCAGCAAGGCCGAGCCCGCCGCCCATACCAGGCAGGCAAAAACCAGGTAGGCCGCCAGTCGCGCAGCCAGAAACAATGCCAGTTGCCATGTGTGCTGTCTTACGCCCCTCGGTTGCGTCAGCAACCACGGCGTCACCGCCGGTCCGCATGCCGCCAGGCACACAGGTCCGGTCGACAGCCCCAGAATCAGAGCCTCAGCCACGCCGCCGGTAAAGCCTGCAGCCGCCATCGCGAGCACACAACCCAATCGGGCAGGATTTGAAGTGGCTCAAGCCTAGGCTTGCTCTGCAGGGGGCTCGGTGACTGCAATCACCCGCGGATGGTTGCGGAAACCGGCAGGCACGGCATCAGGAATCCGCACCAGCGGCGCGGAGAGAGGTGTGTCTTGAAGTACGGTTGGTTCGTCGAAAAAGTTCGCTGCTCCCGGTCTTATTCGTACCGCAGCGCTTCAATCGGATCCAGGTTCGCGGCCTTCCATGCCGGATAAATCCCGAAGATCAGCCCAATCGCGCAAGACACAAAGAACGCCACCGTCACCCAGGTCATCGAAAGCGACGCATGCAGAAACGTCACCGCGAAGTGCAGAATCAACGTGAATAGCGCGCCGGCCAGAATGCCCACCAGCCCGCCCACCGAGCAAAGCGTAATCGCCTCGGTGGTGAACTGCAGCAGGATGTTTTTCCTGGTCGCGCCAATTGCCTTGCGAATGCCAATCTCGCGCGTCCGCTCTGTCACGCTCACCAGCATGATGTTCATCACACCCACGCCGCCCACCATCAGGCCCACGCTGGAGACCGCGACCATGAACAGGAACAGCCCGCCGGTCAGCTGATTCCACAGCCGCGTCAGCGAGTCCGGTCCGAAGATGGCGAAGTTGTCGTCCAGGTCGGCGCGCAGTCCGCGCCGCGTGCGCAGCAACTCGCGCACCTCTTCCACCACCAGCGCCTTGTTCTTCGGGTCGTCGTACTTCACCGTAATCCAGAAGTCCTTCAGCTCGGGGTGAATCTTGTGGAAGGTTCTCAGCGGAAAATACGCTGAGTTGTCCTGCGCGTTGCGGCCGCTGCCGAAGGGCTGCTGCTGCGGCTCAAGCACACCGATTACCGTGAACACGTCGCCGCTGCAGTCAACGTCCTTGCCAATCGGAGACTCGCCGGGGAACAGATCCTCGGCCGCGTCGTGGCCCAGTACCACCACATCGGCCGCGCGCTCCTCTTCGCCCTCGCTCCAAATCCGGCCTTCCTGAATCTTGATGTCATAGGTGTCCTTCACGGCAGCGGTGTCGCCGTTCAGGATGGTGTTCATGATCTTGTATTTGCCTCGCTTGATCGACACCGCGCCGATTCCCGTCTGGAAGCTCTGGTCGGTCAACCCTGGGTCCACCGCCACCACGTGTGGCAGGCTGCGCATGGCAATGCCGTCCTCATAGGTCAATTGCTTCCGGTTCAGCTCTTCGGTGGTGGGCCGCTTGCCAAAGGGCTCAAAGCGAAAGACCCACAGATTGTTGGTCCCCAATGTCGAAACAAAGTTGTTGATATTCGAATTCAGCCCGTTGATGGCCGACGAAATCAAAATCACAGTCGAGATGCCGATCGCGATACCCACAATCGTCAGCCCCGAGCGCAGCTTGTTCTTGCGCAGCGTCTCCAGCGCCAGCTTGATGGATTCACTTGCGTGAGCAATCGCCATGGCTACATCTCCGCCCGCAGCGCCGTGATTGGATCAAGCCGCGCAGCCTTGCTTGCCGGATACACGCCAAAGAACACGCCCACCGCGAGCGCCACAATCAAGCCCACCGCCACCGACCACAACTCCACTTCCGAGGGGAAGGAAATCAGCAATGTGATTACCTTGGCCAGGCCAATGCCCACAAACACGCCGATGGCTCCTCCGGCCAGTGACATCGTCGCCGACTCAATCAAAAATTGCAGCAGAATGTCGCGCTGCCTGGCGCCCAGTGCCTTGCGCACGCCAATCTCGCGCGTCCGCTCCGTCACGCTCACCAGCATGATGTTCATGATGACGATGCCGCCCACCACCAGCGAGATGGCTGCAATCGCCGCCACCACCGCGCCAAAGTTGTTCAGCACCTTGCTCAGCAAATTTTGAAACGTGGCGCTGGTGTCCACGTTGAAGGTGTCCGCCTGGCCCGGCGAAAGATGCCGCCGCACCCGCATGATGGTGCGCAGCTCGTCGCTCACCGTGTCCATTACTGCGCCGCCGCCGCCCGCGTTCACATAAATCGCCATCGACTGGTGCGATCCATACTGCTGCAAAAATGCCGTCAGCGGAATCGCCACCCAGTTGTCCATGCTCTGGCCCAGCATCTTGCCTTGCGCCTGACCCACGCCAATCACAGTGTATGGCGAGCCGTCCACGCGAATCTCCTTGCCCAGCGGATCGCCGGCGCCCAGCAGATTGTCCACAATGTCGGCGCCCACAATCGCCACGTGCGCGCTGTGCTGGTCTTCCAGTTCGGTATAGGAGCGGCCCAGCTCAATATCCAGGTTGGAGAGCGCGGGCATGGTCCACGTCCAGCCGCGCACCTCGCTGTCGGTGGTCGAATTGCGCCCAAACACTATCTTGCCCGTTGATGAGCGGCGCGCGCCCACCGAGACGCACGACCTGCATTCCTCAAGAATGGCGCGGTAATCGTCGATCGTCACATCGCGTCGCTTCTGGAATTCCAGGTATTCCTCGATGGTCCAGACGGTCTGCGGCATCTTCGACACCGTGATTACGCTGGCGCCGTAGGTATTCACTTTGTTGGTTACGAAGGCCTTGGCGCCGTTGGTCAGGGTCACCACCATGATCAGCGCCGCCACCGCGATCACCACGCCCAGCAGCGTAAGAATGCTGCGGAGCTTGTTGGCCCACAACGATTGCAGCGCGAGCAGGATCGCTTCCATGAACTTCACGGCGTACCCCTTCAGGCTGGGCAGCGTCCGCGCGCTCCGTCTTCACCGTGTTCGGCGGACGGTTTTCCCAGTCACACTATTCGTAGCGCAGGGCCTCAATCGGGTCAAGGTTGGCGGCCTTCCACGCCGGATAAATACCAAACACCAGCCCAATCCCACACGATACGCCAAATCCAACCAGAACCCACATGGTCGAGAGCGTTGCCGGCAGCCCGATGGGCAGCAGATACACGATATAGGTGAGCACCGCGCCTATCAAAATGCCGATGATGCCCCCAATCGCGCATAGGGTCACGGCTTCCACCGTAAACTGCGTCAGCAGCATGCGCTTGGTGGCTCCAATCGCCTTGCGTACGCCTATCTCGCGTGTACGCTCGGTCACACTCACCAGCATAATGTTCATTACGCCCACACCGCCCACCATCAGGCCCACGCTTGAAACCGCGATCATGAACAGCACCAGCCCGCCGGTCAGCTGCGACCACAGTTTTGAGAGCGAGTCGGGGCCGAAAATTTCAAAGTCGTCCGGCTTGTCCACGCGCACATGGCGCTGAATGCGCAGCGACTCGCGAACCTCCTCCTCCACCAGCGCCTTGTTCTTCGGGTCGTCATACTTCACGCTCACCCACATGTCCTTGTCTTCCGGATGCAGATTGTGGAAGGTGCCCAGCGGAAACATCACCTGATTGTCGTCGCGGTTCTTGCCTCCGCCAAAGGGCTGTTTGCGCTTGTCCAGCACGCCAATCACCGTGTACAGGCCGGTCTCGACAGTCACCTGTTTGCCGATGGCGTCTTCGTCGCCGAACAGCTGCTCCCACGTGTCGTGGCCAAGAATGCAGACGTGCGCGCCGCGTTGGTCTTCATCGTCGGTAAACATGCGTCCCCGCAGGAACGACAGATCCGACACGTCGGCCGCCTGCGTGGTTGCGCCGGTCAAAATGGTCCCGGCCACTTTTTTGCCGTTGTACTTCACGCTCACCGCGCCCACGCGGAAGACACCCGTATGCTGGAAACTTCCATCCACGGCGGCCACATGCGGCAGCTTGCGCAGCTCCACCACGTTGTCGAAGGTCAGCTTTTTGCGCGCCAGTTGCTCCAGTGTCGGACGCACGCCGATCACTGGCATATGAAACACCCAGACCACATTTGAGCCGAGCGAACTGACCCAGTCCTGCACGCGGTTGTTCAATCCGTTGATCACCGAAGAGATGGTGATCACCGTGGTCACACCGATGACGATGCCCAGAACGGTCAGCCCGGAGCGCAGCTTGTTTACGCGCAATGTATCCAGCGCCATCCGTACAGATTCCCGTGTTTGTCCCTGCGCCATCGCTCGCTCCACTCGCGTCAGCTGACAGCCTTCAGCTGACAGCTAACAGCCTTTCGTGCCCTATTGATCTTTGAGCGTTTCCTGGAAGGAGAAGATCATCTTGCCCACTTCGTGCGAGAGTTCGTCTGCTTCTTTGATTTTCGCTGTACTGCCATACTCCAAAAGCCTTGCGATTTCCAGCTGCGTTTGCAGCTCGCAAAGCGATCCGCGCGCGATGCTCAGGAATTGCCCGAATTCGCGGCTGCTGGATCGTCCCTGCCCCTCGGCAATGTTGCTCGGAATCGAAACCGCCGCGCGCCGTAACTGATTCGTTAAGCCATATTGCTCTTCCTTCGGAAACGTGGCAGTCAATCGATAGATCGAGATGGTTAGCTGCATCGCGCGCTGCCAAACCGTCAGATCACGAAATGAACGACTCATTGCTACCTCTCATCGTTTGACCTGCCCTGAATCGCTGTCAGCTGTAAGCTGTCAGCTGTAAGCTGCTCTTTACATTTCCGCGCGCAACGCCACTACCGGATCCAGCCGCGCCGCTTTGCTGGCCGGATACACCCCGAAGAAAATTCCCACGCTCGTGGCCAGAAACAGTCCCAGCAAAACCGCCCAGAAGGGAACCGCTGTTGGGAAGCCCACAAAAACCGTAATCAGTTTGCCCACCAGCACGCCGCCCATGATGCCGAAGATGCCGCCCACCAGCGCCAGCAGTGCGCTCTCAATCAGGAATTGCAGCAGCACGTCGCGCTGTTTGGCTCCCAGCGCCTTGCGCACACCGATCTCGCGGGTTCGCTCGCTGACGCTCACCAGCATGATGTTCATGATGACCACGCCGCCGACGACCAATGCAATGGAGCCCAGCCCCAGCACCACCCACGCAAACAAGCCAAGAAACTGGTTGGCAATGTCGAGAAACGTGTCATTGGTTTCGATCTGGAAATCGTCTTTCGCGCCCACGGCCACATGCCGGCGCGTCCGCATCAGCACGCGCGCCTCGTCCTCGGCTTCCACCATCGCCTGCGCCCCGCCCGCTACGCGCGCATAAATGTCCACAGAGTCGTTGTAGCCGTAGATCTGCTGGTAAGTGGTAATGGGAACCGCTACCCAGTTGTCTTGCGACTGGCCCAGCGTCTTGCCCTGCCGGTCGCCCACACCCACCACCGTATAGGGCACGCCGTCAACGCGAATCTCCTTGCCGATCGGGTCGCCGTCGCCCATCAGATTGTCCACAATGTCGTAGCCAATCACCGCCACCTTGGTCGCGCGTTCATCGTCAATCGGAGTGAAGCCGCGCCCCAGCGCAATGTCGATATTGTTCAGTGCCAGCATCGTCCACGTGTAGCCGCGCACGTCCGTGTTGTTGCTGGAGTGGCCGTTGTACACCACCTTGGTCGACTTGGACAGGAGCGCGCCCACTTCGCTGCATTGCGAGCAGTTGCTCTTCAGCGCCTGGTAGTCGTCCATGTGCACAATCTTCCGCTTCTGGTACATGAAGTACTCTTCCGGCGACATGATCACGCTCGACATCCGCGTCACCGTAAATACGTCCGCGCCGTAGCCGGAGAGCTTGGTGCTGATATATCGCTTGGCGCCCTGCACCAGGGTGATGACCATGATCACCGACGCCACGCCCATAATCACGCCAATCAGCGTCAGAATAGTGCGCAGCTTATTGCCCCACAGCGACTGCAGTGCGAGTTTGAAGGCCTCAATCAGTTGCATGGTTCTGCCTGTTCTTTCTGCCCGTCAAATCCCGCGCCGGGGAGCATCGATCCTGGGCAGGCTGAAAGCTCCTGGAAGAACCGCTGGGCCATACACGCAAAAATGGGGCCCCCGGCAACCCAAAATTGTGCCGGGGCGAGGGCCAATCGGCCGCCCCACCGGTGCGGAAGGTCACATGAGATTGTTTTTTCGCTCCGGTACTGGATAGGACGGCTCAAAAGTTCTCCAGGATGCACCGAATCTACAAAATCACGGATATTTCTGCGTGCACTCAACCAGATACGCACCCGCCATCGGCCCGGTTCCGCCCCCTTCCGCATCTTATCGGAACTACGCCTTCTTTCTCGTCGTAGGATAGGTAGCACGATATTTCCTGGCCATTCCCATCTGCATCTTGCGCGTCTATCGGCCCCGGAGGATTTATGACTCGTTTTGCCACTTTGCGCCTGCATCTGCTGCTCGCGCTCGTTGCCCTGCTCGTGGTTGCCGCCCTGCCTGCTTCGGCCCAGGCCCCTCTGCTGCTGCGCAACCCCTCGCTTTCGGCTGACAAGGTCGCCTTCCTCTACGCCGACGATGTCTGGACCGTTGCGCGCCAGGGCGGCGAAGCCCAGCGCCTTACCTCGAACGGCCACGTCAACGCCGGCCCCTTCTACTCCCCCGACGGCTCCCAGATTGCCTACTCCGCCCATCTCAACGGCAACACCGACGTCTACGTCATCCCCGCCAACGGCGGCATTCCCCGCCGCATCACCTGGCATCCGGCGGGCAGTTTGGTGGCGGGCTGGTCGGCCGACGGCAAAAACGTCCTCATCGCCAGCGGCGCGCTCAGCTACCGCCACTTCGACAAGCTCTTTCTCGTCCGCGCCGACGGCTCCGGCATGCCCGATCCCCTGCCTCTGCCCTCCGGTGTCCAGGGCTCTTTCTCGCCCGACGGTCAATCCATCGCCTACCAGCCCATCACCAAGTGGCAGCAGGCCTGGAAGCAATATCACGGCGGCCAGACCACGCCCATCTGGATCGTCAACCTCAAGACCCTCGACCTGGTCAGAGTCCCCCGCGAGCAATCCGACGACTCCAACCCCGTCTGGGTGGGCAACACCGTCTACTTCCTCTCCAACCGCGGCGGCCCGGTCTCGCTCTTCAGCTACAACGTCGACACCAAAGCCGTCTCTCCGGTCGTTCCCAATACCGGCCTCGACCTGAAAACCTTCCAGGCCGGTCCCAGCGGTCTGGTCTATGAGCAGTTCGGCTCGCTCCACCTCGTCGACCTGCCCTCCAACACCGACCACACCCTCTCGGTCACCATCCACGGTGAGCTGCCCACACTCGAGCCGCGCCTTACCGCCATCCGCTCCAATGAGATTCACAACGCCGCCATCTCGCCCTCCGGCGCACGCGCCGTCTTTGAGGCCCATGGCGAAATCTTCACCGTCCCCGGCGAAAAGGGAGATACCCGCAACCTCACCAACACACCCGGCGCGGCCGAGCGCGACCCCTCCTGGAGCCCCGACGGCAAAACCATCGCTTACTTCTCCGACGCTTCCGGCGAGTACAAGCTCTACCTGCAGGATCAGACCGGCTTCAAGTCGCCCACTGTCATCGACCTCGGGCCCGACCCCAGCTACTTCTACTCGCCCACCTGGTCGCCCGACTCAAAGCACATTGCTTATGGCGACAAGCACCTGCATCTCTGGATCGTCGATGTCCCCGCCGCCGGCGCCCCAGCGCCCAAGCCCATGCTGGTCGATACCGCCATCCGCGGCGGCTTCGGCTCCAGCTTCAACGCGGTCTGGTCGCCCGACTCCAAGTGGCTCGCCTACAACCGCGACCTCGACAACCAGCTCCACGCCATCTTCCTCTACTCCCTGGAGACCCATAAGTTCACCCAGGTCACCGATGGCATGAGCGACGCCAGCAGTCCCACCTTCGACGCCAACGGCAAGTACCTCTACTTCATCGCCTCCACCGACGACGGCCCGTCCCAGGCCGGCATCGACCTCTCCTCGCTGGACCGCGCCCAGACCAGTGCCGCCTATGTTGTGGTGCTGGCCAAGGACGGAGCCTCGCCCATTCCGCCTGAGAGCGACGACGAAAAGGCCAGGGACGCCGACAAGGACAAGAAGGACGACAAGACCGACACGCCCGCCAAAGCCGACGACAAGAAGGCTGACAAGAAGGAGCAGGCCAAGGACGAAAAGAAAACCGACAAAAAGGACGAGGCCAAGTCCGACGACAAGGACAAAAAGGACGACAAGGCCGTTAAGGTCACCGTCGACCTTGAAGGCATCGGCAATCGCATCCTCTCGCTGCCCATTCCTCCGCGCAACTACGGCGGCATCGCAGCCGGCAAGGCTGGCGTTCTCTACCTGTTTGAAGCCGGGCCGGTGGGTCGTACCTCTGGCGACGGCGGCGGCAGCGGTATCCGCGCCGTCTGGCGCTTCACCCTGGAAAAGCGCAAGCCCGAGGACCTGCTCGACGGCATCGATCAGTTCATCGTCTCGGCCGATGGCAGCAAAATCCTCTACAACCAGCAGGACAGTTGGGCCATTGCCCCCGCCGACGAGCTCAAGGCCGGCAACGACCATCCCGGCAAGCCGCTCAACCTCGGCTCCATGCAGGCCCTGGTCGACCCGCGCGCTGAGTGGAAGCAGATCTACCACGAAACCTGGCGCATCCAGCGCGACTTCCTCTACGACCCCAACACCCACGGCCTCTCCATTCCCAAAATCGAAGCCCGCTACAAGCCCTATCTCGATGGCCTCGGCGCACGCTCGGAGTTCACCTACCTCTCCAACGAGATGCTGGGCGAAGTCAACGTCGGCCACATGTTTGTGGGCGGCCCGCGCACGCCCGACCACTCCCCAAAAACAGGCCTGCTCGGCGCAGACATCGCTGTCGAGAACGGTCGCTATAAAATTGCCCGCATCCTCGGCGGCCAAAACTGGACCCCCGGCCTTGAGTCGCCTTTGACCATGCCCGGTGTTTACGTCAAACCCGGCGAATACATCCTCTCCGTCAATGGCCGCGACCTGCACGCCGCGGACAACTTCTACCAGGCCTTCGACGGCACCGCCGGCAAGCAAACCGTGCTCCATGTCGGCTCCAATGCCGATGGCAAGGATGCCCGCGACGTCACCGTCGTTCCCATCGCCGATGAAGACGACCTCCGCAATATCGACTGGGTGGAGAACAACCGCAAGAAGGTCGATGAGCTCTCCGGCGGCAAGGTGGCCTACGTCTACATGCCCAACACCGGCGGCGGCGGCTACACCAGCTTCAACCGCTACTTCTATTCGCAGCTCGACAAGCAGGCGCTGGTTCTCGATGAGCGTTGGAAC